>NZ_JBEAIJ010000033.1:0-134678 GCF_040065315.1 Klebsiella sp. CN_Kp100
AGTGCAACGCGGCTTTCGCTCACCGTTGCGAGGTGGCGTATATTACGCTTTCCTCATTCAGAGTCAAGCGTTTAATTTCGCTTTTCTCTGCCGGTATTCATCGCTGAATCCCGCTGACCCGGCGGGCTGTAAGCCGTTGTTCCGTGTCAGTGGGAGCGCATTATAGGGAGTAATTACGAAGTGACAAGGGGAAATTTCAAAAAACTTTTCAACCGCCTCTTTTTTCATCATTACGCCGTGTAATGTAGCAAAAAAGCGGCGTTTTGCCGTTTTAACCAACGAAGCACGCCGCCAGATGGCATACTGATAAGGTAAAAAAGAGAAAGGAACGGCATTTATGTCTTTAAGCGCACAGCAGTTGGCGGCACAAAAGAACATCTCCTGGGTATTAGCGGAGAAACTAGCTCAAAAAATCCTGACCGGGGAATACCCGCCAGAAAGTATCCTTCCCGGAGAGATGGAACTGGGTGAGCAGTTTGGCGTGAGCCGTACGGCCGTGCGTGAAGCGGTTAAAACGCTTGCTGCGAAAGGGATGCTTTTACCTCGTCCACGGATCGGAACGCGGGTGATGCCCCGCAGCAGCTGGAACTTTCTCGATAAAGAACTACTCGCATGGTGGTTAACGGAAGATAATTTCGCTGAAGTTGTCGGCCATTTTCTCGTTATGCGCGAAAGCCTGGAGCCCCAAGCCTGTTTTCTGGCGTCAACCTCAGGCACGCCGGAGCAGAAGGCTCAACTCAACGCTTTGATGGAGGAGATGGTTGAGCTAAAGAGGAACTTTCAGCGCGAGCGCTGGATTGAGGTCGATATGGCCTGGCATGAACATATATATGAAATGAGCGGCAATCCTTTCCTGACCTCTTTCGCTTCTTTATTTCATTCGGTTTACCACACCTACTTCACTTCGATTACCCAAAATGAAGTGGTGAAGCTGGATCTCCATCAGGCAATCGTTGATGCCATTCTGGATAGCGACGGCTTGCGAGCGCTGAGCGCCTGCCAGGCGTTGTTGAGTGCCCCCAACCATTCCGACAAATAGTAAAGGTATCGAATGACCAAAAAGAAAGCCCGCAGTATGGCCGGGCTGCCATGGATCGCAGCGATGGCTTTTTTTATGCAGGCGCTTGACGCTACCATTCTGAATACGGCCCTTCCCGCTATCGCCCATAGCCTTAACCGTTCACCGCTTGCGATGCAATCGGCCATTATCAGCTACACGTTGACGGTAGCCATGCTTATCCCGGTCAGCGGTTGGCTGGCCGACCGCTTCGGCACGCGGAAAGTATTTATCATCGCCGTCAGCCTGTTTACCCTCGGTTCCCTGGCCTGCGCGCTTTCCAACTCCCTGATGGAACTGGTTATCTTCCGCGTCATTCAGGGCATCGGCGGAGCGATGATGATGCCGGTTGCGAGGCTGGCGTTACTGCGCGCCTATCCGCGCAGCGAACTGCTGCCGGTACTCAACTTCGTCACCATGCCTGGCCTGGTCGGCCCTATCCTCGGCCCCGTGCTCGGCGGCGTACTGGTGACCTGGGCAAGCTGGCACTGGATATTCCTGATTAATATTCCCATCGGCATTATCGGAATCGTCTACGCTCGCAAGTACATGCCGGATTTCACCACGCCACGACGGCGCTTCGACACGCTCGGTTTTATCCTCTTTGGCCTGAGCCTGGTGCTGTTTTCCAGTGGAATCGAGCTGTTTGGCGAGAAGATTGTTGCCACCTGGATGGCTCTGGCCGTTATCGCCCTGAGCATCGTTTTAATGTGGGCCTATATTCGCCACGCTCGCCGTCATCCCACACCGCTCATTTCGCTATCCTTATTTAAGACGCATACCTTCTCTGTTGGGATCGCGGGAAACCTGGCCACGCGCCTGGGCACCGGCTGCGTTCCGTTCCTGATGCCGCTGATGCTCCAGGTTGGCTTCGGCTATCCGGCGATTATTGCTGGCTGCATGATTGCGCCTACGGCTATCGGTTCCATTATTGCGAAATCAACCGTCACCCAGATACTTCGCTGGTTCGGCTACCGTAAAACGCTGGTTGGGGTCACGGTATTCATCGGCCTGATGATTGCTCAGTTTTCGCTGCAATCTCCGGATCTGTCGATCTGGATGCTGCTGCTGCCGCTATTCGTTCTGGGGATGGCGATGTCCACTCAGTTCACCTCAATGAATACCATCACGCTCGCCGATTTAACCGATGAAAACGCCAGCAGCGGCAACAGCATGCTGGCCGTTACTCAGCAACTCTCTATCAGTCTCGGGGTCGCCGTTAGCGCGGCGGTGCTGAGGTTTTATGAAGGATTTGATAGCGCAAATACCATTGAGCAATTTCATTACACCTTTATTACCATGGGGGCTATCACCGTGGTATCGGCGCTGGTATTTACTTTATTAAGAGCAAAAGATGGCCGCAACCTGATTAAAGAGCGGCATAAGCGTTAGGCTGAGCCACGAACCACCAGCTCAGGCGTTAACTGCACGCGCTGCTGTTTTTGTCCCGGATCGGCCATGCGGTGAATCAGCACATCGATGGCCAGTTCGCCCAGCTCATCTTTCGGTTGATGAATTGTGGTTAGCGGCGGCGTCATATAGCGCGCCAATTCGATGTCGTCATAACCCACCAGCGCCATGTCCTGCGGAATACGTAGGCCGCTCTGGTAAAGGGCCTGATAGGCGCCCACCGCCATCGCATCGTTACCGACAAATACTGCCTGCGGTAGCTCTGACAGCGTCAGCAGCGTCTGCATGGCGCTGAATCCGCCGCCAAATTCAAAATCGCTGCTAATCACATATCCTTCCGGTACCGCAAGTCCGGCTCGAGTCATCGCAGCCTGATATCCCTCCAGGCGCAATCGGGCTGGCGTTTTATCCAGCGGACCCGCGATACAGGCAATCCGACTATAGCCCTGGTCAATCAGATACTGGGTCGCCATATCGCCGCCGAGCAGAGAGTTATCCTGAATCAGATCGCTATCGCCGTCGAACGGCGCCCAGTCCATCATCACCGTCGGTACAGAAGGATAGCGCTGCATAATTTCCGGCGAAGGCTGATGAGTTTCAGTGCACAACAGGAGTAAACCATCGACGCGCTTTTGCATCAGCGTCTCAAGATTACGGTTCATCCGCTGCTCATCGCCTTCGGTATTACACAGCACCAGGCTATAGCCTCGCTCAAAGCAGCTACGTTCCACGCCGCGCACTAGCTCCGAATAAAACGGGTTGGTACTGGCGGTAATAAGCATGCCTATGGTGCGGGTTTGGTTTAATTTAAGGCTGCGCGCCAGCGCAGACGGCGCGTAGTTCAGGCTTTTAATCGCGGCATCGACTTTAGCGGTAATTGCTTCGCTAACGAAACGATCTTTGTTGATGACATGAGAAACCGTCGAAGTGGAAACGCCCGCTATGCGGGCTACATCCTTCATGGTGGCCAAGCGTTACCCCTGTTGACGTAAAAATTCGTCTATTTCTTTTCGCCAGGGCACGGAGGGCTGGGCCCCTTTGCGGGTGACGGCGATAGCGGCGGCGGCATGGGCAAAACGAATCGCCTGCGCCAGTTCACTACCTTCAAGCAGCGCGGTGACCAGCGCACCATTAAAGGTATCGCCAGCGGCTATGGTATCTACCGCCTGCACTTTAAAGCCGGGCACCCGACGACCTTCACCTTCGCAGCTGGCCCATACGCCACGGCTGCCAAGGGTAATGATCACCGTACCGATACCTTTATCATGGAGCACTTTGGCGGCTTTTGCCGCATCATCGTCGCTTTCCACGCGCACGCCGGTGAGCTTTTCCGCTTCGGTCTCGTTAGGGGTAATGATATCTACCAGCGTGAGCAGCTCATCGGGCAATTCACGTGCCGGCGCCGGATTGAGGATGACTGAGGTTTGATTCTGGTGAGCGATTTTCGCCGCGGCCAGTACGCTTTCCAGCGGTGATTCCAGCTGCATCAGCAGCGCCTGCGCGCCAGCAATACGCTCTTTTTCCGCATCAACCTGCGCAACGGAGAGCGCGGCATTAGCACCGGCATGAATACCGATAGTATTCTCACCTTCAGCGTTAACAAAGATCAGCGCCACGCCGGTTGATTCTCCGGTGACGGCTCTGACCGGCGAAACGTCAATATTGTCGCTTTCTAGCTGGTGACGAACGCGCTCGCCAATGTCGTCATCGCCGGTACAGGCGATAAAGGAAATATTAGCCCCGCTGCGTCCGGCAGCAACGGCCTGGTTTGCGCCCTTACCGCCAAAAGCGACCTGATAGTGATGACCGGTAACGGTTTCACCAGGCGTTGGGAAGGCGTCGAGATTCAGGATGTGATCGGCGTTGATACTGCCAAGGACGACAAGTTTGCCTGCGGTTTTCATAATCAATATTCCCGGAAAGCGCGCCACCGGGATCCGGTGGCGCATGCCCTGCTTTTCTTTATTATGTTGTCCCTCGGACCGTCGCCGATCCGAATCGCACATTATTGCTTAATGACCAGTTTCAACTCAACCGGGTAGCTGGTATCCACTTTTTCACCCTTCAGCACTTTATCGGCGGTCTCAACGCCTTTAACGCCGATCTGCTCCGGTAGCTGGGCGATGGTCGCAGCCAGTTTGCCACTATTAACCGCTTTTTCGCCATCCGGCGTGCCGTCAAATCCAACAACCATCACATCAGATTTGCCTGCCGTTTGTAGCGCACGCAGCGCGCCCAGCGCCATTTCATCGTTCTGGGCAAATACCGCCTGCACATCAGGATGCGCCGTCAGCAGGTTCTGCATGACGTTCAGACCCTTGGTACGGTCAAAATCTGCCGGCTGGCTGGCCAGTACGTTAAACTTGTGCGCAGCAACGGCCTGCTGGAAACCTTCGCCACGTTCGCGCGCCGCGGAGGTCCCGGCAATGCCTTGTAGTTCAATGATCTTCGCGCTTTCGCCGACTTTCTTCGCGATATAGTCGCCGGCCATCTTACCGCCCAGCACGTTGTCAGATGCAATATGGCTTACCACGTCGCCTTTTGACGCCTGACGGTCGAGGGTGATAACCGGAATTTTCGCCTGATTAGCCAGCTTCACGGCGTTACCCACCGCATCGGAATCCGTAGGGTTGATCAGCAGCAGTTTGGTGCCACGAACTGTTAAATCCTGAACGTTAGCCAACTCTTTGGCCGGGTTATTCTGGGAATCCAGTACCACCAGGTTATAGCCAAGTTTGTCCGCTTCTTTTTGCGCGCCATCCTTCAGCGAGACAAAGAACGGGTTGTTAAGGGTAGAGATAACCAGAGCGATAGTATCTTTTGCCATCGCGTTTGCGCTTACGGTCGCACTTAACGCTACAGCAGAGACCAGGGTCGCCAGTTTTTTCATATTCATAGTTAAGATGTCCTGTAGAGTTCTCAGTTACTGCTTCTTGTTATCTACCAGTACCGCCAGCAAAATGACCACCGCTTTCACGATCATCTGGTAATAGGATGAAACGCCTAATAAATTCAGGCCGTTGTTCAAAAAGCCAAGGATCAACGCACCAATCAGCGTGCCGACAATACGGCCTTTACCGCCCGCGAGGCTGGTACCACCGAGCACCACCGCCGCAATCGCATCCAGTTCATATCCTGTGCCCGCCGTCGGCTGCGCGGAAGAGAGACGCGCGACCTCAATAATCCCTGCCAGCGAGGCCAGCATGCCGCACAAAGAATAGACGATGATTTTAACTTTATTCACGCTGATGCCGGAAAGGCGCGTTGCCGCCTCGTTACCGCCGAGCGCATAAATATAACGGCCCAGGCGAGTATGGTGCAGCATGTACCAGGCGGCCAGGAAAACGATCGCCATAATCCACACCGGCGTTGGGATCCCCAGCGGACGACCAATCCCGAACCAGCCGAACAGATCGGCGTTGTCGGTAAAGCCGGTATTTACCGGGCTTCCATTGGTATACACCATCGTCACGCCGCGCAGCAGCAGCATCATGACCAGCGTAGCGATAAATGCCTGCACACGCCCTTTCGCCACAATCACGCCGGTCACGGCGCCGATAGCCGCGCCTAATGCCAGCGCAGCGGCCACGGCCACCAGCGCGTTGACCTCAATCCCGACAATTGAAGCAGCAACCGCGCCGGTCAGCGCCAGCAGAGAACCGACGGACAGGTCGATACCCGACGTCAGGATAACCAGCGTCATCCCTACCGCCATAATGGCGTTAACTGAAGTCTGCTGCAGAATATTGAACAGGTTATTCACGGTAAAAAAGTTGGGGCTCATGGTCGAGACAATCGCAATCAGCACCAGCAGGGCAATCAGCGATTTTTGCTCCATCAGCCACGCTTTTGTGAAGTAGCGACGACCAGAAACAGCCGGGTTATTCATCTTTTTTACTCCTGATTCACACGATTAAGCTTGCCCACAGCGGCAGCCATCAATACTTCCTGGGTGGCCTGCTCGCGTATGAATTCACCGCCGAGATGCCCTTCATGCATCACCATGATGCGATCGCTCATGCCCAGCACTTCCGGCATCTCCGAAGAGACCAGAATGATGCTCAGACCTTCGGCTTTGAACTGGTTAATCAGCTGGTATATCTCTTTCTTTGCCCCAACATCCACGCCGCGGGTCGGCTCATCAAGGATCAATACCTTCGGGCGGGTCATCAACCCGCGGGCTATCGCGACCTTCTGCTGATTACCGCCGGAAAGCAGCCCAATGGCCTGCTCCATCGAAGGCGTTTTCACGTTAAACAGGCGGATAAAATCACTCACCGCCTGTTGTTCATCTTTGTGCTTGAGACTACCGCCGCCGCGGCTGAAGTAACGCAGCGCGGTCAGCGACATGTTTTCTTTAACCGACATGCCGAGCACTAAACCGTCGCGCTTACGGTCTTCTGAGATGTAGACGATTCCGTTGGCCAGACCATCCTGCGGGGAGCGCGTAACAACTTCGCGTCCATCCAGCGTGACCGAACCGCTGCTGCGCGGCAGCGCACCGTACAGTACCTTCATCAGCTCGGTGCGCCCGGCGCCCATCAGCCCGGCGACGCCGAGAATCTCGCCCTGACGCAGAATAAAGGAGATATTTTCCACGCCCGAACCGCACAGGTTGTCGACCTTAAGACGAACAGCGCCCGGGGCTTTGTCCAGATGCGGGTACTGATCTTCCAGCTTACGGCCGACCATCATCTCAATCAGCAGATCTTCATCCAGACTGGCCACTTCACGCTCGGCGATAAACTGCCCATCGCGAAATACCGTGACGTCATCGCAAATCTCGAAGATCTCTTTCATACGGTGGGAGATATAGACAATACCGCGCCCCTGCGATTTCAGTTCGCGGATTACGCGGAACAGGGATTCGGTCTCGGTGTCGGTCAACGCATCGGTGGGCTCATCCATAATAATGACCTTCGACTCAAAGCTCAGCACCTTAGCGATCTCAACCATTTGCTGATCGCCTATCGATAAATCCCCCACCAGCTTCTGGCTGTTAAAACGCAGATTCAGCTTTGCCAGCAGCTTATCGGCTTCGGCGTACATCGTTTTCCAGTCTATTTTGCCAAAGCGATTCACAAATTCACGGCCGAGGAAAATGTTCTCGGCGATCGTCAATTGGGGGATCAGGTTTAGCTCCTGGTGGATGATGCCAATTCCGGCTTCCTGAGAAGATTTGGGACCGTTGAAGGTGGTCTCTTTACCCAGCCACAGCAGCAAACCGGCATCGCGGGAGTAAATGCCGGTCAGCACTTTCATCATCGTGGATTTACCGGCGCCGTTTTCCCCGACCAGCGCCATCACGCGGCCCGGATATACGTTTAGCGAGGCGCCGGAGAGCGCCTTGACGCCAGGGAACGATTTATCGATCCCTTTTAATTGCAATAAGGCTTCCATAGCGGCGACCTCAGAACGTCACGCCGGCACAGAGAATAACGTTCGCATACGGGGAACATTCCCCGCTGCGAATCACCGCCTGACTATCTGCGGTTTCTTTTTTAAACTGCTCATGGCTGGTGTAACGAATTTCAATGGTGTTTCCCTGGTGTTGCTGCAGCTGCTCAAGATGATTGAGCAACGTCGCGTGGAGCTGCGGATTAAGCGTTTTAATCTCTTCCGCGAGGATAGCCGCTTCAACCTGCATTTCGCTCGTCACCACCTCCAGAACCTGCATGAAGGAGGGCACCCCGTGGGTTAACGCCATATCGATACGGGCGCTGCTGCGGGGAACAGGTAACCCGGCATCGCAAACTACCAGCGTATCGGTATGACCCAGGCGGGAGATGACCGACGAAATTTCAGCATTGAGGACGGTACCTTTTTTCATTTTCTCTTTTACTCCACTAGCGAAACGTTTCGCTGGTATAAGTATTAGCAATAAGAGAACAGAAAACCATCACCAGATGTGAGAATTGTGATCGCCATCGAAACGTTTCGCAAGCCTGAAGAGTTAAAGCCAGAAGCGTTCAAATAAACAAAAAGCCCTTCATCAAGAAGGGCTTTAGCGCATCAGATTTCAACCTGGGTGCCGAGCTCAATAACCCGGTTCGGCGGGATTTCGAACTGGTCAGGCGCTCGCAGAGCGTTGCGCTGCAGCAGAAGATAAAGCTTGCCGCGCAGGCGCAGGTACCATGGCCGCTTGCCGATGATCAGCGACTCATGAGACATAAAGAAGGAGGTCTCCATCATCCGGCAGCTCAGGCCTTCCAGCCCACAGCGGTGGAAAACTTCTTCGACATTCGGCGTTTCCCGCCAGCCGTAGCTGGCTACGACGCGCCAGAACGATGGCGAAATCTGCTCAATCTGTACGCGACGAACGTTATGCACGTACGGCGCATCTTCAGTACGCAGCGTGAGCAAAATCACCCGCTCGTGCAGCACCTTATTATGCTTAAGGTTATGCAACAGCGCGAAAGGAATGACGTTCAGCGCCCGCGACATATAGACGGCGGTACCCGGAACGCGGACCGGCGGCGATTTCTCCAGAGAAGAGATCATCGCTTCCAGAGAATTACCGTGCTCATGCATCCGACGCAGAAGGCGGAAACGCTCGCTTTTCCAGGTGGTCATGATGGTAAACATCACCAGGCCGAGGGTCAGAGGCAGCCAGCCGCCGGAGACGATTTTATCGAGGTTCGCGGAGAAGAGCGGGATATCAATGCACATAAAGGCAACCAGCAGCAGCGCCACAACGAACTTATTCCAGTGCCAGTTTTGACGCGCTACCGTCGTGAACAGAATGGTGGTCAGCACCATCGTCCCCGTCACCGCAATACCGTAAGCCGCCGCCAGATTCGAGGAGTGCTCAAAGTTAACAATGACGATGACCACCGAGATATAGAGCAGCCAGTTGATAAACGGAATATAAATCTGCCCGGACTCCATTTCCGAAGTATGAATAATCCGCATCGGCGACAGGTACCCCAGGCGCACCGCCTGCCGGGTTAGCGAGAAGACGCCGGAGATAACCGCCTGTGAAGCGATAACCGTCGCCAGGGCGGCAATAATCAGCATGGGAATGAGCGCCCACTCGGGCGCCAGCAGAAAGAACGGGTTTTTAATCGCTTCCGGGTGTTTGAGCAGCAGCGCGCCCTGACCAAAGTAGTTAAGCACCAGTGAAGGCAGTACTACCGAAAACCAGGCCAGGCGAATCGGCAGTTTTCCAAAATGCCCCATATCCGCGTACAGCGCCTCCACGCCGGTAATCGACAGCACTACCGCGCCCAGCGCCACAAACGAGACGGTTTTATATTCGAGGAAAAAGTGTACCGCCCAGTAAGGATTCAGCGCCTGCAGCACTTCCGGGTTAGCAAAGATACTGCGCGCGCCCAGTACCGCCAGCAGCAGGAACCAGATCAGCATAATCGGCGCGAACAGCTTACCGACCATGCTGGTACCGTGCTTTTGAATGGCAAATAGCAGCGTCAGAACAATGATGGATATGGGGACCACCCACGTATCCAGGTCCGGGGCGATAATTTCCAGCCCCTCTATCGCCGACATCACCGAGATGGCAGGCGTAATCACCACCTCGCCATAAAAGAAGCTGCCGCCGATAAGCCCAAGGATCACCAGGATGGAGGTTGCGCGCGCGGAGGTGTTTCGCCCCGCCAGCGACATTAACGTCAGGATCCCGCCTTCGCCGGCATTGTCTGCCCGCATCACGAAGGTGATGTATTTGAGTGATACGGTGAGAATTAATAGCCAGAAAATGAGCGACAGGAAGCCAAAAACAGCATCACGCTCAACGCCAAAGCCAAACTGGCCGGACAGACATTCACGAAGTGTATACAGTGGACTGGTACCGATATCGCCGTATACCACGCCGATTGCCGCCAGCGTTATTGCCGGCAGCGATTGCTTATTATCAGTGCTCATAGACTAGTCTTTTCGTTTATAAAACAAATGTGTGCCTAGTCCCTTGGCCCACAAAAAGCGCACAGTATGCACGATTATTTGCTGAATCGTACCCCTAACTGACATCATCTTAACCTGACTCAAAGAAAATAAATCGATTCTTCAGGCTATTACCACCCCTAAGCAAACATCTATACTCGACCTAACAACGACATTCTAAAAAGCACGCAACTCTATTATGGCTCAATCACATTTACTGGCAGAAAGAATTTCCCGGCTCAGCGCCGCTCTGGAAAAAGGACTCTTCGAACGCAGCCACGCCATTCGCCTTTGCCTGCTTGCCGCACTCAGCGGCGAGAGCGTTTTTCTGCTGGGTCCACCGGGCATCGCCAAAAGTCTGATCGCCCGACGCCTAAAATTCGCCTTCCAGCAGGCTCGCGCATTTGAGTACCTGATGACGCGTTTTTCCACGCCGGAAGAAGTTTTTGGCCCGCTCTCCATTCAGGCGCTAAAAGATGAAGGACGCTACGAGCGTTTGACCGCGGGTTATCTTCCGGAAGCCGAAATTGTTTTCCTCGATGAGATCTGGAAAGCTGGCCCGGCGATCCTCAATACGCTGCTGACGGCAATAAACGAACGTCATTTCCGCAACGGGGCAACCGAAGAAAAAATCCCTATGCGCCTGCTGGTGGCGGCGTCGAACGAACTCCCCGAAGCAGACAACAGCCTGGAGGCGCTATACGATCGGATGCTTATCCGTTTATGGCTGGATAAGGTTCAGGATAAAACCAACTTCCGCTCAATGCTGATAAGCCAGCAGGACGAGAACAGTAACCCCGTCCCGGCGAATCTACAGGTCAGCGACGAGGAGTTTCAGCAATGGCAGCAGGATATCGGCAGCGTTAAGCTGCCGGACAGCGTTTTTGAACTTATTTTCCAGCTGCGCCAGCAGTTAGATACGCTGCCGAACGCGCCGTACGTCTCAGATCGTCGGTGGAAAAAAGCCATTCGTCTGCTGCAGGCCAGCGCCTTTTTCAGCGGCCGCGACACTATCGCGCCAATAGACCTGATCCTGCTGAAAGATTGCCTGTGGCACAATATTGAGACAATGAACCTGATGTCCGCGCAGCTGGAGACCTTAATGACCAGCCACGCCTGGCAGCAGCAGGCAATGCTCACTCGCCTGGGGTCGATTATCCAACGACGTATTCAGCTTCAACAGCAGCAAAGCGATAAAACCGCGCTAAAAGTAAACCGTCTTGGCGGTATGTTCAGCCGTAAACCTCATTATGAACTGCCCGCTGAAGTGCAGGAACCCACGCTGACGCTGCTCCTCCAGCAGCCGCTTAAGCTGCACGACCTGGAAGTGATTCATATTACGTTTGTTCGTGAAGAGCTTGCTCACTGGCTGGAGAAAGGGGGTGAGATTCGTGGCAAGCTCAACGGTATCGGTTTTGCCCAGCCGCTGAATATGGATGTCGATACCAGCCAGCATCTGGTCGTGCGCGATGTCAGCTTACAGGGGTCGCGACTTTCCCTGCCCGGTAGCGAATCGCGGGAAAATATGCCGGCCGAAATCCGGCAGCAGCTGGAAGCGCTGGACGACGAATGGCATCAGCAACATAACCGCTTCAGCGAACAGCAGAAATGTCTGTTTATTCCCGGTGAGTGGCTGGGACGCATTGAGGCCAGCCTGCAGGACGTCGGAACGCAGATTAAACAGGCGCGTCAGTCATGACGCTGGACATGCTGAATGTCATGCTGGCAGTCGGCGAAGAGGGTATGATCGATGAGATGCTGCTGGCGCTGCTGGCGGCACCTCAACTGGCGGTATTCTTTGAAAAATTCCCGCGCCTAAAAAATATTATCGCCGCCGACATTCCGCGCTGGCGGGAAGCGGTCAGATCGCGACTTAAAGAGACCAATATCCCCCCCGAGCTGGATGCGGAGGTTCAGTGTTATCAGCAATCACAGCGGCTTTCTACCTCGCAGTTTATCGTCCAGCTTCCGCAAATTTTGAGCCAGCTGCATAAGCTGCACTCCCCTTTTGCCAGCCAGGCCCAGCAGCTGGTGGATAACAACAGCACCTTTACGCCAGCGCTGCACACGTTATTCCTCCAGCGCTGGCGCTTGAGTCTGGTGGTGCAGGCAACCTCCCTTAATCAGCAACTGCTGGATGAAGAGCGCGATCAGCTACTGAGCGAAGTTCAGGAACGCATGACCCTCAGCGGCCAGCTGGAGCCGGTGCTGGTGGAAAATGACAATGCGGCGGGGCACCTGTGGGACATGAGCGCTGGCGAGCTGAAGCGAGGCGACTATCAGCTGATCGTGCGCTACGGCGACTTTCTAAGCCAACAACCCGAGCTCATGCAGCTCGCTGAACAGCTGGGACGCTCACGTGAAGCGAAAGCGGTGCCGAAAAAAGATGCGCCGATGGAAACCTTTCGCAGCCTGGTGCGCGAACCGGCCACTGTTCCGGAACAGGTGGACGGGCTTCAGCAGAGCGACGATATTCTGCGTTTGTTGCCGCCAGAGCTGGCTACCCTCGGTATCACCGAGCTGGAGTTCGAGTTCTATCGTAAGCTGGTTGAAAAGCAGCTGCTGACCTATCGGCTTCACGGCGATGCGTGGAAAGAAAAGATCACCGAACGGCCGGTCACTCGCCAGGATTTTGATGAACAGCCGCGCGGACCCTTTATCGTCTGCGTCGATACTTCCGGCTCAATGGGCGGTTTTAATGAACAGTGCGCCAAGGCGTTTTGTCTGGCGCTAATGCGGGTCGCTCTGGCGGATAACCGCCGCTGCTTTATTATGCTGTTTTCCAGCGAGGTGGTGCATTACGAACTTACCGGCCCGCAGGGGCTGGAACAGGCGATCCGCTTTCTGAGCCAGCGCTTCCGTGGCGGCACCGATCTGGCCAGCTGTTTCCGGGCAGTGATTGAGCGTATGCAGAATCCGCAGTGGATCGATGCCGATGCGGTAGTCATTTCAGATTTTATCGCACAGCGCTTGCCGGATGAGGTGATCAATAAGGTGGGAGAGCTACAGCATAAACATCAGCATCGCTTTCATGCGGTGGCGATGTCGGTACACGGCAAGCCCGGTATTATGCGCATTTTCGATCATATCTGGCGCTTTGATACCGGGCTGCGTAGCCGCCTGCTGCGACGCTGGCGGCGTTAATCACGCATTAAAGAAGAGCGGCAACGCTTTGACGAACCTGTGTCGGCCATACGCCGCACTGTACCTGGCCGATATGGTCAAGCTGCAGGAGCAGCATCGTCAGACGAGACTGACCAATGCCGCCGCCGATAGTCTGCGGCATCTCTCCGCGCAGCAGCGCCTGGTGCCATTCCAGCTTCAGGCGATCTTCATCACCGGTAATCGCAAGCTGGCGCTTCAGCGCTTCGGCATCCACGCGGATCCCCATTGAAGAGAGCTCGAAGGCATCTTCCAGAACCGGGTTCCATACCAGAATATCGCCGTTCAGACCGGCATAGCCTTCAGCAGCCGGCGTGCTCCAGTCATCATAATCCGGCGCGCGAACGTCGTGGCGCTGACCATCGGAAAGCTTGCCGCCGATACCGATCAGGAATACCGCCCCCAGCTCTTTAGCAATCGCCCGTTCACGACCTTTGGCATCAAGATCCGGATAGCGGCTTAAAAGCTCCTCGCTATGAACAAACTGGATCGTCTCCGGCAAAAACGGCTTGAGGCCAAATTCTTTACTGACGGCGTCTTCGGTAGCTTTGATCCCGGCATAGATCGCTTCAACGGTCGATTTCAGCGTTCCGCAGTGGCGTTCTCCGTCACCCATTACGCGCTCCCAGTCCCACTGGTCAACGTAAACGGAATGGATGGGCGTTAATCGGTCTTCATCGGGGCGAAGGGCCTTCATGTGCGTGTACAGCCCTTCGCCCGCGCTGAAGTCGTGTTGTCCCAGGGTTTGACGCTTCCACTTCGCCAGTGAATGAACCACTTCGAACTGGGCGTCTGGCAGTGTTTTCACTTTAACCTGAACCGCTTTTTCGCAACCAGAAAGGTTATCCTGAGTTCCATCGCCCACGCGGCTTAAGATCGGCGCCTGAACTTCAATCAGGCCGAGCTTCTCTTCAAGCTGACGGGAAAAGTGTGACTTAACGAAACTAATCTGGCGTTGTTTTGCGATGTATGCGGTTTTCATTTTTTATAACTCCTGCGTCCTGTTGCCATTGATTAAGCAACAAAACAGCGCTGCAATTCAATAATCCCACAACAAAAAGCCTGCATCGATTTTGATTCATTAAAATTTGAGGCTAAAATAGAAAGATTCGTCAAACTTCATAAGAAAAACCTATGGAAAATTATCAGATCGACAATCTGGACCGCGGCATCCTTGAGGCCTTAATGGCCAACGCGCGCACCGCTTATGCTGAACTGGCAAAACAGTTTGGCGTCAGTCCGGGAACCATTCACGTTCGCGTGGAGAAGATGAAGCAGGCCGGAATTATCACTGGCGCACGCATTGACGTGAGCCCAAAGCAGCTGGGCTACGATGTGGGATGTTTTATCGGCATCATTCTGAAAAGCGCCAAAGACTATCCCTCGGCGCTGGCGAGGTTAAACAGTCTGGATGAGGTTACCGAAGCGTATTACACCACCGGGCACTACAGTATCTTTATAAAAGTCATGTGCCGATCGATCGATGCGCTCCAGCATGTACTTATCAACAAGATCCAAACAATTGATGAAATTCAGTCCACCGAAACGCTCATCGTGCTGCAAAACCCGATCATGCGTACCATCCGCCCGTGAACGGACTATTTAATCCCACATTTTTCCACAGGTAGATCCCAGCTCGCTCACAGCGTACAATACGCCACTCTGGAAAAGTGGAGCGGGCGATCATGGCAGAGATAACTCTTATCAGCGGCAGTACGCTGGGTAGCGCAGAATATGTGTCAGAACATCTGGCGGAAAAGCTGGAAGAGGCTGGTCACAGCACGACTATTCAGCACGGCCCGCTGATTGACGATCTACAGGCGGAAGGGATCTGGCTGGTTATCTCTTCTACTCATGGCGCCGGCGACATTCCCGATAACCTGCTGCCTTTTTATGAAGCGCTTCAGGAAAAGCAGATCGACCTTTCTGCGGTCCATTTTGGCGCAGTCGGTATCGGTAGTCGTGAATATGACACCTTCTGCGGAGCGATTGATAAGCTGGAGTCGGCGCTGAAGGCCTGCGGGGCAAAACAGATTGGCGAAACGCTAAAAATTAACGTCCTCGAACATGAAATTCCGGAAGATCCGGCTGAGGTCTGGCTGGGATCCTGGCAAAAATTGCTCTGAGAATTGTAAAGATCATACTTTCTTCTGTGGATAACTATGCTTAAAAGCTTGGATCAACCGGTAGTTATCCAAAGTATAACCGCAGACTGATTTTTGTGCTGTGTATAACCCTTCATTTTGATCCCAGCTTATACGGACCAGGATCACCGATCATTCACAGAAAGCGATCCTTCTTAAACGATTGATCTTAAATCGTGGATCCGACTTATCCACAAGACAAGCCGATCCTAATAAGAGATCACAATAAAACAGATCTCTAAATAAAAGATCTTCTTTTTAATACTCAGGATCCCGGCGCTTTCTCGAAAGGCGAAAGTTGAGTAGAATCCACGGCCCGGGCTTCAATCCATTTTCAAACCGCTTTATGCGAGGCATACCACCATGTTTTATCAGGATCCTTTTGACGTCATCATCATTGGCGGGGGTCATGCAGGCACTGAGGCCGCAATGGCCGCAGCGCGAATGGGTCAACAGACTCTGCTTTTGACACACAATATCGACACGCTGGGGCAAATGAGCTGCAACCCGGCGATTGGCGGCATTGGGAAAGGACACCTGGTAAAAGAAGTGGATGCGCTTGGCGGCCTGATGGCGAAGGCCATTGACCATGCCGGTATCCAGTTTAGGATACTAAACGCCAGCAAAGGCCCAGCCGTACGGGCGACTCGCGCTCAGGCCGATCGCGTGCTTTATCGGCAAGCCGTACGCACGGCCCTGGAGAATCAGCCTAATTTGATGATCTTCCAGCAGGCCGTTGAAGATCTGATTGTTGAGAACGATCGCGTGGTGGGTGCTGTTACCCAGATGGGGCTTAAATTCCGCGCCAAAGCGGTAGTGCTGACCGTAGGGACATTCCTCGACGGTAAGATCCATATCGGACTCGATAACTACAGCGGCGGTCGCGCAGGCGATCCTCCGTCGATCCCGCTGTCTCGCCGTTTACGTGAACTGCCGCTACGCGTCAGCCGCCTGAAAACCGGTACCCCACCGCGTATTGATGCGCGGACCATTGATTTCAGCGTTCTGGCTCAGCAGCACGGCGACGATCCAATGCCGGTTTTCTCGTTTATGGGGAATGCTTCCCAGCACCCGCGTCAGGTACCGTGCTATGTCACGCATACCAACGAGAAAACCCACGACGTGATCCGCAATAACCTCGATCGTAGCCCGATGTATGCCGGCGTGATTGAAGGGATCGGCCCTCGCTACTGTCCTTCGATCGAAGACAAGGTGATGCGTTTTGCCGATCGCAATCAGCATCAGATCTTCCTCGAGCCGGAAGGACTGACGTCGAACGAAATTTATCCAAATGGCATCTCCACCAGCCTGCCGTTTGATGTCCAGATGCAAATTGTCCGCTCAATGCAGGGGATGGAAAATGCAAAAATCGTTCGCCCCGGCTACGCTATCGAGTACGATTTCTTCGATCCGCGTGACCTGAAACCAACGCTGGAAAGTAAATTTATCCATGGCCTGTTCTTTGCGGGCCAGATTAACGGCACTACCGGTTATGAAGAAGCGGCCGCTCAGGGCCTGCTGGCAGGCCTGAACGCAGCCCGCTTCTCTGCCGAGAAAGAGGGATGGGCGCCGGGTCGCTCCCAGGCCTACCTTGGTGTCCTGGTGGACGATCTCTGTACGCTCGGTACCAAAGAGCCGTACCGCATGTTTACTTCACGTGCGGAATACCGCCTGATGCTGCGTGAAGACAACGCCGATCTGCGCCTGACTGAGCAAGGCCGTGAACTGGGTCTGGTAGATGATGAACGCTGGGCGCGTTTCAACGAGAAGCTTGAGAGTATTGAACGTGAACGTCAGCGCCTGAAATCCAGCTGGGTAAATCCGCTGGCGGAAAGCGCCGCTGAAGTTAATGCACAGCTGACGGCGCCTTTGTCTCGCGAAGCTAACGGTGAAGATTTGCTCCGTCGTCCGGAAATGACCTACGAACAGCTGGTGAAGATGTCGCCATTCTCGCCGGGTCTTGAAGACAAGCAGGCCGCGGAACAGGTCGAAATTCAGGTAAAATACGAAGGCTACATCGCGCGCCAGCAGGATGAGATTGAGAAACAGCAGCGCAATGAAAACACGTTGCTGCCTGCCACGCTTGATTATCGCCAGGTGAATGGGCTGTCGAACGAAGTCATTGCTAAGTTGAACGACCACAAGCCGTCTTCAATAGGGCAAGCATCGCGTATTTCCGGCATTACGCCTGCGGCAATCTCGATTTTGCTGGTGTGGTTGAAAAAGCAGGGAATGCTGCGCCGTAGCGCCTGACTTTCCCTGAACGATACATTTGGCGGATAGCGCATAAGATATCCGCCTGGTTTATATCCAGCCCGGTAAGCGCGTCGCCTCCGGGCTCATTGTTTTTAAACAGGTACCGAACGTGATCAACAAACTTTCTCGTCTGCTTGATGAAGCGGGTATTTCACTTACCGATCACCAGAAAAATCAGCTGGTCGCCTATGTAGGCATGCTGGATAAGTGGAATAAGGCCTATAACCTGACCTCGGTTCGCGATCCGGATGAGATGCTGGTACGCCACATTCTCGATAGCATTGTTGTTGCGCCATACCTTAAAGGAACGCGTTTTATCGATGTGGGTACCGGACCGGGTCTGCCGGGGATCCCGCTGGCTATCGTACGCCCTGAATCTCATTTCACCCTGCTGGATAGCCTCGGTAAACGAGTACGTTTCCTGCGACAGGTCCAGCATGAGTTAAAACTGGATAACATCACGCCGGTACAAAGCCGCGTGGAAACGTTTCCGGCTGAACCGCCGTTTGATGGCGTGATCAGCCGCGCTTTTGCGTCGCTGAATGATATGGTGAGCTGGTGCCATCATTTACCGGCGCAGGACGGTCACTTCTATGCGCTCAAAGGGTTAGCGCAAGAAGATGAAATGGCCAATCTTCCGGAAGGGTTTGCCATTAGTGATGTTTTCGAACTGCATGTTCCTCAGCTGGATGGTGAGCGTCACCTTGTGGTGATCCAGCCAAAAATGATTTAATTTTTATCAAAAAATGTGAAAAAAAGCCGGGTTGTGCATGTTACAAAAATAAAAGTCACGGCAGGGTAGTATCGGACAAGATTTAACCTTGTCTTTACCATGGTTTTTCTTTCGGTTAACTTTGCGCTGTTGCTTTACCAGGAGAATAGTCAACATTGAAAATATCAGTACGCTAAAAATCTCGCTGCTTGCACTTCATACTGATGTTAAATTTTTATTATGAATGTCAATAAAAGGTTTTTATTGTATATGGGATTGTTTTAGAAAGAACACCCACTTTTTATGTTGAATATCAATTGGATAAAAAATTGAGTTTTATGTACAGAATTAATTCGATTTCACGAAAAATGTTTATTATGTGATCTGATGCACGCTTTAATAGCCGTGTTTTCGCGGTATTTGCAGTTTTGCATGACGGCTCACAGATTGGTGAAATGCATGAAAAGTTGTCAGTCGGAAAATAATTAAACATTTATTCACTATTTTGCTACTTATTGTTTGAAATCACGGGGCGTCACCGTATAATTTGTCCGCTTTTTGATGCTTGACTCTTCGTCTTAAAGGACGTTTTATACGACACGCGACATACCTCGAAGGGAGCAGGAGTAAATACGTGATGTCAGTGTCGCTCTTGAGTCGAAACGTTGCTCGTAAGCTTCTGTTTATTCAGTTACTGGCGGTAATAGCAAGTGGACTGCTGTTCAGCCTCAAAGACCCTTTCTGGGGCATCTCCGCCGTTAGCGGAGGTTTGGCGGTTCTTTTGCCAAATATGATTTTTATGATTTTTGCCTGGCGTCATCAGGCGCATACACCTGCTAAAGGCCGAGTGGCCTGGACCTTCGCTCTCGGCGAAGCTTTCAAGGTGTTGTTGACCTTCGCCCTTCTGGCGGTGGCGCTGGCGGTTTTCAAAGTGGTGTTTTTGCCGCTGATAGTGACGTGGGTTTTGGTGCTGGTGGTACAAGTTCTGGCGCCAGCTGTAATTAACAACAAAGGGTAAAAGGCATCATGGCTTCAGAAAATATGACGCCGCAGGAATACATAGGACACCATCTGAATAACCTTCAGCTGGACCTGCGTACTTTCTCGCTGGTGGATCCGCATAACCCCCCGGCCACCTTCTGGACGCTCAACATTGACTCCATGTTCTTCTCGGTGGTGCTTGGTCTGTTGTTCCTGCTTATGTTCCGTAGCGTAGCCAAAAAGGCGACCAGCGGCGTACCGGGAAAATTCCAGACCTTTATCGAGATGATCATCGGCTTCGTCCATGGCAGCGTTAAAGACATGTACCACGGCAAGAGCAAGGTTATCGCTCCGCTGGCCCTCACCGTGTTCGTTTGGGTATTCCTGATGAACCTGATGGACCTGCTGCCTATCGACCTGTTGCCATACATCGGTGAACACATTTTCGGCCTGCCAGCACTGCGCGTGGTTCCGTCTGCGGACGTCAACATCACCCTGTCGATGGCGCTTGGCGTGTTTATCCTGATTCTTTTCTACAGCATCAAAATGAAAGGCGTGGGCGGGTTCGTTAAAGAACTGACCCTGCAGCCGTTCAATCACTGGGCGTTCATTCCTGTCAACTTAATCCTTGAAGGGGTAAGCCTGCTGTCTAAACCTGTATCTCTGGGTCTGCGACTGTTCGGCAACATGTATGCCGGTGAGCTGATTTTCATTCTGATTGCTGGTCTGTTGCCGTGGTGGTCACAGTGGGTTCTGAATGTGCCGTGGGCCATTTTCCACATCCTGATTATTACGCTGCAAGCCTTCATCTTCATGGTTCTGACGATCGTCTATCTGTCGATGGCATCTGAAGAGCATTGATTTTTTACCAACATACTACGTTTTAACTGAAACAAACTGGAGACTGTCATGGAAAACCTGAATATGGATCTGCTGTACATGGCTGCCGCTGTGATGATGGGTCTGGCGGCAATCGGTGCTGCGATCGGTATCGGCATCCTCGGGGGTAAATTCCTGGAAGGCGCAGCGCGTCAACCGGATCTGATTCCTCTGCTGCGTACTCAGTTCTTTATCGTTATGGGTCTGGTGGATGCTATCCCGATGATCGCTGTAGGTCTGGGTCTGTACGTGATGTTCGCCGTCGCGTAGTAAGTTGTTCGAAAGAAACCTAAGCCACAGAGTTATTTTTTAAGAGGTATTGTGCTGTGAACATGAACGCAACAATCCTCGGCCAGGCCATCGCGTTTGTTATCTTCGTATGGTTCTGCATGAAGTATGTATGGCCGCCGTTAATGGCTGCCATCGAAAAGCGCCAGAAAGAAATTTCTGACGGTTTAGCTTCTGCAGAACGCGCTAAGAAAGATTTGGACCTTGCACAGGCCAACGCGACCGACCAGCTGAAAAAAGCGAAAGCGGAAGCCCAGGTAATCATCGAGCAGGCGAACAAGCGTCGCTCTCAGATTCTGGACGAAGCCAAAGCTGAAGCAGAACAGGAACGCACTAAAATCGTCGCACAGGCGCAGGCTGAAATCGATGCCGAACGTAAACGTGCTCGCGAGGAGCTGCGTAAGCAGGTCGCTATCCTGGCTGTTGCTGGCGCCGAGAAGATCATCGAACGTTCCGTGGATGAAGCTGCTAACAGCGACATCGTGGATAAACTTGTCGCTGAACTGTAAGGAGGGAGGGGCTGATGTCTGAATTTGTAACGGTAGCTCGCCCCTACGCCAAAGCAGCTTTTGACTTTGCCGTCGAACACCAAAGCGTAGAGCGCTGGCAGGATATGCTGGCGTTTGCCGCTGAAGTGACTAAAAACGAACAAATGGCAGAGCTACTCTCTGGCGCGCTGGCGCCGGAATCGCTCTCTGATGCGTTTATCGCGGTTTGTGGTGAGCAACTGGACGAAAACGGTCAAAACCTGATTCGGGTAATGGCTGGAAATGGTCGTCTGAATGCGCTCCCTGATGTTCTTGAGCAGTTCATTCACCTGCGCGCTGCCAGTGAGGCAACCGCAGAGGTAGAAGTTATTTCTGCCGCTCAGATGAGCGAAGAACAGCTTGCGAAAATCACCAGCGCGATGGAAAAACGTCTGTCACGCAAAGTTAAGCTGAATTGCAAAATCGATAAGTCTGTAATGGCAGGCGTTATCATCCGTGCGGGTGATATGGTCATTGATGGCAGCGTACGCGGCCGTCTTGAACGCCTTGCAGACGTCTTGCAGTCTTAAGGGGACTGGAGCATGCAACTGAATTCCACCGAAATCAGCGAACTGATCAAGCAGCGCATTGCTCAGTTCAATGTTGTGAGCGAGGCTCATAACGAAGGTACTATCGTTTCTGTAAGTGACGGTGTTATCCGCATTCACGGCCTGGCCGATTGTATGCAGGGTGAGATGATCGCTCTGCCGGGTAACCGTTACGCTATCGCACTGAACCTGGAGCGCGACTCCGTTGGTGCGGTTGTGATGGGTCCGTATGCTGACCTCGCCGAAGGCATGAAGGTTAAATGTACTGGCCGTATCCTTGAAGTTCCGGTTGGCCGCGGCCTGCTGGGACGTGTGGTTAACACCCTGGGTGCACCGATTGATGGTAAAGGCCCGCTGGAGCACGACGGCTTCTCTGCCGTTGAAGCTATCGCTCCGGGCGTAATCGAACGTCAGTCCGTCGATCAGCCGGTGCAGACCGGTTATAAATCCGTTGATGCCATGATCCCAATCGGTCGTGGTCAGCGTGAACTGATCATCGGCGACCGTCAGACCGGTAAAACCGCTCTGGCAATCGACGCCATCATCAACCAGCGTGATTCCGGCATCAAGTGCGTCTACGTGGCAATCGGCCAGAAAGCGTCCACCATTTCTAACGTGGTGCGTAAACTGGAAGAACACGGCGCGCTGTCTAACACCATCGTTGTGGTTGCAACCGCATCTGAATCCGCCGCGCTGCAATACCTGGCTCCGTATGCCGGTTGCGCAATGGGTGAATACTTCCGCGACCGCGGTGAAGATGCGCTGATCATTTATGATGACCTGTCTAAACAGGCCGTTGCTTACCGTCAGATTTCCCTGCTGCTCCGCCGTCCACCTGGACGTGAAGCATTCCCGGGCGACGTATTCTACCTCCACTCTCGTCTGCTGGAGCGTGCTGCACGTGTTAACGTCGAATACGTTGAAGCTTTCACCAAAGGTGAAGTGAAAGGTAAAACCGGTTCTCTGACCGCTCTGCCGATTATCGAAACCCAGGCGGGTGACGTTTCTGCGTTCGTTCCGACCAACGTAATTTCTATTACCGATGGTCAGATCTTCCTGGAAACCAACCTGTTCAACTCCGGTATTCGTCCTGCGGTTAACCCGGGTATCTCCGTATCCCGTGTTGGTGGTGCAGCTCAGACCAAGATCATGAAGAAACTGTCCGGTGGTATTCGTACCGCGCTGGCACAGTATCGCGAACTGGCGGCGTTCTCGCAGTTTGCTTCTGACCTTGACGATGCAACCCGTAAGCAGCTGGACCACGGTCAGAAAGTAACTGAACTGCTGAAACAGAAACAGTATGCGCCGATGTCCGTTGCGCAGCAGTCTCTGGTTCTGTTCGCGGCAGAACGTGGTTATCTGGCGGATGTAGAGCTGGCGAAAATCGGTAGCTTTGAAGCCGCTCTGCTGGCTTACGTCGACCGTGATCACGCTCCGTTGATGCAAGAGATCAACCAGTCCGGTGGCTATAACGACGAAATCGAAGGCAAGCTGAAAGGCATCCTCGATTCCTTCAAAGCAACCCAATCCTGGTAAAGTCTGGCGGCTTGCTTTAGGGCAGGCCGCAAGGCATTGAGGAGAAGCTCATGGCCGGCGCAAAAGAGATACGTAGTAAGATCGCAAGCGTCCAGAACACGCAAAAGATCACTAAAGCGATGGAAATGGTCGCCGCTTCCAAAATGCGTAAATCGCAGGAGCGCATGGCAGCCAGCCGTCCTTATGCAGATACAATGCGCAAAGTGATCGGTCACCTTGCGAACGGTAATCTGGAATATAAGCACCCTTACCTGGAAGAACGCGACGTTAAACGCGTGGGCTACCTGGTGGTGTCTACCGACCGTGGTCTGTGTGGTGGCTTGAACATTAACCTGTTCAAAAAGCTGCTGGCGGAAATGAAAGCATGGTCCGATAAAGGCGTTCAGTGCGAACTCGCAATGATCGGCTCGAAGGGCGTGTCTTTCTTTAATTCCGTTAGCGGTAATGTTGTCGCCCAGGTGACGGGTATGGGGGATAACCCATCCCTGTCCGAACTGATCGGTCCGGTAAAAGTGATGTTGCAGGCCTACGATGAAGGCCGTCTGGACAAGCTGTATATTGTCAGCAACAAATTTATTAACACCATGTCTCAGGTTCCAACCATTACTCAGCTGCTGCCGTTACCGGCTTCAGAAGATGGTGAGTTGAAGCGTAAATCCTGGGATTACCTGTATGAACCCGATCCGAAAGCGCTGCTGGATACCCTGCTGCGTCGTTATGTGGAATCTCAGGTTTATCAGGGCGTGGTAGAAAACCTGGCCAGCGAGCAGGCCGCACGTATGGTGGCGATGAAAGCCGCGACCGACAATGGCGGCAGCCTGATTAAAGAGCTGCAGTTGGTATACAACAAAGCTCGTCAGGCCAGCATTACTCAGGAACTCACCGAGATCGTCGGTGGAGCATCCGCGGTATAACCAGGTTAATTCGTAGAGGATTCAAGATGGCTACTGGAAAAATTGTCCAGGTAATCGGCGCCGTGGTCGACGTCGAATTCCCTCAGGATGCCGTACCGCGCGTGTACGAGGCTCTTGAGGTACAAAATGGTAGTGAGAATCTGGTGCTGGAAGTTCAGCAGCAGCTCGGCGGCGGTATTGTTCGTACCATCGCCATGGGTTCTTCCGACGGTCTGCGTCGCGGTCTGGAAGTCAAAGACCTCGAGCATCCGATCGAAGTCCCGGTAGGTAAAGCAACGCTGGGTCGTATCATGAACGTACTGGGCCAACCGGTAGACATGAAAGGCGACATCGGCGAAGAAGAGCGTTGGGCGATTCACCGCGCAGCGCCTTCCTACGAAGAGTTGTCAAACTCTCAGGAACTGCTGGAAACCGGCATCAAAGTTATCGACCTGATGTGTCCGTTTGCGAAGGGCGGTAAAGTTGGTCTGTTCGGTGGTGCGGGTGTAGGTAAAACCGTAAACATGATGGAGCTGATCCGTAACATCGCGATCGAGCACTCCGGTTACTCCGTGTTTGCGGGCGTAGGTGAACGTACTCGTGAGGGTAACGACTTCTACCACGAAATGACCGACTCCAACGTTATCGATAAAGTATCCCTGGTGTATGGCCAGATGAACGAGCCGCCGGGAAACCGTCTGCGCGTTGCGCTGACCGGCCTGACCATGGCTGAGAAGTTCCGTGACGAAGGTCGTGACGTTCTGCTGTTCGTCGATAACATCTATCGTTACACCCTGGCCGGTACTGAAGTATCCGCACTGCTGGGTCGTATGCCTTCAGCGGTAGGTTACCAGCCGACTCTGGCGGAAGAGATGGGCGTTCTGCAGGAACGTATCACTTCCACCAAAACGGGTTCTATCACTTCCGTACAGGCGGTATACGTACCTGCGGATGACTTGACTGACCCGTCTCCAGCCACCACCTTTGCGCACCTTGACGCAACCGTGGTACTGAGCCGTCAGATCGCTTCTCTGGGTATTTACCCGGCAGTTGACCCGCTGGACTCCACCAGCCGTCAGCTGGATCCGCTGGTTGTTGGTCAGGAGCACTACGACACCGCTCGTGGCGTTCAGTCCATCCTGCAGCGTTATCAGGAACTGAAAGACATTATCGCCATCCTGGGTATGGATGAACTGTCTGAAGAAGATAAACTGGTGGTAGCTCGCGCACGTAAGATTCAGCGCTTCCTGTCCCAGCCGTTCTTCGTGGCAGAAGTATTTACCGGTTCTCCGGGCAAATACGTCTCCCTGAAAGACACCATCCGTGGCTTTAAAGGCATCATGGAAGGCGAATACGATCACCTGCCGGAGCAGGCGTTCTACATGGTCGGTTCTATCGACGAAGCCGTGGAAAAAGCCAAAAAACTTTAACGCCTTAATCGGAGGGTGATATGGCAATGACTTACCACCTGGACGTCGTCAGCGCAGAGAAACAAATGTTCTCTGGTCTGGTCGAGAAAATCCAGGTAACGGGTAGCGAAGGTGAACTGGGTATTTACCCGGGGCACGCGCCGCTGCTCACCGCCATTAAGCCTGGTATGATTCGCATCGTTAAGCAGCACGGTCACGAAGAATTTATCTACCTGTCAGGCGGCATTCTTGAAGTGCAGCCGGGTAGCACGACCGTTCTGGCTGATACGGCAATTCGTGGCCAGGATCTCGACGAAGCGCGAGCCCTGGAAGCGAAACGTAAGGCTGAAGAGCACATTAAGAGCTCTCATGGTGACGTGGATTATGCTCAGGCGTCCGCGGAACTGGCCAAAGCGATCGCTAAACTGCGCGTTATCGAGTTGACCAAAAAAGCGATGTAACACCGGCTTGAAAGTTAAAAAGCCAGTCTGGTTTCCAGGCTGGCTTTTTTTATGGCTTCGTTTCAGAAATAACAAAACTAAAAAGATGGTTTAAAAAATTTGTGATGAATGTCTCGTTTTTGTTGATCGTTTGGAGAATGCAGCGTAGACTTTGTTTTGTGACGTGAGTCACAAAAAATGCATCATAAAACGTAATCACTATCCAGGAAGAGATCATGAAACTGCTTAATAAAATCGTCGCTTTCTTCAGTGCTATGAACGTAACCTTCGGTACGTTCAACCACTAAGAAGTCAACTTTCCAGGCTGTTTTTGCGCTGTACCGCTAACTAAAACGACAACACATGCGGTGTGAAACAGACAGAAAGTGAAAAGGTCGCCCCAGGGCGACCTTTATGTTTTTCACGTATAGCGGGGTTAATTACGGCTGAGGAAGTTACCGGTATTGAAGCTGCCGTCAGCCTCACGTATTAGCGGGTCAGGCAGCGCCAGAGTCTGGTAATCGGCGCTGTTAATGCTTTTTCCTTGAGCGTTGATGCTTTTACCACCGTGGATAAAGTAGTTGCTATCGTCGATATTCCCGACAACGGCATCGTCATATTTCCCCGGCTGGCTACGTAAGGAAAGGTTCTCGCTGAACGTGCCCTGGGTTTCCGGCGCGCCGTATGGACTTGGGCGGAACAGGTAGTTAAAGCGCTGGTTATCCACCGCGACGTTGTTGACCACCACCAGCTTGCCGGGATTGAAGTTGTCGGTGAAACCGTCGAGATGGTTCCCGATGGCGATGCTGTTACGTACCTCATGAGCAACCGGCTGCCCTTCCCCGCCGAGCTTAAAACCGTTGCTGGTATTATTGCGGGCAATAGAGTTCTCTATCACCACAACGCCGTTTGCACCGTCCTCAATCTTATTAAACAGATCGAAACCGTCGTCGATGTTATCGTGCGAGTAACAGCCTTCCAGCCGGTTCCCCTCTCCTACGCGCATTTTTACAGCGAAGCCATCGGCGTTTATTTTTCCTGGATCTTCGTTGCTAAAGGATTCTGAATTCACCACCCGGTTATAGCTGGCCCACAGCGGGCGTCCTACATCCGCCGGTGAGGAAATTTGAATGCCGGTATCATCGTTACGATAAGCGGTGACGTTCTCAATCAGGTTATGGCTACCCTGTATGCGCAGGCTCTTATCCGTAATATCTACTCCAACGATATGCCAGTAGCTGGCATCCAGCAGTAGCCCGTGTATTACCGCTTTACCGGCGGCTTTCAGGGTCTTGGTTTTGTCTTTCAGGCCGCTGGCGCTCAGAGGGATGACGGTTTGCGGGTAGTCTCCGGCGGCTAATATAATTTCCCCGCCAGCGGGTACGAGCTCGACGGCGGAGGCTAAATCCAACGGCGACTCTGCCGTGCCTTTGGCCTGCGCTTGCCCCTCAGGTGCAGCATAGAGCGTATTGCCTGTGATATTGGCACTCTGTTCCACCGTCAGCGTCTGGGTCAGCGTTTTTGCGCTGGTGGTCGGCGTAAAGGTAACTTCGAACGTGCTTTTATCTTTCAGAACGGCAGGCTGGGTAAACATCTCACCGGCTTTCACGGCTTTATCCTGCCCGATCACCACTTCATCCTGGCGAACGGTGATGCGCCCGTCACTATTGGTACGCGCCTGTAGGATGTACTTTTTGTCCTGGCTTTTTGTTCCCGAGGCAATTTGCATGACCGGCGGCCAGCTTTTAGCGATGTACGGCGCAGAGGGAACAGTATTTGCCGCTGACGTGGTGAGCGAGGCGTTGCTGACGGTGATTTTAGCGTTACGAGAAGCAAAAAAACCGACGTAGTAATGTTCTTTATCCTGTTGAGCAATCAGATCGGCGTGAGGAACCTGCTGGCTTACCCATTTTTCACTGCCCGTCGCTGCCCAGGAAGTAATAAACCCGTCGTTGGTGCGTTCCAGCCTGAGCTGGAACGTCGGCGTTTGCTGTATATCGATTTTTTCTTTATAACTCTGACGCTTTATTGATGCCCCCGCATTGCCCCACGGCTGGGTTATCCCTTCCCGGCTGATAGCCTGCAGCTTAATATGCGAGTGATCTTTTTTATCCTGCGTCATAATGGCGTTCATCACCATATTGGACGCCGCCGGGAACTCTTCATAACCGACCTTCAGCGGCTGTTGACGCGGAACTCCTATTACATCGCGCACCAGCAGTCCTGCCCCTTCCTGTGCTGCCGGGCGAGCGCCATTTTCCGGGCCAAACTGATTGACGGTCACCGTTGCCTGCAGGATAAAATTCTGACTGGTCGGAAGTTGGGTATAAAAGAAGGTCAGTCCGTCGTGGGAGTTGGCAATTTTACCTCCCCGGCTTTCAATAGTAATGGGTTGGCTGAGATCGGCGACGTCCTGCGGCGTCAGTTTTTTACCGGCGATAGTGACATCATTGACGCCAATCTTTTCAGGCAGAACATTCGAGGAAAAATTGCTGTCCGTGGATTGCCCGAAGGCGATAGCGCGCCACTGAGGGCCTTCGTTGGCCTGCAGCGGTAGCGCGATCATCGTACTGCAAAGGGTTAATGCCAAAGGTATTTTGTTATTCATTCTTTTCTCCTGGGTAATTATTAATCGGCATTATCAGGAAAATGAAATGGCGTTTCTATTTATTACGTCACAATTAATGAATATTAAAACTGTGTTTTATTTTATGGGTTTTCTTTATTTACCCGCCAAAAAAACAGCAAAAGCAGAGGGATAGCCTGGCCACCCCCTCATAAAAATGATTTTTTTGCGCGAAACGGGTTTGCGCTGACTAAAAATAGCCCCCTAAAATGATGTATTGCGTGAAGCCTGCGCGTTTTATCTCCGTCTCGTTTCATGATGAAAAATATGTAGATATTTCAACGTGAAAGGCTTTTACTTTTCGTTCTCACAGCAGTCAGGATGCGTATGTCAAACAGTCCGATGAGCGTGGTGATTCTTGCCGCAGGCAAGGGTACCCGCATGTATTCCGATCTTCCCAAGGTGCTGCATTCGCTGGCCGGCAAGCCAATGGTTCAGCATGTCATTGATACGGCTAAAGAATTAGGTGCTTCCGCTGTCCATCTGGTCTACGGGCACGGCGGCGATCTCCTTCGCCAGACGCTGCACGAAGATAAGCTAAATTGGATCTTACAGGCTGAACAGCTGGGTACCGGCCACGCCATGCAGCAGGCGGCGCCGTTCTTCAAAGATGATGAAGATATCCTCATGCTGTACGGCGATGTACCGTTGATTTCCGTCGAAACATTAAAGCGCCTGCGAGAAGCGAAACCGCAGGGCGGCATCGGTTTGCTGACGGTGAAGCTGGACGATCCGACCGGCTATGGTCGCATTACGCGCCATAACGGCGCGGTAACCGGCATTGTTGAGCATAAAGACGCCAGCGAAGAGCAGCGTCGGATTCAGGAAATTAATACCGGAATTCTGGTCGCCAACGGGGCGGATCTCAAACGCTGGCTGGCTAAGCTGACCAATAATAACGTGCAGGGCGAATATTACATTACCGATATTATCGCCATGGCCTATGCCGAAGGTCGCGAAATCGCGGCAGTCCATCCTCAGCGCCTAAGCGAAGTGGAAGGCGTGAATAACCGGCTGCAGCTATCCCGCCTGGAACGCGTCTGGCAGTCTGAAAAGGCGGAGGCACTTCTGCTCGCAGGCGTAATGCTTCGCGATCCGGCGCGTTTTGACCTGCGCGGCGTGCTGAAACACGGGCGCGATGTCGAAATAGATACTAACGTTATTCTCGAGGGGCATGTTGTACTGGGCAATCGGGTGAAGATCGGCTCCGGCTGCGTGATCAAGAACAGTACCATTGGCGATGACTGCGAGATCAGTCCTTATACCGTAGTGGAAGATGCTCATCTTGAGGCCGCCTGTACTATCGGGCCGTTCGCACGGCTGCGCCCTGGCGCGGAGCTCCTGGAAGGCGCGCACGTCGGCAACTTTGTCGAAATTAAAAAGGCGCGTCTGGGGAGAGGCACGAAAGCCGGGCATCTTTCCTACCTCGGAGACGCTGAGATTGGCGATAACGTCAATATCGGCGCCGGCACCATCACCTGTAACTATGATGGCGCAAATAAACATAAAACGGTGATCGGCGATGACGTGTTTGTTGGTTCGGACAGCCAGCTGGTCGCTCCCGTGACCATCGGCAAGGGAGTCACCATTGCTGCAGGAACGACGGTAACGCGCAACGTTGCCGACGATGAGTTAGTTTTAAGCCGCGTGCCGCAGGTTCATAAACAGGGCTGGCAGCGCCCGGTGAAGAAGAAGTAACGCTTTTCTCTTTCGCCCTTTTGGGGGAAAGAGCGGGGTGAGGGGATAAAATAATCCTCCCCCCACGGCAGTGCCCATAAAAATAACCCCACTCTCTACAAGGCTCGGGGCGCCCGGAAAAACGGGTAAACAGGTTGACCGACAACGTATGGCATACAGCCAAAATCGGAATGAAAAACTATGTGTGGAATTGTTGGCGCAGTCGCGCAGCGTGATATTGCTGAAATCCTTCTCGAAGGTTTACGTCGTCTGGAATACCGCGGTTATGACTCCGCCGGTCTGGCAGTCGTCGATAACGAAGGTCATATGAACCGCGTTCGTCGCCTTGGGAAAGTCCAGATGCTGGCCCAGGCGTTGGAGGAACATCCGTTGCACGGTGGGACGGGAATTGCCCATACCCGCTGGGCGACGCACGGCGAACCCTCTGAAGGCAACGCGCATCCGCATGTTTCTGACCATATTGTGGTCGTGCATAACGGAATTATCGAGAACCATGAGCCGCTGCGCGAGCTGCTGCAGTCGCGGGGCTACGTTTTCGCCTCTGAGACTGACACCGAAGTTATTGCGCATCTGGTTCACTGGGAGCTGGAACAAGGCGGCACCCTGCGTGATGCTGTTCTGCGGACTATCCCGCAGCTTCGCGGCGCTTACGGTACCGTGATTATGGATTCCCGCGATCCGGGTACGCTGCTGGCCGCTCGTTCGGGCAGCCCGCTGGTTATTGGCCTGGGGATGGGAGAAAACTTCATTGCCTCCGATCAGCTGGCGCTCCTGCCGGTTACCCGCCGCTTTATCTTCCTCGAAGAGGGGGATATTGCGGAAGTCACCCGTCGTTCGGTCACTATCTTTGATAAATCCGGCGCCGAAGTGCTGCGCCCGGATATTGAATCCAGTCTGCAGTATGATGCAGGCGATAAAGGTATCTATCGCCACTATATGCAGAAAGAGATCTACGAGCAGCCGAACGCGATCAAAAATACCCTCTCCGGGCGCATTAGCCACGGTGAAGTTGATTTAAGCGAACTGGGCCCGCAGGCTAACGAGCTGCTGTCTCAGGTTGAGCATATTCAGATCATCGCCTGCGGTACCTCCTACAACTCAGGAATGGTTTCCCGTTACTGGTTTGAATCGCTGGCCGGTGTGCCGTGTGATGTCGAAATCGCTTCTGAGTTCCGCTATCGTAAATCGGCCGTGCGTCGCAACAGCCTGATGATCACCCTCTCGCAGTCCGGTGAAACGGCGGACACCCTCGCAGGTCTGCGCCTGTCTAAAGAGCTGGGCTATCTGGGCTCGCTGGCGATTTGTAACGTGCCGGGTTCATCACTGGTGCGGGAGTCCGATCTGGCGATGATGACCAATGCCGGGACGGAAATCGGCGTCGCTTCGACTAAAGCCTTCACTACGCAATTGACCGTTCTGCTGATGCTGGTGGCGAAACTGGCGCGTCTTAAGGGCCAGGATGCCGCGATTGAACACGATATCGTGCATGGCCTGCAGGCGCTGCCGAACCGCATTGAGCAGGTGCTCTCGCAGGACAAGCGCATTGAGGCGCTGGCTGAGAATTTCTCTGATAAACATCACGCGCTGTTCCTCGGACGTGGCGATCAGTACCCCATTGCCCTTGAAGGGGCGCTGAAGCTGAAAGAGATCTCCTATATTCACGCGGAAGCCTATGCCGCTGGCGAGCTGAAGCACGGTCCGCTGGCGCTGATTGATGCAGAAATGCCGGTGGTTGTGGTCGCGCCGAACAACGAACTGCTGGAAAAGCTGAAATCTAACATTGAAGAGGTTCGCGCCCGCGGCGGCCAGCTGTACGTCTTTGCTGACGGCGATGCGGGTTTCACCAGCAGCGATAATATGCACATCATTGAGATGCCGCACGTTGAAGAGGTGATCGCGCCAATCTTCTATACTGTACCGCTGCAGCTGCTGGCTTATCACGTCGCGCTGATCAAAGGAACTGACGTCGATCAGCCGCGTAACCTGGCGAAATCGGTGACCGTGGAATAACGGTTTTTACATCGTGACAGGGCTGCCATCCGGCAGCCCTTTTTATTTGCGGCGAACGGCGAGATCCCACCCGCTTTATGACAGTCTGTCATTTTTGCGACGCTTTTTTGCCGTCATAAAAATAAAATTTTTCGGCAATATTTTCCTCATTATCTTTATTAACAATATGATTTGTATTGTTTTTATTTATCGTAAAATCCCGCCTTTTGGCTTGTCATAAAACTGTAATAATTCGTACATTTTACTGTCACCTGTTTGTCCTATTTTGCTCACCATAGCTTCGAAACAATGGTTTACGAATCCAGCAGGAGACATTATGAACGTTATGCGTACCACCGTCGCAACAGTTGTCGCCGCGACCTTATCGATGAGTGCTTTCTCTGTTTTTGCAGCAGCAAGCCTGACTGGCGCTGGCGCAACTTTCCCCGCGCCGGTGTATGCCAAATGGGCAGATACCTATAACAAGGAAACGGGTAATAAAATCAATTACCAGGGTATCGGCTCCTCTGGCGGCGTAAAACAAATTACGGCCAACACCGTAGATTTCGGCGCCTCTGATGCCCCTCTGGCTGACGACAAACTGGCTCAGGAAGGTCTGTTCCAGTTCCCGACCGTGATCGGCGGCGTGGTGCTGGCGATCAACCTGCCTGGCGTGAAATCAGGCGAGCTGGTGCTTGACGGTAAAACGCTGGGTGATATCTACCTGGGCAAAATCAAAAAATGGGATGACGAAGCGATTGCTAAGCTCAACCCAGGTATGAAGCTGCCTTCTCAGAACATCGCGGTTGTTCGCCGTGCGGATGGCTCCGGCACCTCCTTCGTTTTCACCAGCTACCTGGCGAAGGTGAACGAAGAGTGGAAATCTAAAGTCGGCGCGGGTTCAACCGTTAACTGGCCGACCGGGCTGGGCGGTAAAGGCAACGACGGCATCGCCGCGTTCGTTCAGCGTCTGCCGGGCTCAATCGGCTACGTAGAATATGCCTACGCGAAACAGAACAACCTTGCTTATACCAAACTGCTGTCTGCCGATGGCAAGCCGGTGAGCCCGACGGAAGACAACTTCGCTAACGCGGCGAAAGAAATCGACTGGAGCAAATCCTTTGCACAGGATCTGACTAACCAGAAAGGCGACAATGCCTGGCCGATCACTTCTACCACCTTCATCCTGGTTCACAAGGCTTCCAACAAGCCAGAGCAAACCGCTGAAGTGCTGAAGTTCTTCGACTGGGCGTATAAGAACGGCGGTAAAGAAGCTAATGCGCTGGATTATGCCACCCTGCCGGATAGCGTGGTTGAGCAAGTTCGCGCAGCATGGAAGACCAACGTAAAGGACAGCAGCGGTAAAGCGCTGTACTAATACCCGTCTTACGTCGAGTTACAGGGACGATGGCAGCGCTTGTTCATCCCGGGAGCATAGATACGCTATGTGACCAGGGTGAACAAGCTTGCTACCTGCCTGCAGCTCGAATTATTTAGGGTATGGCATTACCTTTGCCAGAAAGATCAGTAAACTACGATTTTTTCTGGCCCGAAACTGAAGAGTAACGTATGGCTGCAACCAAGCCGGCATTTAACCCTCCGGGGAAAAAGGGTGACATAATTTTCAGCGTGCTGGTAAAACTGGCGGCGCTGATTGTGCTATTGATGCTTGGCGGCATCATCGTCTCCCTTATCATCTCGTCCTGGCCAAGCATTGAGAAATTTGGCTTTGCCTTTCTGTGGACCAAAGAGTGGGATGCGCCAAACCAGATTTTCGGCGCCCTGGTGCCCATTTACGGGACGCTGGTCACCTCATTTATCGCGCTGCTGATCGCCGTACCGGTGAGCTTCGGTATCGCGCTGTTCCTGACGGAACTTTCACCCGCCTGGCTGAAGCGCCCGCTGGGTATCGCTATTGAACTGCTGGCCGCCATCCCCAGTATCGTTTACGGCATGTGGGGTCTGTTTATTTTCGCTCCACTGTTTGCGACTTACTTTCAGGAGCCGGTTGGCAACGTTTTGTCGACCATTCCGTTCGTTGGCGCGCTCTTTGCGGGTCCGGCGTTTGGTATCGGCATTCTGGCGGCCGGCGTCATTCTGGCCATCATGATCATTCCTTACATCGCTGCCGTTATGCGTGACGTTTTTGAACAGACGCCGGTAATGATGAAAGAGTCCGCATACGGTATCGGTTGTACAACATGGGAAGTTATCTGGCGTATCGTTCTGCCCTTTACCAAAAACGGCGTGATTGGCGGGGTGATGCTCGGACTGGGGCGCGCGCTGGGGGAAACCATGGCGGTAACCTTTATTATCGGCAACACCTACCAGCTCGATAGCGCTTCGCTGTATATGCCAGGTAACAGCATCACCTCCGCGCTGGCGAATGAGTTTGCCGAAGCGGAAACCGGACTGCACGTTGCAGCCTTGATGGAACTGGGTCTGATTCTGTTCGTTATCACCTTTATTGTTCTGGCCGCATCAAAGTTTATGATCATGCGCCTGGCTAAGAACGAGGGGGCACGCTAATGGCGACGATTGAATTACAAACCACCGCAGAGCTGGCGGAATCCCGTCGCAAAATGCAGGCGAAACGCCGCATGAAAAACCGCCTCGCCCTGACGCTATCGATGGCGACCATGGCGTTTGGCCTGTTCTGGCTTATCTGGATCCTGATGTCCACCGTCACTCGCGGCATCGACGGCATGAGCCTGGCGCTGTTTACCGAAATGACGCCGCCGCCTAATACGGCGGGCGGCGGTCTGGCGAACGCCCTGGCAGGTAGCGGATTGTTGATCCTGTGGTCGACGGTTATCGGTACCCCTCTGGGCATTCTGGCGGGGATTTATCTGGCGGAATATGGCCGTAAATCCTGGCTGGCTGAAGTCATTCGTTTTATTAACGACATCCTGCTTTCCGCGCCGTCGATTGTGGTCGGTCTGTTTGTATACACCATCGTCGTTGCGCAAATGCAGCACTTTTCCGGCTGGGCGGGCGTGATTGCGCTGGCGCTGCTGCAGGTGCCTATCGTGATTCGTACTACTGAAAATATGCTGAAGCTGGTGCCGGATAGCCTGCGCGAAGCGGCCTATGCGCTCGGTACGCCAAAGTGGCGAATGATTTCTGCGATCACCCTGAAAGCATCGGTCTCCGGCATTATGACCGGTATCCTGCTGGCCATTGCCCGTATCGCCGGGGAAACGGCGCCGCTGCTGTTCACCGCGCTCTCCAATCAGTTCTGGAGCACCGACATGATGCAGCCGATCGCTAACCTGCCGGTAACGATTTTCAAATTTGCCATGAGTCCCTTTGCGGAGTGGCAGCAACTGGCATGGGCCGGGGTATTGATTATCACCCTGTGCGTATTGCTGCTGAACATTCTGGCGCGCGTTATTTTCGCGAAGAATAAACACGGTTAATTTTTGCGGCGCGGCGAAACGCGGCGCCGAACGAGGAAAAGAACGAGATGAGTATGGTGAATACGACCCCGGGTAAGCTTTCAGTTCGTAACCTGAACTTCTACTACGGAAAATTCCATGCCCTGAAAAACATCAACCTGGATATCACAAAAAACCAGGTGACGGCGTTTATCGGTCCGTCAGGCTGCGGTAAATCCACGCTGCTGCGTACGTTCAACAAAATGTTTGAGCTGTACCCGGAGCAGCGTGCAGAAGGTGAAATTCTGCTGGATGGCGATAATATTCTGACCAATACCCAGGATATCGCGCTGCTGCGTGCCAAAGTCGGCATGGTATTCCAGAAGCCGACGCCGTTCCCGATGTCTATCTATGACAATATCGCCTTTGGCGTGCGTCTGTTCGAGAAACTCTCCCGCGCGGATATGGACGAGCGAGTGCAGTGGGCTTTGACCAAAGCCGCATTATGGAATGAAACCAAAGATAAACTGCATCAGAGCGGATATTCTCTCTCCGGCGGTCAGCAGCAGCGTCTGTGTATCGCGCGCGGTATCGCTATTCGTCCGGAAGTGCTGCTGCTGGATGAGCCCTGTTCGGCGCTGGACCCGATCTCTACCGGGCGTATTGAAGAGCTGATCACCGAACTGAAACAGGATTACACCGTCGTTATCGTGACCCACAACATGCAGCAGGCCGCGCGTTGCTCCGACCATACGGCGTTTATGTATCTTGGCGAGCTGATTGAATTCAGCAACACGGACGATCTGTTTACCAAGCCCGCTAAGAAGCAAACTGAAGATTATATTACTGGCCGCTACGGTTGATTGCCCTTCTGCTTTCAGGCTCTAACCTATTGGGCAATCAGGAGATACCATGGATAACCTAAATCTTAATAAACATATTTCCGGCCAGTTCAATGCCGAACTGGAGTACATCCGCACCCAGGTCATGACCATGGGTGGGCTGGTGGAGCAGCAGCTTTCTGATGCTATCACCGCAATGCATAACCAGGACAGCGAACTGGCAAAGCGCGTTATCGACGGCGATAAGCAGGTCAATATGATGGAAGTGGCGATCGATGAAGCCTGCGTGCGCATCATCGCCAAGCGTCAGCCGACCGCCAGCGACCTGCGCCTGGTGATGGCGATTATCAAAACCATCGCCGAACTGGAACGTATCGGTGACGTTGCGGATAAAATCTGCCGCACAGCGCTGGAAAAGTTCTCCCAGCAGCACCAGCCGCTGCTGGTGAGTCTGGAATCGCTGGGGCGCCATACCGTGCAGATGCTGCACGATGTGCTGGATGCTTTTGCCCGTATGGACCTTGATGAAGCGGTGCGGATTTATCGTGAAGATAAGAAAGTCGACCAGGAATATGAAGGCATCGTGCGCCAGCTGATGACCTATATGATGGAAGATTCGCGCACTATTCCCAGCGTCCTGACCGCGCTGTTCTGCGCCCGCTCGATTGAGCGTATTGGCGACCGCTGCCAGAATATCTGCGAATATATTTTCTACTTCGTTAAAGGTCAGGATTTCCGTCACGTTGGCGGCGACGAACTGGATAAACTGCTGGCGGGAAAAGATCCTAAAGAGTAATGAATCACAGAGACTAATTCTGATATAAGGATATATCAGAATTAGTTATGATTAATACAGTGGCTATTTTTTTATTCGCAAAAATTGATGCGATTTTCATCACAAATAATAATTTCGCCAATTGTGGTTTGATTTTTATAGCGTAACAATGTGGTTCATTAATCGGGTGACTTGTCGTTACAGGGCCCGAATAAATACGCTGGGTTGTTACTGCGTAAGCAGGCAAAACCTGACATCACCGTTAACCGGGTGATGTCAGGTTTTTTTTTGCCAAATAATCCACCCGCAGTAAATGAATGGGATTGTTACCGCCGTGCGGGCAAAACCTGAAGAAAATCGCCTCTGTTTTATACAGGGAGTTTTCTTCAGGTTTTTTTATGCGATGCAAGGATGTCTGAGAATACACCATGCCTTCACGCAGGTTGTTATTTTTTCGCGATATTCAATTGCACTCATGTTTATATAAAGGGAACTTATGTTTAAAAAAAATCTGATTACATCTGCCATACTTATTATGGCGCCGCTCGCTTATTCGACGCATGCTCTGGCGGAATCGCTAACGGTCGAACAGCGCCTTGAGCTTCTGGAAAAGGCGCTTAAAGATACGCAGTCCGAACTTAAAAAATATAAAGATGAAGAGAAAGCCAGAAATCAAATCTGGATCGCCAATACGCAGTCCGGCACCAACACACAACGTGCTTCTACGCAGGTTGCCAGCGCTCCCGCACCGGCCGGCGGCGCAGAAAAACCAGCCGCGGTTCTGGTGAAAAACGAACAGCCCGCGGCGAATGGCGAGTCCATTTATAGCTCGATGACAATGAAGGATTTCAGCAAGTTTGTGAAGGATGAAATTGGCTTCAGCTATAACGGCTATTACCGTTCCGGCTGGGGGACCGCATCTCATGGTTCACCAAAGTCCTGGGCGATTGGCTCGCTCGGTCGCTTCGGTAATGAATACTCTGGCTGGTTTGATTTACAGCTTAAGCAGCGGGTCTATCAGGAAGACAATAAGCGGGTTGATGCCATCGTGATGCTTGACGGTAACGTCGGGCAGCAGTATTCCTCCGGCTGGTTTGGCGATAACGCTGGCGGCGAGAACTATATGCAGTTCTCTGATATGTACGTAAATACCAAAGGTTTCCTGCCATTCGCGCCGGAGGCGGATTTCTGGGTAGGTAAGCACGGCGCGCCGAAAATTGAAATCCAGATGCTGGACTGGAAAACGCAGAGAACCGATGCCGCAGCAGGCATTGGTCTTGAAAACTGGAAAGTGGGCGCGGGTAAATTTGATATCGCGCTGGTGCGCGAGGACGTCGATGACTACAACCGCACGTTGACCAAAAGCCAGCAAATTAACACCAATACTATTGATATTCGTTATAAAGAGATCCCTCTTTGGGATAAAGCATCACTGATGGTCAGCGGTCGTTATGTCGCGGCCAATCAGAGCTCATCTGAGAAATATAATGAAGGTAATAATGGATATTATGAATGGAAAGATACCTGGATGGCGGGAACGTCGTTAACGCAGAAGTTTGATAACGGCGGATTTAACGAATTTTCCTTCCTGCTGGCAAATAACTCCATCGCCAGCAGCTTCTCGCGCTACGCGGGATCCAGCCCGTATACCACCTTTAACGGCAGATACTATGGCGATCACACCAACGGCACCGCCGTTCGTTTGACCTCTCAGGGAGAAACCTATTTGAGTGATGACATCATTCTGGCGAACGCCATCGTTTACTCTTTTGGTAATGATGTCTACAGCTACGAGACCGGCGCGCACTCTGATTTTGAGTCTATTCGCGCCGTCGTGCGCCCGGCCTGGATTTGGGATAAATATAACCAGACCGGCGTTGAGCTGGGCTATTTCAAGCAGCAGAACAAAGATATCACCGGCAAGAAATATAACGAATCCGGCTACAAAACCACCCTGTTCCATACCTTTAAAGTGAATACCAGTATGCTGACCTCCCGCCCGGAAATTCGTTTCTATGCGACTTATATTAAAGCGCAGGATATCGACCTGGATAAGGCAGCCAACAGCAATACTCGCAGCATTTTTGAAGACGGTAAGAACGACCAGTTTGCCGTAGGCGCCCAGGCTGAAATCTGGTGGTAAGGCTGGTTCCGGTCAGGACAAATTCTCAAGAGGAATATCGATGAAACGACATGCTATTTACTTCGCTCTGGCGCTGGCAGGCGCTGCGTTTACCGCTCATGCCGCGCCATTCCCGGCCACCCCGAGCGCGGCGATCCCGGTCAGCCAGTATATTACCCAGGTTAACGGCGATAAGAGCATTACCTTCCGCCTGTTTGCCCCGGATGCAAAACGGGTATCCGTGGTAACGGGGGCAACGCCGGATACCTTCGTCTCCCATGATATGACCAAAGACGAGCAGGGGATCTGGACATGGAAAAGCGAAGCGATGACCCCGAACCTTTACGAATATTATTTCGATGTCGACGGATTCCGTTCTGTCGATACCGGTAGCCGCTATCAAAAACCGCAGCGACAGGTGAATACCAGCCTGATTCTGGTTCCCGGCAGCATTCTTGACGATCGCGCGGTGGCTCACGGCGAGCTACGAACTCTGACCTATCACTCAAAGGCCCTGGATTCTGAGCGTCGCGCCTACGTGTGGACGCCGCCAGGCTATACCGGTAGCGGCGAGCCGCTGCCGGTGCTCTACTTCTATCACGGTTTTGGCGACAGCGGCCTGTCGGCTATCGATCAGGGACGTATCCCGCAAATCATGGATAACCTGCTGGCGGAAGGCAAAATCAAGCCCATGCTGGTAGTGGTGCCGGATACCGAAACCGATATTCCTGAAGCGGTTGCGGAAAACTTCCCGCCGCAGGAGCGGCGTAAAACCTTCTATCCGCTGAATGCGAAAGCGGCTGATAAAGAGCTGATGAACGATATTATTCCGCTGATTGATGAGCGCTTTAACGTGCGTAAAGACGCGGATGGCCGGGCGCTTGCCGGGCTGTCGCAGGGTGGTTATCAGGCGTTGGTCTCCGGAATGAACCATCTGGAGAGCTTCGGCTGGCTGGCAACCTTCAGCGGCGTAACGACAACGACGGTACCGGATGCCGGCGTTGAAGCACAGTTAAACCAGCCGCAGGCGATCAACAAGCAGCTGCGTAACTTTACCGTCGTCGTGGGTGAGAAAGACGTGGTCACCGGTAAAGATATCGCCGGCCTGAAAGCGGAGCTGGAGAAGCAGAAAATCAACTTTGATTACCATGAGTATCCGGGCCTCAACCATGAAATGGACGTCTGGCGCCCGGCCTACGCCGAGTTCGTTCAGAAGTTGTTCAAATAAAATTAAGGGGCCAGTTTGCTGGCTCCTTATCTTCAATACCTTGAGGGAGACAATATGAAATTAATCGTGACGGAAGATTATGCGGAGATGAGCCTGGTCGCCAGCCATCACGTTCTGGGCTATATCACCGCGCCGCGCAGGGTGAATCTGGCGGTGACGGCAGGCAGTACGCCGAAAAAAATGTATGAATATCTGACGGCCGCGATTAAAGGTAAACCGTTCTATTCTCAAGTCCATTATTACAACTTTGACGAGATCCCATTTCGTGGACAGGATCGTGAAGGCGTGACCATTTCCAATTTGCGCAATCTGTTTTTCACTCCCGCTCAGATCCCGGAAGAGAACATTCACAAGCTCAGCCATGAAAACTTTATGCATCACGACCAGCGATTACAGGAAGAAGGGGGCCTCGATCTGATGGTGATGGGCCTCGGCGCCGACGGCCATTTTTGCGGTAACTTGCCGAATACCGCGCGCTTCCACGATGCGACGGTGGAAGTCCCTATCGTCGGAGATATGGTGGGCCTTGTCGCTCACGGCGAAATGGGCGGCGACTTCTCTGCGGTGCCGGATAGCTACGTCACGATGGGGCCGAAAAGCGTTATGGTGGCGAAAAACCTGCTGCTTATCGTCAGCGGCGCCGCAAAGGCGCGGGCGCTACAAGAGGTGATTGAAGGCGAAGTCAGCGAGCGGGTTCCGGCATCAGTGCTGAAACTGCATCCATCCCTGGTGATAGTGACTGATAAAGCGGCGGCTGCGGAATTGAGACAACCGTAATCCACTTTCAGCGTAGCGCAGGCGGGACGCGTCCTGATAGCGCTACGCTCCGGGTTTATCGCGTTATATTCCAGCCGCGCGCTTGCCATAGTTCAGGTAGCTCTTCCAGGCGGGTAAAGGTCGTCACCTTCGGATGGTCGATCGGCTTATTATGCGGATCGGCGCAGAAGTAGAACACCTCCATTCCGGCGGCAATCCCTGACTGCGCGCCTGCGCTGGAATCATCAACCAGAATGCAGTTTTCGACGTTAACGTTCATCGCTTTTGCGGCATGCAGCATCAGGGCCGGATCGGGCTTCCAGCGCTGAATATCATAGCCGCTGTAAAGACGCTCGGGAAAATGGTGCAGCATTCCGGTTTTACCCAGAGAGTGCTGCATTTTGCTCACCGGACCGTTGGAGACCACGCACATCGGCACGCTGACCGCGTCCAGTAGCGCCTGGGCGCCAGAGATGACTTCCAGTTCGGTATCAAACAGGCGGGCGACTTCATCGCGGTACACCGGCTCAAGGGTCGCCTTATCCAGATTAACGCCGTACTCCGCGTTAATGGTGTCGATAATCTCGTACAGCTTTACGCCCTTGAAGCGCTTAAAAATCTCCTCTAAATCCAGCGTAATGCCGAATTCCCTGAACATGTGAACGTAGGCGCGGGAGCAGATCACCTCGCTGTCGACCAGCGTGCCGTCACAGTCGAAAAATACTGCTTCTGGTTGGGTCATGTCGTTTCCATTTTAATAAGTTAACGTTTTCGTCTTGCTGATTTGTGAGACGCAATCGTTGCCGTATAAGCAAAATCGATGAAAAAAAGTATCTCACAACCGCCCTTATTGTCGCATTTTGGTATAGGATAGCGACGAATTTTCCCTCCTTTGTTCGGAAACCGATAATGAGTCAACAACAAACCAGCCAGTCTTCTGGCCAGGGTCTGCTGGAGCGCGTGTTCAAACTGCGTGAACACGGCACGACGGCACGCACCGAAGCGATTGCAGGTTTCACCACCTTTCTGACGATGGTGTACATCGTTTTCGTTAACCCACAGATCCTCGGCGTGGCGGGTATGGATACCAGCGCCGTTTTCGTCACAACCTGTCTGATTGCTGCATTCGGTAGCATCATGATGGGGCTGTTCGCTAACCTTCCGGTGGCCCTGGCGCCGGCGATGGGGCTAAACGCCTTCTTTGCTTTTGTCGTGGTACAGGCGATGGGCTTGCCCTGGCAGGTCGGGATGGGCGCGATTTTCTGGGGCGCCGTTGGCCTGCTCCTGCTGACGATTTTCCGCGTGCGCTACTGGATGATTGCGAATATTCCGGTTAGCCTGCGCATTGGTATCACCAGCGGTATCGGCCTGTTTATCGGTATGATGGGCCTGAAAAACGCGGGCGTTATCGTCGCCAACCCGGAAACCCTGGTGAGTATTGGCAACCTGACGTCTCATAGCGTGCTGTTGGGTATTCTTGGCTTCTTTATTATTGCTATTCTGGCTTCCCGCAACATCCACGCGGCGGTGCTGGTTTCTATCGTGGTCACCACTTTGCTGGGCTGGATGCTGGGTGACGTTCACTACAGCGGCATCGTTTCCATGCCGCCGAGCGTAACGACGGTCATTGGCCATGTTGACCTGGCAGGTTCGCTGAATCTTGGCCTGGCAGGAGTGATCTTCTCGTTTATGCTGGTGAACCTGTTCGACTCCTCCGGCACCCTGATCGGCGTAACCGACAAGGCCGGCCTGGCCGATGCTAAGGGCAAGTTCCCGCGTATGAAGCAGGCGCTGTTTGTCGATAGCGTATCCTCCGTTGCGGGGTCTTTTATCGGTACCTCTTCCGTCACTGCCTATATTGAATCTTCCTCTGGGGTTTCCGTGGGCGGCCGTACCGGCTTAACCGCCGTGGTGGTGGGCATTTTGTTCCTGCTGGTGATCTTCCTGTCGCCGCTGGCGGGCATGGTCCCTCCTTATGCCGCAGCCGGCGCGCTGATTTACGTTGGCGTCCTGATGACGTCCAGCCTGGCGCGCGTGAAGTGGGATGATTTAACCGAATCCGTTCCTGCGTTTATTACCGCCGTGATGATGCCGTTTAGCTTCTCCATTACAGAAGGTATTGCCTTAGGCTTTATCTCTTATTGCGTGATGAAGATTGGCACCGGCCGGCTGCGCGATCTCAGCCCGTGCGTTATTGTAGTTTCACTGCTGTTCGTGCTGAAGATTGTGTTTATTGACGCGAAATAAACAGTAAGCCCTTTTCTGTGAAAAGGGCTTTAGCATTTACACCCTCTCCGCGAGGGAGAGGGCGGGGTGACATCCCTTTTTATTCAGGCCTTAACTCGCTGAATATACTCGGCAAAAGCGCTAAGCTGCCCGGTCAGATGATCGAGCGTGCTCTGATCGACAACTTTCCCCTCTTGCGGATCCACTTTATTCTGAATCACGCCGCCCATAAACTCGGGCTTATTCATCACCATCGCGTCGAGGAATACCAGAATCTGACGCAGATGATACTGGCAGCGCGCGCCGCCAATGGCCCCCATAGAACTGGTCTGGATCAGAACCGGCTTGCCGGATAGCGGTTGTTCCGGGAGACGAGACAGCCAGTCGATGGCGTTTTTCAGGCCGCCGGGCACCGAGTAGTTATATTCCGGCGTAACGATAACCACGCCATCCGCCTCACGAATTTGCTGCGCGATATCCTGAACGCTTTGTGGGAAACCCTCTTCCTGCTGCACGTCGGCATCATAGAGAGGAATATCGCCAATGGACGGTAACGCGGAAACTTCCATACCCGCGGGCGCGATGCCGGGCAGGGTACGTGCGACCATGGCATTAAAAGAGCCTTTGCGCAGACTTCCGAGTAACGTAACAACTTTCAACGTATCAGACATGATTGCTCCTTTGCATCATGATGGCCGGAAACACCGGTCAGTTGAGGGAGAAGGCTTTTTCTACCGGTAAACTGGTGAAGCGCATCAGCCGGGCGGATGGTTCTTTAGCACGGGCCTGCGCGTCAGGCAGGCTGCGCCAGCCCTCTTTCGCGTTATATTCCCAGACTTTTAGCTGGCCAATATCCGGGCTGGCGGCAATAGACCAGACCAGCACCGTTTCGGCGTCGCAGACGGCTTCGATTGACTGCGTCCCGCTTGTCCGCAACCGTCCGGAGCCCGGGAGAAGCTGCAGGTTCAAGGCGGTTTCGCCGGTCAGCTTCATCACGCTTTTGCGTAGCGCATCAAGCTGCGCGCGCGCTTCGTCAGGATCGTGCTGATTGCTAATCCATATTCGCTCATTACTGTTAAAAACATAACGCTCCGTATCGTGCGATGCATGTAACGCGCGGGAAGCGTGCGGCAATTCCATATCCAGGCCGCAATCGCCTTCGGTGGTTAAGGCAACGCCGACGATATTTCCGGCATAGGAGATGGAGAAACGCGGGAGATGTTCGTCGCGAAAAGCCGGTTTTCCATTCTCTTCGTCAATAATTTCGGGGAGTTCACTGATGCCGTACAACATAAAGAGGAGTTCTGCGAGGAGTGACCGGGATGCGCGATATCGGCTTTGTCGGTACTCAGGCAGGCGTCTGGCGGATTGATGACAGGCCGCTGACAGGCGTGTGGATAGCGGCTCCCGGGTGTTGAGTATCCCTCTTGCAAAATGCGTTGCCATTCTTCGCTCCGTGATTAATGGTCAATGATAAAAACTGCAAATGATATTATCGCTCAGAATTACCAGGTTTTAATGTGGAAATCATCTCTTGAAAAGGGAAATTGCGTGAATTTTACAATTTATTGCGCAAAGGGGGGCAAACCGGGAGCTATAGCGGTTCGGCGTAGAGCTGCCCGAGCGTTTCACGTAGCCAGACGATCTTCGGGTTATAACTGTTGCGCTTATGCCAAAGAAGGGTAAAGGGGACGCGTATTTTCTCCAGCTGCGACGGTTCCAGCGGCAGAGGTAAGCAAACCAGCGGCAGGTGGTGCTGCTGATTGTAATGCTGGCAGTAACGCGGAGCGGTGGCCAGCATCGTATGATTGGGCTGGGCGGCCATAAATAACGACTGCTCAAAACCCGGAACGGTCAGCGCCACGGTGCGTTTATGTCCCAGATCCTGCAGGACATCGTCCAGCACCCAGGTGTCGCTTTGTTCCCAGCAAATATTAATGTGCGGATAGCGCAAGAACGTGTCCAGACTCCACTCTTCGCTCAGCGCGGGATGATCGGCGCGCAGCCATACCTGCGGGAGATCGGTAAACAGGATTTCAAAATCAATATACCAGGGCAGCAGGCTAAGCTGCTCCCGGGAGCGAGGATGTGTTTCCCTGCCGCAAAATCCGATATCGACTTCACCGCGAATAATCGCATCCAGCGAATCGTAATCCCAGTTACGCAGGCGGATCAGCGCCTGAGGATAGCGCTGGTAAATCCGCTGCGAAAGCGTATTGAGGAGGATCATCAGCAGCGGCGACTCTGCCGCCAGCTCAAACTTTAGCCCGCTGGGCATAGTGTGATGAGGCTTATCAAGGATCTGATTGCCCATCTGCATCCAGTCCGCCAGATCCTGCTCCATACTGCTCATCAGCGGCGTGGGCGATAGCCCCAGAGGCGTTTTGACAAACAGCGGATCGTCAAACCAGGCGCGCAGCTTGGCCAGCGATTTGCTTACCGCTGACGGCGAGACGTTCATCCGTTTCGCCGTGCGGGTGACGCTGAGCTCCTGAGTTAAGAGCTGCAGGCAGAGCAGCAGATTAAGATCGAGACTCGACAGGGGTTTCTTCATAGCGTTGCGCGGCCCGCGCCGGAGAGGCGACCATAATCAGAACAATGCTCACTATGCTACAGGCAATAAGTATCCCGATCAGCATATTCATCGCGCTGAGTCCGATGATGGCCGCCAGCCAAATCCACAGAGAAGAGCCGCAAACCTGAGCTATCCCTAAAACTGAACTCGCTACGCCAGCGCGCAGGGTGAATGGCCCGAGGGCCTGACTCATCGCCACGCCAAAGCCTGCGGAGAACCCTGCGCAAATCAGTCCCAGCCCCAGCATCGTCACCGTCTGGCTGGTGGACAGACTCAGCAGCACGCCCGCGCTAAAGAACAGCGCCTGTGAGGTCAGCATGAGCGTGCGGGGTTTAAATAGCGTCAGAGCAAACGGCGTCGAAAACGAAACCACCATGCTCACGAGCGCCATAAGCGCCATGGTCATGGAATAGGTACCGCGATCGAAGCCCATCACCTCCATCATCAGCACCGGTGAGACGTTAACGTAGGTCAGAATAGCCGTCACGCTCAGAGTAGTCATCACGATTCGGCTGAGGAAAAAGCGATTGAGCAGCGACTCCGGGACGATATTTTGCTGCTTTGCCGCGTGCGGAACGGATGTTGGTCGCGTTTCCCGCAACACAAATATCGACAGCAATCCCACCAGAGCCCCCATGCCGCTCATGGTATAGAACAGGCTCTGCCAGGGGAATTTCAGCATAATCAGATGACCGATTACCGGGGCCAGAACCGGAATAATGCAGGTAATACCGTTAAGGAGAGAAAGCACTTTTGCCCGGCGGCGATCGTCCAGGGTATCGCGCAATACCGCAAAGGCGACCACGTAGCAGCTGCCCGCGCCAATCCCCTGAATAAAACGCCCGGCCAGGAAATGGGCGCTGCCCTGCGCCTGCGAGCAAAGAAGAGAGGCCAGCAGGAAAACGACGGCGCCGAAAATTGCCACCGGCTTCCGGCCGGATTTGTCGGCTATACGGCCAGCAAACAGCATCGCCGCGGCCATTCCTGCCAGGTAAACTGAAAAGGCGATGTGCAGCTGCGCTTCACTGGCCCCCAGATCCTGCGCAATGCGCGGCAGGCCGACCAGATACATATCGATGCCGGATGGATAAAGCAGAACCAGCGCAAAACTGCAGATAAGAAAGCGTGCCATAGAACCCCTCACATAAGATTGCCGTAAAGCATAGTGGGGTTCGTGCGGTAGTACGAGTTGCCATTTGGACAACAATGTTTTCCTGAGAGGAAACGGGAGACGCAAGAGACACTTTTCATGCCCGGATAAATCGGTATGGTGGGTTTGATTCAGGGGATACCGTCCCGCCAGCGGGTCTGGCGGGCGGCGAAGGTTTGTCAGGCCAGCAGCGCGTGATTAACTTTAATCACCGCTTTTTTTATCTCAACGCTCTCTGCGCCCTGCACGCCCGGCTTATGCGGCTCTCCCGGCAAGAAAATGGCCAACATACCGGGCTTCAGCACTACCTGCTGCTGGTCGGCAATGGTTGAACATAGCCGGTAGTCCTCCTCGTGGTGCCATGTTTCGCACTCCCGGGCGCTATCGACCACGCCATAATGGATTGTTTCTTCGCCTTCCAGCAGGATCTGAATATCAATAAATTTTTCGTGCAGCTCCGCTTTTTTACTTTCCGCTGGCTGCGTAGCGAAGCGCATGACGTTCATATAAATATCATCGCCCTGTAAATCATAACGCCCGGGTTCACACTGCTGCGGTTGGGCCTTAACGGCCAGCCTCACAGCCTCAAGCAGAACGGGTGATAGTCCTGCGCATTCCGGGTGATGGATATCGCCGATAATCATAATGCTTTGTCCTCTGCTAACAACGCCGCGCCAATCAGCCCGGCATCATGCTGATAGTGTGCGGCTACAATAGGGGTGTGATATACCGCAGGCTCCTGCGCCAGATATCTTTCAACCAGGGGAATATAGCCGGGCGCCAGCCCTATGCTGCCGCCCAGGACGGCATACTGGCAGTTATAGCTGGCCTTCATATCGGCAATCAGCCGGGCGATGGTTTGCGCCGAACGGTGAACTAAGGATGTCGCCTGGGAATGGCCGCTCTGCGAAAGAGCAAAAATGGTTTTGGCCGTCATTCCCTGCAGATCGTCGGTTGCCAGCGCGGCGATCCCCCTTCCGGATGCAATAGCCTCCACGCAGCCAATACGCCCGCAGCCGCAGCGCGGGCCGTGCGGGTCAGCCAGCGTATGGCCGATATGTCCGGCCAGCCCCTCCTTGCCGGACAAGAGCTTACCGTGGCAGACGATACCGCCGCCCACGCCGGTAGAGATGGTGATGAAGACCATCTCGCTCGCATCGACAGCCAGAGCGTGATATTCGGCCCAGGCTGCCGCCTGCGCATCGTTCACCGCCAGGCACGGCAGCCCCGTTAGCTGCGCCAGCGTGTCCCTAAGAGGAAACCGCGCCAGCCCGCCCAGGTTATCCGGGTTTAACGCCGTCAGAACGCCGTGACCAATAATGCCCGTGGAGGCGACCGCTACCTGCCGGGACCGGCCTGCGAAAGGCGCAACCAGCTCGCGTAACGCTTCCGTTAGCGCCGCCGGCGTTTTGCTGGCTGGCGTTGACAGCGTCTGTTTTTCCAGCACGCGATGCTGAGCATCGACCAGCGCGGCGGCAAGCTTGGTGCCGCCGATATCAATTGCCAGCGTGGTCATAGCGCAGCCTCAGTCAGCGCATCGCGGTACCACTGGCAGATGTGTTCCAGACGCGTAATCGCTGAGCCGACGGTCACCGCCCATGCGCCGTGCTTTATCGCCTGCGCCGCCAGCGCCGGGGAGTTAAATCGGCCTTCGGCAATGACCCGGTATCCTTTGGCGCTCAGCGCCTGCACTAGCGGGAAATCCGGTTCGGTAGGTACCGCATCCGTGGTATACCCGGACATCGTTGTCCCGATAATGTCTGCGCCAAGATTGTGGCACTCAGTCCCGTCCTCCAGGCTGGAGCAGTCTGCCATCGCCGCGCAGCCACGCTGATGAATTCGGTCAATCATTGCCTTAACGCCAACCGGACGCGGGCGATCCGTACCGTCGAAGGCGATAATATCCGCCCCCGCCTGCGCCAGCGCGTCTACATCTTCCAGAAATGGCGTAATGCGCACCGGCGAGTCCGGCAGATCGCGCTTGATGATGCCAATAATCGGTACTGAAATCAGCTCGCGGGTCGCCTTCAGGTTGTTAAGGCCTTCAATTCGTACTGCGACCGCCCCCGTATTGACCGCCGCCAGCGCCATAGCCGCGACGATTTCAGGTTTATCTAACGGGCTACCCGGTACCGGCTGGCAGGAGACAATGAGGCCACCCAATTGTTTAACGTTACTATCCAAATCATCAAATAAAGACATAGCACTATCCCTTACTTCCGTTTGCGCCCGACAGAGCCGGGCGCATGAATTTAGTGTTTATCGCAAAGCGGAGCGTTCGCTTTGTCGTGACCAACCAGTGCGCCGCTGAACGGTTTACCATCAATAGCGTCATGGGTACGTAGCGCTTCCGGGCGAATCCAGCGCTGTACTCGGGACGGCATATCCAGACCAATCAGCAGGATCACCACAAACGTCAGTCCGAAGGAGAGCGACCCCAGCGCCGTACCCAGATGCATGTGCTGTGCGACCAGCGCGCCGAGGACCGGCGCAGCCGCCCCGCCCAGGGCGCCTACGTTATAGGTGAAACCCAGACCGGCAGCGCGCTGGTCGGTGTCGAAGTAGCCGCCGATCAATTTCGGTAAGATCCCGGCAATCCCCTGACCCAGCATCTGCTGGAAGAAGAGAAGGATGCCCAGACCCCAGAGGCTGGAGCCGCCGATGGCGAAGACCGGAATAATCAGAACCTGCGATGCCAGCAGGCTGTAAACGTAGGCTTTTCGCGTGCCCAGCCAGTCGCCGAGGAAACCGCCGACGATGCAGCCGACGGCTGCGCCGAATCCGCTAAAGAAGAGCACCTTCGCGACCGTCGACGGATCGTATGCCAGCTCGGTTTTCAGATAGGTCGGCAACAGCGCCTGGATAGGCCAGGAGTAGAGAAAGGCGAACAGAACGACAACCATCAGCATCACGCCGGTCGGCCAACGTTTTCCGCTGCTCTGTACCATAAAGCTGATGAAAATGATGGTGCAGACGAGCGCCAGCGCAATCACCACGAGCGGATTGTGCAGGTTTCCGGCGAAGCAGAACCAGAGCGCGGCCGTTGCGGCCAGCGTCATCAGCATATTCATGGCGCGATATTTACCGCGATAGAGAATATCCACCATCGTCCGCACCGGCGTTTTTTTCGTCTGGCGCTCTGTCCAGTCTTCCGTTTCCGGAATATTTTTACGCAGCCACAGCGCGAAAATAATCGGCAGAATACCGAGGAAGAACAACGCGCGCCAGCCCCACAAGGGGACCACCAGACTGTAAACCTGCGCCGCTACGACAGCGCCGACGGAAAAGCCGGAAATCAGGAAGCCGCTGGCTTTATTTCGCAAGTGTTTTGGCCAGCTTTCAATCACATAGGTGGCGCTGGAGCCGTACTCTCCGGCCATTCCCATTCCAATCACCATACGGGCGATAAACATGGAGGTGTATCCGGGCGCAAAGCCGCAGGCCAGCGTACCGACGGAGAAAAGAATAATACTGCTGACCATCGCGAGGCGGCGGCCATAGCGATCACCCATCGCCCCCAGCAGCAAGCCGCCGAACCAGCGGGAGATAAACGCCGCCGAGATAATACTCGCCGCCTGTACCGTGGTGAGCTGGAATTCGCTTTGTACTTCGGTGAGCACCAGAGCAATTAAAACGAAATCAAAACCATCCAGTAAATAGCCCAGCCAGGCTGCGGAAAACGCCCGCCACTGCGACTTATTGAGGTGCTTATACCATGGTTTGGTACTTATTATTTCACTCATATGCTCTCCTGTGATGAGCAACGTTTTTATGCTGTAGGGCCAAAAAAAAGCAGGGTGCCGCGCACCCGAATGAAGTTAAACTCCAATTAATGTATTTTTTAGAAGTTAAACACCACAAGGGCTTTGCATGAGATATGTGAACAAGATCATGGTCACAGGCGAGGGGGAATGAAAAAAGGCGATCTGACTCACGCGATGAGACGTAATATGTTTTTGCCGCGCCGGGGATAGCCGCATCACCACGGCGTTTTTTAAAAAACCATATTGCCTGGCGCTGAACTGTCCTCCATCATGAGCGCCTGATAATCGCGTAAACAGTAGGGAAGAGATGACGACTCCGACTTCGCCGGTCAAAGCCGGGAAAATACTTGATACCCTGGGGGCGATGCAAAGCAGTATGACCCGCGTCGGGAAAAGCATCGCGCAGTATGTGATCGCTTCCCCGCATAAGGTGACTCAGCTTTCGATTGCCGATCTCTCAGAGGAAGTGAACGCGGGCGAAGCATCGGTGATCCGTTTCTGTCGACAGCTGGGCTATAAAGGTTTTCAGAACTTCAAAATGGAACTGGCCATTGAGCTGGCCATGAACGATAGCGATGACAACAGCACGCTGCTGGAGGCTGAAATTCAGAAAACCGACGATGCGCACACCATCGGCCTGAAGCTCCAGGGCGCCATCTCGACCGTGCTTTCGGAAACGCTAAATCTGCTGGATATGGAGCAGGTGGAACGGGTCGTTGAGGCGCTGCATACTTGTAATTGCGCCTATATCTTTGGCGTTGGCGCTTCCGGGCTGACCGCCGAGGAGATGAAGCATAAGCTGATGCGAATCGGGCTGCGCGTCGATGCCTTAACAAATAATCACTTTATGTATATGCAGGCCGCGCTGCTCAAGGTTGGCGATGTCGCCATCGGCATCAGCCACTCCGGACATTCGCCGGAAACCGCGCACGCCCTCGATCTGGCAAGGCAGGCTGGAGCCACCACCGTCGCCTTAACGCATAACCTCGGATCGCCATTGAGTAAAGTCGCTGATATTACGCTCATTAACGGCAACCGACAGGGGCGCCTGCAGGGTGACTCTATCGGCACTAAAACGGCGCAGCTCTTCGTTCTGGATCTCATTTATACGCTGCTGGTGCAGAGAGACCCGGAAGCCGCCCGCGCGAATAAACTGCGAACGATGGATGCTCTGTCCATGCTCAAGTAGAGCGAATTTAGTGCGATTCGTCACAATCTGATACTCCCGTTTTTTCCCCCTGCCGGTAACCTGTTGCAACCGGCATCGTTAGCCCCTAGGATGGAGTAATACTTCAAAATTAATTAATTTAAGAAGAAAAACACCATTCGAGGATTACATGACAAAGTTAACAGGTCTTATTGCCGCCCCCCATACGCCTTTTGATGCCAACGGCGAAGTCAACTACCCCGTTATCGATCGGATTGCCGAGCATCTGATTGCGCAGGGCGTTAAAGGTGCTTACGTCTGTGGGACGACCGGAGAAGGCATCCACTGTTCCGTAGAAGAGCGTAAAAAAATTGCCGAGCGCTGGGTCGCGGCAAGCCAGGGACAATTAAGCATTACGCTACACACCGGGGCTCTCAGCATCGCCGATGCGCTGGAGCTCAGCCGCCATGCTGAAACCCTGGATATTTTTGCCACCTCGGTCATCGGACCGTGCTTCTTCAAACCGTCAACCGTCGGCGATCTGGTGGAATATTGCCGTATTATCGCCGCCGCCGCGCCGTCAAAAGGCTTCTATTACTACCACTCCGGCATGTCGGGTCTGAGCCTGGATATGGAGCAGTTCCTGATCGCGGCAGCGGATAAAATCCCGAACCTGTCCGGTATGAAGTTTAACTCCGCGGATATGTATGAGTTCCAGCGCTGCCTGCGCGTCAACAATCGTCAGTTCGATATTCCGTTCGGCGTGGATGAGTTTTTACCCGCAGGCCTGGCCTGCGGCGCCGTCGGCGCGGTTGGCAGTACTTATAACTATGCGGCGCCGCTCTATCATCGTCTGATCGACAGCTTTAACCGGGGAGACCATCAGGATGTTGCCGCCTGTATGGATAAGGTTATCGCAATTATTCGCGTCCTGGTTCAGTACGGCGGCGTTGCGGCCGGGAAGCTGGCGATGCAGCTGCACGGTATTGACGTCGGCGATCCGCGCCGCCCGCTGCGCCCGATGACCAGCGAGCAAAAGCGCGTCGCGCTGGACGCTTTTCGCGCTGCCGATTTTATTTAATCGTTAAGCGCATCGACTGGCATCCGCGGGATACCGTATCCCCGGATGCTTCTTTATCAGCGACGTTATTTCCAGATCTTTGCCATACCTTCACTTTCTGGCCTGACGCTGGAAAACCCAAATTTTGCGTACAGCTCGGGAACATCCGCCACCAGCGAGACGTATGCCCCTTTAAACGCGTTTTCATCCAGCCAGGCGACAATTTTTTGCATGATTTGGCGACCAAGCCCTTTTCCCTGATGAGCGGGATCAACGGCGACGTCGACGATTTCAAAGTTCAGCGCGCCGTCGCCAACGATGCGCCCCATCCCAACGGGCATGCCCTTATAGAGAATATGCACGCCGTAGCAGCTATGCGGCAGTCCCGCGCGGGCGCCTTCCAGCGGGCGCGGGGACATACCAGAAATGATGCGCAGGCGGCAAAAGTCTTCCGCAGAAGGCACGGTATCAATCAGGGTGTAATCACTCAACATGGTGGTATCCGGTACGAGTAAAGCGAGGGTATCGATCAGGGTAATAGAGAAAGCGCTGTGCCGTGAAGACGTAAAGGGAAAATAATAAACCCGCTTTAACAGGACGTTAAGGCGGGTTAGTCAATGCTCACAAACTGAGATTACTTACCAATACAGAAACTGGAGAAAATGCGCCCCAGCAGGTCGTCGGAGGTAAACTCACCGGTGATTTCGCTCAGGTTCTGCTGGGCCAGGCGCAGCTCTTCCGCCAGCAGCTCGCCAGCCCAGGCGCCCAGCAGCTGCGCTTTACCCTGCTGCAGATGCTCTGCGGCATCGGACAGCGCCTGCAGGTGGCGACGGCGCGCCAGAAAGCCGCCTTCCATATTGGTCTCAAAACCCATGCTCTGTTTGAGATGATTGCGCAGCACGTCTACGCCCTCGCCGGTACGCGCCGAAAGGCGGACAAGTGAGTGGTCATTTACTTCGCTCAACCCCAGCGTTTCGCCGGTAATATCCGCTTTGTTGCGCACCACGGTAATCGGCAAATTTTTCGGCAGACGGGCGATAAAATCTGGCCAGATATCCGCCGGATCGGTCGCACCGGTGGTGGTGCCGTCGACCATGAACAGTACGCGGTCGGCTTGTTCAATCTCCTGCCAGGCACGCTCGATGCCGATGCGCTCGACCTCGTCGTTCGCATCGCGCAGGCCGGCGGTATCAATGATGTGCAGCGGCATACCGTCAATGTGGATATGCTCGCGCAGAACGTCGCGGGTGGTTCCGGCAATATCGGTGACGATAGCCGCTTCCCGGCCCGCCAGCGCGTTCAGCAGGCTTGATTTCCCGGCGTTCGGCCGCCCGGCAATGACCACTTTCATCCCTTCGCGCAGCAGGCTGCCCTGGCGCGCCTCGGCGCGCACGGCGTCGAGATCGGCGATAACCGCGTTAAGCTGGGCTTCAATTTTACCATCGGAGAGGAAGTCGATCTCTTCGTCCGGAAAATCAATGGCTGCTTCGACGTAGATGCGCAGGTGAGTCAGCGCTTCCACCAGATGGTTGACGCGAGTAGAGAATGCGCCCTGCAGCGAATTCAGCGCTGAACGAGCCGCCTGCTCGGAGCTGGCGTCGATCAGGTCAGCAATCGCTTCGGCCTGGGCTAAATCGAGCTTATCGTTCAAAAACGCGCGCTCGGAGAACTCGCCGGGCCTGGCGATGCGCACACCCGGAAGCGTCAGAATACGTTTCAGAAGCAGGTCGAGAATAACAGGGCCGCCATGGCCCTGAAGCTCCAGCACGTCTTCACCAGTAAAGGAGTTCGGGCCGGGGAACCACAGGGCAATACCCTGATCCAGCGCGCTGCCGTCGCTGTCTTTAAACGGCAGGTAGTCGGCATAGCGCGGTTTCGGCAGCTTGCCCAGCACCGCCTGCGCAACGTCGCGCGCCTTCAGGCCAGAGATGCGCAGGATGCCCACACCACCGCGTCCCGGTGGGGTTGCCTGGGCGACGATAGTGTCGTTATGGCTCATGGTGACTCTCTATGTAGATGTAAAAAAGGCGGTCTATTGACCGCCTTCTCTGGCATTAACGTTACCGTAAATACTCAAAATAATTCAAGAGTATCAGGATTTTTTCTTCTCGCGGCTATGCAGACCACGCTTCTCCAGACCACGGTAAATCAGCTGCTGCTGAATAATGGTGACCAGGTTGCTGACGATATAGTAAACCACCAGACCAGACGGGAACCACAGGAAGAACACCGTAAAGATGACCGGCATAAAGGTCATGATCTTCTGCTGCATCGGGTCGGTCACGGTAGTCGGAGACATCTTCTGAATGAAGAACATCGTCGCGCCCATGATGATCGGCAGGATGTAGTACGGGTCTTGCGCAGACAGGTCGTGGATCCACAGGATAAACGGCGCATGACGCAGTTCAACCGAGGCGCTCAGCATGTAGTACAGCGCAAGGAAGATTGGCATCTGGATAATCAGCGGGAAGCAGCCACCCAGTGGGTTAACCTTCTCCGCTTTATACAGAGCCATCATCTCCTGGCTCTGACGCTGCTTGTCGTCGCCCAGACGCTCGCGCATTGCCTGAATCTTCGGCTGCAGCATACGCATCTTCGCCATGGAGGTGTACTGCGCTTTGGTCAGCGGGTACATGATGCCACGAACAATAAAGGTAATGACGATGATGGAGAAGCCCCAGTTGCCCAGATAGCTGTGGATCCATTTCAGCAGCTTGAACAGCGGCTGAGAGATAAACCACAGCCAGCCGTAGTCGACGGTCAGGTCAAGATGCGGCGCAACGGCGGCCATTTTGTCCTGAATGGCCGGGCCGACCCACAGGGTGCTTTCCAGCTTGTCGGTTTGACCCGGCTGGACCAGAACCGGCTGAGATTTGTAGCCGATAGCCACAAGACCGTTGCCAAGGTTCGCGGTATAGAAGTTGTTAGTGCCGTTGTTCTGCGGAACCCATGCGGTAGTAAAGTACTGCTGCAGCATGGCAACCCAACCGTTTTTGGTGCTGACGTTCAGGTTTTCGTTATCAACGATAGTATCGAATTTATATTTTTCGTACTTCGTTTCAGACGTTGAGTACGCCGCGCCACGGAAGGTGTGCATGGTAGTCAGGCCACCGGTCTGGGTGTCGCGATGCGTCGGCAGGTTAGCGGTTTGCTTCAGCTGGCCAAAGGTTGAGATTTCCAGCGGTTTTTCGCTGGCGTTCTCTACGCTATAGCCGACGTTCACCGCATATTCACCGCGCTTCAGGGTGAAGGTTTTGGTGAATACGTTGCCTGCTTTATCGGTGTACGTGAGTGGAATGACGATTTCGTTCTGGCCATCAGCCAGCACAAACGCATCTTTATCGACGTTATACAACGGACGCGGTCCGTTTGCCGGATTATCCGGGCCATCACGACCGGTTAAACCGCTCTGCGCCTGATAGGTAAACTGCGGCGAAGTTTCCAGAAGCTGGAATGGCTCAGTTGATTTCAGCTCTTTCGGATAATCCAGAAGCAGCGCCTGCTCAACATCACCACCGCGGGTGTTGATGGTCAGGTCAAGCACATCGGTTTTTACCGTAATCAGTTTCCCCTGGCCACTGGCCGGTACGCCCTGGTCGGCGGCGCTACCCGTTGCTGTGGTCGTTGTCTGCGTGGTCTGCTGCTGAGGCTGAGGATTGTTATCCTGCTCCCAGGCTTGCCAGATCATGAAAGACACGAACAACAAAGCGATGATAAGAAGATTGCGTTGCGAATCCATCGTTAGTGTTCTCTGGTATCAAATGGTCCAGGCGGGACGGGATCGTCACCACCAGGGTGTAAAGGGTGGCATTTTAATACGCGTTTCACCGTCAACCAACTGCCTTTTATCAATCCAAACCTGCGCAATGCCTCAATTCCGTATTGAGAACAGGTTGGCGTGAAACGGCAGTGCGGCCCGAGTAGCGGACTAATCAGGCGCTGATAGACCCGAATCAGGCCTATCAGGACCCGCGAGCCAGGCGACAGTGGCGGCGCCATAATTTTTCCAACGCTTCCGAGAGAGCACGGTTATCGAGGTCGGCAACCCCTTTCTTCGCCACCACCACGAAATCCATTGGCGGGAGTTCATGTTGACGTAAACGGAAGCTTTCACGCGTCAGACGTTTGATCCGATTGCGTTCATGCGCACGCTTAACGTTTTTCTTGGCGACGGTAAGACCGATGCGGGGATGCCCCAGCGAATTTTGGCGGCCGAGGATGGTGATTTGCGGCGTGCCAGCCCGTAATGGCTGCTGGAAGACGAAAGTGAAATGACTGGGAGTTAACAAACGTAACTCCCTGGGAAATGCGAGCTTAACCACTCAGGGTTAGCTTTATTACTTGGAAACGGTCAGACGAGCGCGGCTTTTAGCACGACGACGTGCCAGAACCTGACGACCATTTTTAGTAGCCATACGAGCACGGAAGCCGTGAGAACGGTTGCGCTTCAGTACAGACGGTTGAAAAGTGCGTTTCATGGCGATTTCTACCTAAACTTGAATAATTTCACTGACTTTCGCGTAAATCCGAACGAATTTCGAACGGCCTACGCCTCAGCGTGGGTGATTAAAGAGGCCGGATTGTAATAATTGTACACTCCGGAGTCAATTCTCTTTCCTTATTTCTCGCACCTTGCCGCACAAAAAACAGGCGATGGCGCGCTGCGGAAAACGGGCATTACGCGCCGGGTGGGGGATTATACGACCTGGTGGATAAAGCGCAAGGATCGTAAAGGATCTTTGTTAGATCGATTAGGCTCAAAACCCGCGTAGCTCATTAATTTTTCCAATATGCGGCTGAAATCGTGCTTCACTCCAGCCAGGATCGATTACACTTATCCAGCTTCGATCCTTCCTGTGGATAAATCGGGAAGAATCTGTTGAGAAACACAAGATCTCTTTCTCAGTTTAGGCTATGATCCCCGGTCCCGATCGGGATCCAGAGATCCGCATCGGGTAATAACCGCAGATAGCGGTTCGCACGTCACCCCTTTTGTGCAGGGGCTTTTCGGCTATGCAGGGTCTTGTCGACGTGTGCCAACAATCACGATTGTTTCAGTTTCTCTTTATATATCGATTTTTGTTCGAGTGGAGTCCGCCGTGTCACTTTCGCTTTGGCAGCAGTGTCTTGCCCGATTGCAGGATGAGTTACCAGCCACAGAATTCAGCATGTGGATACGCCCTTTGCAGGCGGAGTTGAGCGATAACACGCTGGCACTGTATGCGCCAAACCGTTTTGTGCTCGATTGGGTAAGGGATAAATACCTCAATAATATCAATGGACTCCTCAATGATTTTTGCGGTGCGGATGCCCCACAGCTGCGCTTTGAAGTCGGCGCGAAGCCTGCCGTTCAGATGCAGAGAGGCGCGGTAAGCGTTGCCGCGGTCGCCCCTGCGCAGCAGGTTCAGACGGCGCGCGTTGCCCCGACTATCGTGCGTCCAGGCTGGGATAACGTGCCGGCGCCGGCAGAACCGACCTATCGCTCCAACGTCAATGTGAAACATACGTTTGATAACTTCGTCGAGGGTAAATCTAACCAGCTGGCTCGCGCGGCGGCGCGTCAGGTAGCGGATAACCCCGGCGGCGCGTATAACCCGCTGTTTCTTTATGGCGGCACCGGCCTGGGTAAAACTCACCTTTTACACGCGGTTGGTAACGGGATTGTGGCGCGTAAACCCAACGCAAAAGTGGTTTACATGCACTCCGAGCGCTTTGTGCAGGACATGGTAAAAGCTCTGCAAAACAACGCCATTGAAGAATTTAAGCGCTACTACCGCTCCGTTGACGCCCTGCTGATCGATGATATCCAGTTTTTTGCTAATAAAGAGCGCTCGCAGGAAGAGTTTTTCCATACCTTTAACGCCCTGCTGGAAGGCAATCAGCAGATCATCCTGACCTCGGATCGCTATCCGAAGGAGATCAACGGGGTTGAAGATCGTCTGAAATCACGCTTCGGCTGGGGTCTGACGGTTGCGATCGAACCGCCAGAGCTGGAAACTCGCGTGGCGATCCTGATGAAAAAAGCGGATGAAAACGACATCCGCCTGCCGGGCGAAGTGGCGTTCTTTATCGCCAAGCGTCTGCGCTCTAACGTACGTGAGCTCGAAGGGGCGCTGAACCGCGTTATCGCCAATGCCAACTTTACCGGCCGGGCCATCACTATCGACTTCGTCCGCGAAGCGCTGCGCGATCTGTTGGCTTTACAGGAAAAACTGGTCACCATCGACAATATTCAAAAGACGGTGGCGGAGTATTACAAAATTAAGGTAGCGGACCTGCTGTCTAAACGCCGCTCCCGTTCGGTGGCGCGCCCACGCCAGATGGCGATGGCGCTGGCAAAAGAGCTGACCAACCACAGTCTGCCGGAAATCGGCGATGCGTTTGGCGGTCGCGACCATACCACCGTCCTGCACGCTTGCCGCAAGATTGAGCAGTTGCGTGAAGAAAGCCACGATATCAAAGAAGATTTTTCCAATTTAATCAGAACATTATCCTCGTGACGCTATGAAATTTACCGTAGAACGTGAACATTTATTAAAACCGCTGCAACAGGTGAGTGGTCCTTTAGGTGGTCGTCCGACGCTACCGATTCTTGGCAACCTGCTCCTTCAGGTTACCGATGGCGCGCTGTCGCTGACCGGTACCGATCTGGAAATGGAAATGGTCGCGCGCGTTGCGCTGATTCAGCCGCACGAAGCGGGAGCAACAACCGTTCCGGCGCGTAAATTTTTTGATATCTGCCGCGGCCTGCCTGAAGGCGCGGAGATCGCGGTACAGCTGGAAGGCGAGCGTATGCTGGTGCGTTCCGGGCGTAGCCGTTTCTCGCTCTCGACGCTACCGGCGGCGGATTTCCCTAACCTTGACGACTGGCAGAGCGAAGTTGAGTTTACCCTGCCGCAGGCGACCATGAAGCGCCTGATTGAGGCGACGCAGTTTTCGATGGCTCACCAGGACGTTCGCTATTACTTAAACGGTATGCTGTTTGAAACCGAAGGCAGCGAACTGCGCACCGTAGCGACCGATGGCCACCGCCTGGCGGTCTGCTCTATGCCGCTGGAAGAGTCCCTGCCCAATCATTCGGTGATCGTGCCGCGTAAAGGCGTGATTGAGCTGATGCGTATGCTTGATGGCGGCGATACGCCGCTGCGCGTACAGATCGGCAGCAACAACATCCGGGCTCACGTTGGCGACTTTATCTTTACTTCGAAGCTGGTCGATGGTCGCTTCCCTGACTATCGCCGCGTACTGCCGAAGAACCCGGACAAGCATCTGGACGCCGGCTGCGATATTCTCAAGCAGGCCTTTGCCCGGGCGGCGATTCTTTCTAACGAAAAATTCCGCGGCGTGCGCCTGTATGTCAGTGAAAATCAGCTGAAAATCACCGCCAATAACCCGGAACAGGAAGAAGCGGAAGAAATTCTGGACGTTACCTATGCCGGTACGGAAATGGAAATCGGTTTTAACGTCAGCTATGTACTGGATGTGCTGAACGCGCTGAAGTGTGAGAACGTACGTATTCTCCTGACGGATTCCGTTTCGAGCGTGCAGATTGAGGATGCGGCTTCGCAATCCGCAGCCTACGTCGTCATGCCCATGCGATTGTAGAATCTGCAAAGGGGCTGGTTTACTTGCCATTTCGCCTTCCAGCAGTGCTCGAAATGCTCACGTACTTCGTGTACGCTCCGCTTTCTGCGCGCTGGCGGTAGACGAACTGGCTGCGACACCTACGCCCCTTGAATGATGACGAGCTGATATGTCGCTATCCCGACTTCTAATCAAAGACTTCCGCAATATTGAAAATGCGGATCTCGCCTTATCCCCCGGCTTTAACTTCCTGGTTGGCGCCAACGGCAGCGGCAAAACCAGCGTGCTTGAAGCTATCTATACGCTCGGCCACGGTCGGGCGTTTCGTAGCTTGCAGATTGGCCGCGTGATTCGTCACGAGCAGGAGTCATTTGTTCTGCACGGTCGCCTGCAGGGCGAAGAGCGAGAAGTCGCCATCGGCCTGACGAAAGATAAGCAGGGCGACAGCAAGGTTCGTATCGACGGCACTGACGGCCATAAAGTGGCGGAGCTGGCGCTTCTGATGCCGATGCAGCTGATTACGCCAGAGGGGTTTACTTTACTCAACGGCGGCCCCAAATACAGAAGAGCGTTCCTTGATTGGGGATGCTTCCACAACGAAGCCGGATTCTTTACCGCCTGGAGCAACCTGAAGCGCCTGGTGAAGCAGCGCAACGCCGCGCTGCGTCAGGTGAGTCGCTATGCCCAGCTGCGGCCATGGGATCTGGAGCTGATCCCGCTGGCGGAGCAAATCAGCCGCTGGCGCGCCGAATATAGCGCCGCTATTGTCGAAGATATGGCGGATACCTGTCGGCAGTTTTTACCTGAGTTCGCCCTCACCTTTTCTTTCCAGCGCGGCTGGGAGAAAGAAACGGATTATGCCGAGGTGCTGGAACGAAATTTCGAACGCGATCGCATGTTAACCTATACCGCGCACGGTCCGCACAAAGCGGATTTCCGCATTCGTGCCGACGGCGCGCCGGTAGAGGATACATTGTCGCGCGGGCAGCTTAAGCTGCTGATGTGCGCCCTGCGGCTGGCGCAAGGTGAGTTTTTGACCCGCGAGAGCGGGCGACGCTGCCTGTACCTGATAGATGATTTTGCCTCGGAACTCGACGACGCGCGGCGCGGGCTGCTGGCCAGCCGTTTAAAAGCCACGCAGTCGCAGGTTTTCGTCAGCGCCATTAGCGCTGAACACGTTATAGACATGTCGGACGAAAATTCGAAGATGTTTACCGTGGAAAAGGGTAAAATAGCGGATTAACCTAAGATTAAATGAGCGAGAAACGTTGATGTCGAATTCTTATGACTCCTCCAGTATCAAAGTCCTGAAAGGGCTGGATGCGGTGCGTAAGCGCCCGGGTATGTATATCGGCGACACGGATGACGGCACCGGTCTGCACCACATGGTATTCGAGGTTGTGGATAACGCTATCGACGAAGCGCTCGCAGGTTACTGTAAAGACATCGTTGTTACGATCCACAGCGATAACTCCGTCTCCGTACAGGATGACGGCCGCGGTATTCCAACCGGTATTCACCCGGAAGAGGGCGTGTCGGCGGCGGAAGTGATCATGACCGTTCTGCACGCAGGCGGTAAATTCGATGATAACTCCTATAAAGTTTCCGGCGGTCTGCACGGCGTAGGCGTTTCCGTTGTTAACGCCCTGTCGCAGAAGCTGGAGCTGGTTATTCAGCGCGATAACAAAATTCACCGTCAGGTTTATGCCCACGGCGTGCCGCAGGCTCCGCTGGCGGTTACCGGCGAAACCGAAAAAACCGGTACCATGGTGCGCTTCTGGCCGAGCTACGAAACCTTTACCAACGTTGTCGAATTCGAATACGAGATTCTGGCAAAACGCCTGCGCGAGCTGTCGTTCCTGAACTCCGGGGTGTCGATTCGCCTGCGCGACAAGCGTGACGGCAAAGAAGATCATTTCCACTACGAAGGCGGTATCAAAGCCTTTGTGGAATATCTGAACAAAAACAAAACGCCGATCCACCCGAATATTTTCTATTTCTCCACTGAAAAAGACGGTATCGGCGTTGAAGTTGCGCTGCAGTGGAACGACGGGTTCCAGGAAAATATCTACTGCTTTACCAACAATATCCCGCAGCGCGACGGCGGTACTCACCTGGCGGGCTTCCGTGCGGCGATGACGCGTACCCTGAACGCCTATATGGATAAAGAAGGCTACAGCAAAAAAGCGAAAGTCAGCGCTACCGGCGACGACGCCCGTGAAGGCCTGATTGCCGTGGTTTCCGTGAAGGTACCGGATCCGAAATTCTCCTCGCAGACCAAAGACAAGCTGGTCTCCTCTGAGGTGAAATCGGCGGTCGAACAGCAGATGAACGAACTGCTGAACGAGTACCTGCTGGAAAACCCGTCTGACGCCAAAATCGTTGTGGGCAAAATCATCGATGCCGCCCGTGCGCGTGAAGCCGCGCGCCGCGCGCGTGAAATGACCCGCCGTAAAGGCGCGCTGGACCTGGCTGGCCTGCCGGGCAAACTGGCGGATTGCCAGGAACGCGACCCGGCACACTCTGAACTGTACTTAGTGGAAGGGGACTCTGCGGGCGGCTCTGCTAAGCAGGGGCGTAACCGTAAGAACCAGGCGATTCTGCCGCTGAAGGGGAAAATCCTCAACGTTGAGAAAGCGCGCTTTGACAAAATGCTCGCTTCGCAGGAAGTGGCGACGCTGATTACCGCGCTGGGCTGCGGCATTGGTCGCGACGAGTACAACCCGGACAAACTGCGCTACCACAGCATCATCATCATGACCGATGCGGACGTCGACGGCTCGCACATTCGTACGCTGCTGTTGACCTTCTTCTACCGTCAGATGCCGGAAATCGTTGAGCGCGGCCACGTCTATATTGCCCAGCCGCCGCTGTACAAAGTGAAGAAAGGCAAGCAAGAACAGTATATTAAAGACGATGAGGCGATGGATCAGTACCAAATCTCCATCGCGCTGGATGGCGCAACGCTGCACACCAACGCCAACGCGCCGGCCCTGGCCGGAGAGCCGCTGGAGAGACTGGTTGCCGAGTATAACGCCACGCAGAAAATGATTACGCGTATGGAACGTCGTTATCCTAAAGCGCTGCTCAAAGAGCTTATCTATCAGCCGACGCTCGCAGAGGCCGACCTGGCGAATGAGCAGACCGTGACGCGCTGGATCAACGCCCTGGTGAGCGAGCTGAATGAGAAAGAGCAGCACGGCAGCCAGTGGAAATTTGATGTCCGCGAGAACGCCGAGCTGCAGCAGTTTGAGCCGATCGTTCGCGTGCGTACCCACGGCGTGGATACCGATTATCCGCTGGATCATGAGTTTGTCACCGGGCCGGAATACCACCGTATCTGCGCGCTGGGCGAAACGCTGCGCGGTCTGATTGAAGAGGATGCCTTTATTGAGCGCGGCGAACGCCGTCAGCCGGTTGCCAGCTTTGAACAGGCGCTGGACTGGCTGGTGAAAGAGTCGCGCCGCGGCCTCTCTATCCAGCGCTATAAAGGTCTTGGCGAGATGAACCCGGATCAGCTGTGGGAAACCACTATGGACCCGGATAGCCGCCGCATGCTGCGCGTGACCGTGAAGGATGCGATTGCCGCTGACCAGCTGTTCACCACCCTGATGGGTGACGCCGTTGAACCGCGTCGTGCCTTTATCGAAGAGAACGCCCTCAAAGCGGCGAACATCGATATTTAATCGTCGTCTACAGCCCTACTCAGGCCGCGCGTTTAGCGCGGCTTTTTTGTGGGCGCAGGCATATCCAGCGACATCACGGACGGTAAACGGTTGGCGAGCATATCGACGGCAATTCTCACCCTCAGCGGTAGATGCGGCGTCTGTTGCCAGACCGCATGAACGTCGAAGCGCACATCCGGCGCCTGCTTTAAAAGCGGGACGAGTTTTCCCTGATGAATTTCTTTGCTGGCCATCCAGCAGGGCAGCCATGCAATGCCGTGGCCGGCCAGCGCAGCGTCGCAGATTGCCTGCAAATCATCCATATTGAGCGATGAACGGGGAGTAAAGGTGTGCGAGGCTCCTTCTTTATCCATCAGCTGCCAGGATAGCACTCTGCCTGCTTGCAGATAGTTAATGGCCGAATGGTGGGGTAAATCATCAACGCTTTGTGGCAGACCCTTCTTCAGCAGGTAATCCGGCGCGGCGCACAGCACCATGCGGTGTTCTCCCAGCTTTCTGGCGACCAGAACGCTGCTGTCCTGAAGGGGGCCGTTACGCACCGCCATATCAAACCCTTCCTCGACGAGATCCACCACGCGATCGCTGAATGACATCTCCAGCTCGAGACCTGGGTGTTCCTGCGCAAGCTCGATCAGCAGTGGGGCCACGCACTGGCGACCAAACAGCACCGGCATGGCCACGCGCAGGCGGCCACTAACCTGCTGTTTCCCTGTTTCCAGCAGCGACTCTGCTCCACGAATTTCCTCCAGCGCGCGCTGACAACGTTCATAAAAAAGGGCGCCGTTGTCGGTCAGGCTTTGGCTGCGGGTCGTACGTTGAAACAGACGTACCCCCAATCTCTCTTCAAGCCGAGCGATACTCTTTCCTACCGCCGAGCGCGACAAATGCAAACGAATTGCGGCCTGAGAAAAACTTTCCGCCTCAACGGCGGCCACAAAAACCGGAATATCCTTCAGCGTATCGGTCATGGATTGTATCTTTTCAGTCACCAATAGAGGGAAAACTTATCGCCACTGGTTACCCATGGTCAACGGTAAACTGTCACTTCAAGCTTATTTGATGGCAGGAGTGAAAAATGACGCAGACAATGCAACGCTGGTCTATGGACGCCCTCGGGCGTGAGAACCTCAATCTTATTCAGGCGCCTGTTCCGCAGCCGGGCCCGGGTGAAGTCCGCGTGCGGGTGAATGCCGTTGCGCTCAACTATCGCGATAAGATGGTCATTGAAGGCACCATGCCTATTGCGCTTTCCTTCCCGTTTACGCCGGCGTCTGATATGGCGGGCGTGGTGGAGAGCACGGGTGAGGGCGTCACGCGTTTCAAACCCGGCGCTCGGGTGATCTCCACCTTTTTCCCGGAGTGGATCGACGGTAGAACAGCGTCAGATGCCCGCACTTTGCCTTATAAAACCACCGGCGGGTACTTCCAGGGCATGCTGGCTGAGTACGTGGTTGTGAATGAAAACTGGCTGGTGGCTGCACCGGAAACCCTTGATGATGCAGAGGCCAGCACGCTCCCTTGTGCAGGGCTTACCGCATGGTTCGCGCTGGTGGAACGCGGTCATTTACACGCCGGGCAATCGGTGCTGGTACAGGGGACGGGCGGTGTGGCGATATTCGCTTTGCAAATTGCAAAAGCACAGGGGGCAAAGGTTTTTGTCACATCAGGAAGTGATGAAAAACTGGCGCGGGCTAAACAACTCGGCGCCGATCATGGGATAAACCGGCTCAAAAGTGATTGGACGGAAGGAATTTACGAACTGACCGCCGATCGCGGCATCGATCATATTATTGAAACCGTTGGCGGGGAGAATCTGCGACATTCCCTGCGCGCCGTTGCGGTTCATGGTCGCATATCGGTCATTGGCGTGCTGGCCGGGAGTGAAATCTCGCTTCCGGCTGGCGAACTGTTGCTGAAATCCCCGGTGATTCAGGGTATTGGTGTGGGGCACCGTCGTGCGCTGGAAGATTTCGTCCGCGCCGTTGACGTGACCGGGTTAAAACCGGTGATTGAACACCGTTACCGTTTTAACCAGCTTGAACAGGCGCTTGAACATCTCGATCGCGGGGCGTTTGGTAAAATCGTTCTGACCCGCGAGTAAGATCCCGGTCCCCGGGTTCTGCCTAAAAGAGGGTGTTCCGCTGCGTAATGTAGCTCTGTTTTTGTAGGCTTAATCGCGTTAGCATGAGTAAGAACTCATCTTACCCGGGGATTTCATGGCTATTAAACTAATCGCAATCGATATGGACGGCACGCTGCTGCTGCCTGACCATACCATCTCTCCTGCGGTGAAAACCGCGATTGCCGCAGCCCGCGAACGCGGCGTCAACGTGGTGTTAACCACCGGACGACCTTACGCAGGTGTGCACAGCTACCTGAAAGAACTGCATATGGAGCAGCCGGGAGATTACTGCATCACCTACAACGGCGCTTTAGTACAGAAGGCAAGCGACGGCAGTACCGTTGCGCAAACCGCGCTGGGCTACGACGACTATCGCTATCTGGAACAGCTGGCCCGTGATGTCGGCTCCCACTTCCACGCGCTGGATCGTAATACCCTGTATACCGCTAACCGCGATGTAAGCTATTACACGGTGCATGAATCCTACGTGGCGACAATCCCGCTGGTCTTCTGCGAAGCCGAAAATATGGATCCCAACATCCAGCTGTTGAAAGTGATGATGATCGATGAACCGGCCATTCTGGACCAGGCTATCGCCCGCATCCCGGCTGAAGTGAAAGAGAAATACACCGTGCTGAAAAGCGCGCCCTACTTCCTGGAAATCCTTGATAAACGCGTCACTAAAGGCACCGGCGTGAAATCGCTGGCCGATACGCTGGGTATCAAGCCGGAAGAGGTGATGGCGATTGGCGATCAGGAAAATGACATTGCAATGATCGAATATGCAGGCGTCGGCGTGGCGATGGACAACGCGATCCCTGCCGTCAAAGAAGCGGCAAACTTTATCACCAAATCCAATCTGGAAGACGGTGTGGCATATGCTATTGAAAAATATGTCTTAAACTAAAAATCGTTTTCTGAAAAACCCGCGTTTATCGCGGGTTTTTTTATACCCTGAGTTTACCCCGCCAGAAAATCTTCATGCCTGATTGTCGTTTTTGTGATCTAAATTGTAGTACAACATGTTTGTATTGTACTACATTGTGCCCATGGCGATGACGAGTGGTATCACGTTAGTACTACAAAGTTGCGGTCAAATCCGCCTGTCGCGGTAAAGTAGAGAGGTACATCCAGAGCACAAGGATTCTCTATGACTCTCAATAAAACCGATCGCATCGTCATCACGCTGGGCAAGCAGATTGTCAGCGGTAAATACGTTCCCGGCTCTGCGCTGCCCGCGGAAGCCGAGCTGTGTGAGGAGTTTGCTACCTCGCGCAATATCATTCGCGAAGTGTTCCGGTCATTGATGGCCAGGCGACTGATTGAAATGAAGCGCTATCGCGGCGCATTCGTTGCCTCGCGCAACCAGTGGAATTATCTCGACACCGACGTTTTACAGTGGGTGCTGGAGAGCGATTACGACCCGCGGCTGATTAGCGCGATGAGCGAGGTACGTAATCTGGTTGAACCGGCGATAGCCCGCTGGGCGGCAGAGCGCGCAACATCGAGCGACCTGGCGCAAATAGAAGAAGCGCTCAACGACATGATCGCCAACAACCAGGACAGGGAAGCGTTTAACGAAGCGGATATTCGCTACCACGAGGCGGTGCTGCAGTCGGTACATAACCCGGTACTGCAACAGCTCAACGTGGCGATCAGCTCGCTACAGCGGGCGGTATTTGAAAGGACCTGGATGGGCGATGAGGCCAACATGCCGAAAACGCTCCAGGAACATAAGGCGCTGTTTGACGCCATCCGGCATCAGGACAGCGAAGCGGCGGAGCAGGCGGCACTCACCATGATCGCCAGCTCGACACGAAGGTTAAAGGAAATCACATGACATCTCGCTACATCGCAATTGACTGGGGATCGACAAACCTGCGCGCCTGGCTTTATCAGGGCGAGCAGTGTCTGGAGAGCAGGCAATCGGAAGCAGGCGTTACGCGCCTGAACGGACACTCCCCCGCAGCGGTGTTTAGCGAAATAACCGCGGGCTGGCGCGACAGCGCTACCCCGGTAGTGATGGCGGGAATGGTCGGCAGTAATGTCGGCTGGAAGGCGGCGCCCTACCTGCCAGTTCCCGTCCATTTTTCCGCCATTGGCGAACAATTAACCGCTGTTAGCGACCAGGTCTGGATTATTCCCGGACTCAGCGTCTCTCGCGACGATAACCATAATGTGATGCGCGGCGAAGAGACTCAGCTCCTCGGCGCGCGGGCAATAGCTCCTTCCTCCGTCTACGTTATGCCCGGCACCCACTGCAAATGGGTGCAGGCTGACCGCCAACAAATTAGCGACTTTCGCACGGTGATGACCGGCGAACTCCACCACCTGCTGCTGCGCCACTCGCTGGTCGGCGCCGGGTTACCGGAGCAGGTCTCAGCTCCTGACGCGTTTAACGCCGGGCTTGAGCGCGGCCTGCATTCGCCAGACATCCTGCCGCAGCTTTTTGAGGTACGCGCTGCGCACGTGCTGGGCTCACTGCCGCGCGAACAGGTGAGCGAATTTCTCTCCGGCCTGCTGATTGGCGCGGAAGTCGCCACCATGAGCGCACATTTCCACGATCGCCAGGTCACCCTCGTTGCCGGAGAGGCGCTGGCAGACCGCTATCAGCAGGCGCTTGGCGCTATCGGCCGTCAGACGACCGTGGTGTCAGGCGACACCGCATTTCAGACCGGAATAAGGAGCATCGCCCATGCAGTGGCAAACTAAACTACCGCTTATCGCTATTCTGCGCGGCATTACGCCGGAAGAGGCGCTGGAACATGTCGGCGCCGTCATTGATGCTGGCTTCGACGCCGTTGAAATCCCGCTCAATTCTCCGCAGTGGGAAAAAAGCATTTCCGCCGTTGTTGAGGCTTATGGCGACAGAGCGCTGATAGGCGCGGGCACCGTACTTAAGCCTGAACGTGTGGACAGGCTTGCCGAAATGGGCTGCAGGCTTATCGTTACGCCCAATATTCAGCCAGAGGTGATTCGCCGCGCGGTGAGCTTCGGCATGACCGTTTGTCCCGGATGCGCGACGGCGACGGAAGCTTTTACCGCGCTGGATGCTGGCGCACAGGCTTTAAAAGTATTCCCTTCCTCGGCTTTTGGCCCTGACTACATCAAAGCGCTAAAAGCCGTTTTGCCGCCGGAGGTGCCCGTTTTCGCCGTGGGCGGCGTGACGCCGGAGAACCTGGCGCAGTGGCTAAAAGCCGGTTGTACCGGTGCCGGGCTGGGCAGCGATCTCTATCGCGCCGGGCAATCCGTAGAGCGTACCGCACGGCAGGCAGCAGCATTTGTTAAAGCGTATCGAGAGGCAGTGCAATGAAAATAACCAAACTCACCACGTATCGTTTACCCCCGCGCTGGATGTTTTTAAAAATTGAAACCGACGAAGGCGTGATTGGCTGGGGCGAGCCCGTGATTGAAGGGCGCGCGCGCACCGTGGAGGCTGCGGTGCATGAGCTCGGCGATTATCTGATAGGCCAGGATCCGGCGCAGATTAACGACCTGTGGCAGGTGATGTACCGCGCGGGCTTTTATCGCGGCGGCCCGATTTTAATGAGCGCCATCGCCGGTATCGACCAGGCCCTGTGGGATATTAAAGGCAAAGTGCTGAATGCCCCGGTCTGGCAGCTGATGGGGGGCCTGGTACGTGACAAAATCAAAGCCTACAGCTGGGTTGGCGGCGATCGGCCGGCAGAAGTGATTGACGGTATCAAAAAGTTGCGCGGAATTGGTTTTGATACCTTTAAATTAAATGGCTGCGAGGAGCTGGGGCTGATCGATAATTCTCGTGCGGTGGACGCTGCGGTGAATACCGTGGCGCAAATTCGCGAAGCGTTCGGCAATGAAATTGAATTTGGCCTCGATTTCCACGGTCGCGTGAGCGCGCCGATGGCGAAGGTACTTATCAAAGAGCTGGAGCAATATCGCCCGCTATTTATTGAAGAGCCGGTTCTTGCCGAGCAGGCAGAATACTATCCGCGGCTGGCGGCGCAAACCTCGATTCCTATTGCGGCGGGCGAACGCATGTTCTCGCGCTTCGAGTTTAAACGCGTGCTGGAAGCCGGTGGGCTGGCTATTCTGCAACCCGACCTGTCGCACGCCGGCGGTATTACCGAGTGCTATAAAATCGCTGGAATGGCTGAGGCCTATGACGTGGCGTTGGCGCCGCACTGCCCGCTGGGACCCATTGCGCTTGCCGCCTGTTTGCATGTCGATTTTGTCTCCTATAACGCCGTCTTCCAGGAACAAAGTATGGGCATTCACTATAACAAGGGCGCGGAATTACTCGACTTTGTAAAAAATAAAGAAGACTTCAATATGGAAGGCGGCTTCTTTAAACCATTAATGAAGCCAGGGCTTGGCGTAGAGATCGATGAAGCGCGGGTAATTGAATTAAGTCAAAATGCGCCGGACTGGCGTAATCCGTTGTGGCGGCATGAGGATGGTAGCGTCGCGGAATGGTAAATGCTCTTCATATTTCACGCCACAGGTGCGTTGGCTGCGATTGCGCACCCCGGTCACTTACTAATGTAAGCTCCCGGGGTTTTGCAATCTTGCCGCCTTCCTGCAACGTGAACTATTTAGAGCATTCGTAAGCAAAAATATAAATTTTAAACACACCCTCTGTAAATTACCGGGCATGGTGAGCGGCTTCGCTATGCCCAAAATCTGGAGACAGATTGCGATGGATATTTCAGTTACAGCTGCAAAACCCGGGCGTCGTCGTTATTTGACGCTGATTATGATCTTTATTACCGTGGTGATTTGTTATGTTGATCGCGCCAACCTTGCCGTGGCATCGGCGCATATTCAGGAAGAGTTTGGTATTACCAAAGCGGAAATGGGATATGTATTTTCCGCCTTCGCGTGGCTGTATACGCTTTGCCAGATCCCCGGCGGTTGGTTCCTTGACCGCGTGGGATCGCGACTAACCTACTTTATCGCTATTTTTGGCTGGTCAGTGGCGACGCTACTGCAGGGATTTGCCACGGGACTGATGTCGTTGATTGGTCTGCGCGCGATTACCGGGATCTTTGAAGCCCCGGCTTTTCCCACTAATAATCGCATGGTAACCAGCTGGTTTCCGGAGCACGAGCGCGCATCAGCCGTCGGTTTTTACACTTCAGGGCAGTTTGTCGGGCTGGCATTCCTGACCCCGCTATTAATCTGGATTCAGGAAATGCTGAGCTGGCACTGGGTATTTATCGTTACCGGCGCTATCGGGATCGTATGGTCTTTAATTTGGTTTAAGGTTTATCAGCCGCCGCGTCTGACAAAAAGTATCAGCAAAGCCGAACTGGATTATATTCGCGACGGCGGTGGCCTGGTGGACGGCGATGCGCCCGTTAAAAAAGAGGCGCGGCAGCCGCTGACCAAAGCCGACTGGAAGCTGGTATTCCATCGCAAACTAATCGGCGTTTACCTCGGGCAGTTTGCCGTAACCTCCACGCTGTGGTTCTTCCTGACCTGGTTCCCTAACTATCTGACCCAGGAAAAGGGGATTACGGCGCTGAAAGCGGGCTTTATGACAACGGTGCCGTTCCTTGCCGCCTTTGTTGGCGTGCTGCTCTCCGGCTGGCTGGCGGACAGGCTGGTCCGAAAAGGCTTCTCGTTAGGCGCCGCGCGTAAAACGCCAATTATCTGCGGACTGCTGATCTCGACCTGCATCATGGGGGCGAACTACACCAACGATCCGGTGTGGATTATGATCCTGATGGCGCTGGCCTTCTTCGGCAACGGCTTCGCTTCCATTACCTGGTCGCTGGTATCGTCGCTTGCGCCGATGCGGCTTATCGGGCTGACCGGCGGTATGTTTAATTTCGTCGGCGGGCTGGGCGGTATCACCGTTCCGCTGGTGGTGGGTTATCTGGCCCAGGACTATGGTTTTGCGCCTGCGCTGGTTTATATTTCCGTTATTGCGCTGATTGGCGCGCTCTCTTACATCCTGCTGGTGGGGGATGTCAAACGCGTAGGCTAATTCTTTCCGATACGATACCCTGATGCGAAAGTCTCGTATCAGGGTATCTTTATGAAACAAGTCACCTTTGCTCCCCGTCATCATCAGCTTACTAACACTCGCACCTGGACGGCAGACAGCCGCTGGCTGGTCTTTGACGTTCGCCCTTCTGGCGCTTCCTTTACCGGCGAAACCATCGAGCGGGTGAATGTCGATACGGGAGACGTTGAGATCCTCTACCGTGCCGGGCAAGGCGCATACGTTGGCGTGGTGACCGTTCATCCATCGGTAGATAAATATGTCTTCATCCACGGCCCGGAAAACCCTGACGAGGGCTGGCATTACGATTTCCACCATCGTCGCGGCGTGATGACGTACCTGGGAGAAACCCACAACCTGGATGCGATGGATATTACCGCTCCCTATACTCCCGGCGCGCTGCGCGGCGGCAGTCATGTGCATGTTTTCAGTCCGAACGGTGAATTTGTCAGCTTTACCTATAACGACCACGTGCTGCATGAACGCGATCCGGCGCTGGATTTGCGCAACGTTGGCGTGGCGGTTCCCTATGGCCCGGTAGTACCGCGTGGCGATCATCCACGTGAATACGGCGGCAGCCACTGGAGCGTGCTGGTCAGCCGTACAACGCCAACCCCGGCGCCGGGCAGCGACGAGATTAATCGCGCCTATGAAGAGGGATGGGTGGGCAACGGGGCGCTGGCGTTTATTGGCGATACGCTGGCGATAAATGGCGACAAAGTGCCGGAGCTGTTTATTGTCGAACTGCCGGAGAGCGAATGGGGCTGGAAGCAAGCGGGCGATGCGCCGCTGGCAGGAACGCAAACCACGATGCCGGCGCCTCCTGCCGGCGTTGTTCAGCGTCGCTTAACGTTTACCCACCAACGCCGTTATCCAGGGCTGGTGACTACGCCCCGTCATTGGGTACGCGCCAATCCGTCGGCAACGGACATCGCTTTTCTGATGCGCGATGAGGCTGGCGTGGTGCAAATGTGGCTCATTTCGGCGCGGGGGGACGGGCTGCGGCAGTTGACCCACAACCGCTCCGATATCCAGTCGGCGTTTAACTGGCATCCCTCAGGAAAATGGCTGGGCTTTGTGCTGGAAAACCGCATCGCGATCTGTGACGCGCAGAACGGGGAAATCGACTTTTTGACCGATGAGCATGCCCATCCGCCATCGGCCGATGCGATCGTCTTTTCGCCAGACGGCAAACAGCTTGCCTGGATGGAGGAGGTGGACGGTTACCGCCAGCTCTGGGTAACCGAAACGGCGCGCTAAATCAGGGGGTTGGCATCCGCGCTGGCGGGATCACGGAATTGGTCGCCAGCGTCTCTTCCTCGCTCTTTTCCACGCGCGATTTCACCGAACTGTCGGTACGGAACATATCCCACGGCAGCAGCAGCGTGTCCATGACCGCCGTGAGCGGCATATCCAACGCCACCAGCGATTTCGTGCCCCAGTTTGCGTCGCTATCCCCGAGCATCTGCGCGCTGGCGCGCGTTCCAGGATAGGTTCCTTCCTTGCCGCCAGTATGTGACATCACGCTGGAGCAACCGCCCAAACTTATTATCCCGCCGAACAGGACCAGCTTTAAAAGACCGTTTTTCATCATTCTTCCGTCATCGTTACGGGCGTTGATAGAACCTTCGAAGTACAACCTCATTCAGAATGCGGCCAGCAGGGAAGCAGTCTGAAGAACGGCGTACCTATCGGTTATATCGGGCCATTCCATGGATGCATAGTGCCATTGCGCCGCACTGTGGCAGGCGTCGCACTTTGCCTTTTGTGCTGTCACTCCAGTCTAAGCAATAGACTGCAAACTGCAAAAAATTTTGCCTTTTTCCCCTTGAAAAGACCATGGATATACCCATTTTAGGAATGTGTCTGCCTGAGAATACGCCGAATGGGTATTCCGGGTAATAACGGCCTGTCCATGATGGAAGGTCAGATAATTCTCGCTGATTTCAGGAGCTATGTATTATGCGTAATTTCGATCTCTCCCCGCTGTATCGTTCTGCTATTGGTTTCGACCGCCTTTTCAATCTGTTAGAAAATAATCAAAGCCAGAGCAATGGCGGCTACCCTCCGTACAACGTTGAGTTAGTAGACGAGAACAACTACCGCATCGCGATTGCCGTTGCCGGTTTTGCCGAGAGCGAACTGGAAATTACCGCCCAGGATAATCTGCTTATTGTAAAAGGCGCCCATGCCGGCGAGCAGAAAGAGCGTACCTACCTGTATCAGGGCATCGCTGAGCGCAACTTTGAGCGTAAATTCCAGCTCGCAGAAAATATTCATATTCGCGGCGCCAACCTGGTAAACGGTCTGCTGTATATCGACCTTGAGCGCGTTATTCCTGAAGCGAATAAACCGCGCCGTATCGAAATCAACTAATTTGATGGGCCGCGAAGGCGGCCCGGTATTGCTGAAAACAGTGCCCGCCGTCAGGGGGCAAAGGCGAATCCGCAGGATTTGCAAACATCCACTCGCTTCTTAGAAGGAGAAAGACTATGCGTAACTACGATTTATCCCCGCTTCTGCGTCAATGGATCGGTTTTGACAAACTGGCCAACGCGCTGCAAACCGCCGGTGAAAGCCAGAGCTTCCCGCCTTATAACATTGAAAAAAGTGACGATAACCACTATCGCATTACCCTTGCGCTGGCCGGTTTCCGTCAGGAAGATTTGGATATCCAGCTTGAAGGCACGCGCCTGACGGTAAAAGGCGCGCCGCAGCAGCCGGAAAAAGAGACCAAATGGCTGCACCAGGGGCTGGTTAACCAGGCATTTAGCCTGAGCTTCACGCTCGCCGAAAATATGGAAGTCTCCGGGGCAACCTTTACTAACGGCCTGCTGCATATCGATTTGACCCGCAACGAGCCGGAACAGATCGCCCCGCAGCGCATCGCCATCAGCGAGCGCCCTGCGTTACAGAGCTAATTAAGCGAATCACTTATAAGGCCCCGATTTTCGGGGCTTTTTTGTGCGTGATACACATTACTTTGTCCTTTCTTGTTGTGTTCAACAAAGTGGTCGTTGGCTGATCCCGTGATTATTGTGCGCCAGGCGGCATACAGCCTGGTGACTACCGGTCATAATCCTCATTGTGCGTAATGTTATACACAGGGAAGAGACGATGAGTGATATAGCATTGACCGTTAGCGTATTGGCGCTGGTGGCGGTAGTCGGATTGTGGATCGGCAATGTAAAAGTGCGCGGTGTCGGCTTCGGTATCGGAGGCGTGCTGTTTGGCGGTATTATCGTCGGCCACTTTGTAGACCAGGCGGGCATTACGCTCAGTAGCCCCATGCTGCACTTTATTCAGGAATTCGGCCTGATCCTCTTCGTGTACACCATCGGGATCCAGGTGGGGCCGGGCTTCTTCGCTTCGCTGCGCGTCTCTGGCCTGCGGCTTAACCTGTTCGCCATTCTGATTGTGATTCTCGGCGGTCTGGTTACCGCGGTCCTGCATAAACTGTTTGATATCCCTCTCCCCGTGGTGCTCGGGATCTTTTCCGGTGCGGTAACCAACACGCCTGCGCTGGGGGCCGGGCAGCAGATCCTGCGCGACCTTGGCGTGCCGCTTGATACCGTCGATCAGATGGGTATGAGCTACGCCATGGCCTATCCATTCGGTATTTGCGGCATTTTGCTGACCATGTGGCTGGTCCGGCTGTTCTTCCGCATCAACGTTGAGAAAGAGGCTCAGCAATTTGATGAAAACAGCGGCAATGGCCATGCGCATCTCCAGACCATCAACGTGCGGGTTGAAAACCCCAACCTGAACAATATGGCGATTCAGGATGTGCCGATGCTTAACAGCGACAAGCTGATCTGCTCGCGTCTCAAGCGCGAGGAGATGCTGATGGTGCCCGCGCCGAATACCCTGATTCAGCTTGGGGACCTGCTGCACCTGGTCGGGCGACCGGAGGATTTGCACAACGCTCAGCTGGTGATTGGCAAGGAAGTTTCCACTTCGCTCTCCACTCGCGGTACCGATCTGAAAGTCGAGCGCGTGGTGGTGACCAACGAAAAAGTATTGGGTAAACGCATTCGCGATCTGCACTTTAAGCAGCGCTATGATGTGGTGATCTCGCGGCTCAATCGCGCCGGGGTTGAACTGGTCGCCAGCAGCCATGCCAGCCTGCAGTTCGGCGATATTCTTAACCTCGTCGGCCGCCCGGAGGCGATTGATGCGGTAGCCGCCGAGCTGGGCAACGCCCAGCAAAAACTGCAGCAGGTGCAGATGCTGCCGGTATTTATCGGCATCGGCCTGGGCGTGCTGCTGGGCTCCATTCCGCTGTTTATTCCGGGATTCCCGGCGGCGCTGAAGCTGGGTCTGGCAGGCGGGCCGCTGATTATGGCCCTGATCCTCGGACGTATCGGCAGCATCGGTAAGCTGTACTGGTTTATGCCGCCCAGCGCCAACCTTGCGCTGCGCGAACTGGGCATTGTGCTGTTCCTCGCGGTGGTTGGCCTGAAATCGGGCGGCGATTTTGTCGCAACGCTGATTGAAGGCGACGGGATGAGCTGGATTGTCTACGGCATCTTTATCACCGCGATACCGCTGCTGACGGTGGGTATTCTGGCGCGCATCCTGGCGAAGATGAACTACCTGACCCTGTGCGGGATGCTGGCCGGCTCAATGACCGACCCTCCGGCGCTGGCGTTTGCCAATAACCTGCATGCCACCAGCGGCGCGGCGGCGCTCTCCTACGCGACCGTTTATCCGCTGGTTATGTTCTTACGTATTATTACCCCGCAGCTACTGGCGGTGCTGTTCTGGGGGATAGGCTAACGGGTGCTCCGTCTGGACGCGCCGCAGATGGTAGTCCACCTGATATTCGCTGGCGTTACGGAACATCACCGAGTAGTTAAGAAATTCGCCGCTGTCGCTGTAGGAAAGGGAGGTTATACGCAGCAGCGGCGTCTGTTCCGGCACGTTCATCGACTGCGCCAGCTGCCTGTCCGCCAGCACCGGCGACAGCGTTTCATAGTTACCGCTAATGGTTATTCCGCACTCCTTCTCAATGTAATCGAACTTCGATCCCTCCAGGTGCACCAGCGACAGATTGCGAAACAACTTTACCGGCATATAGCTATCCTCCAGCATTAGCGGCTTGCCATCGACATAGCGTACCCGGCGCGAGAAGTAGATCCGTTCATCAATTTGTATCCGCAGCAGGCTGGCGATAGCCGGGGGCGCGGGCATCACCTCAAAAACCAATACCCGGCTGACCACCTCTTTGCCCTGCTTGCGCAGCACTTCGGCCAGTCCGGTTAGATTGCTGGTTTCATGATGCAGGTCTTTGCGGGCGACATAGGTGCCGGAGCCGTGCCGACGCACCACCAGTCCCCAACTGACCAGCAGATCGATGGCTTTGCGGATGGTCATGCGCGCAACGCCGAACTCTTCCGCCAGCTTTTTTTCCCCGGGAAGTGGGCTGCCGACCTCGAAATCGGAAGAATTAAGCCGTAAACGTAATCTGTCGGCGATAGATTTGTAGATCACCAGTAGACCTCTATTAATGTTGTCACCATTTATGTCAGGTAAAAAATTATCTATAAAAAACAAATTAATAATCAGGAAGAGAAAATATTAATCAGGCTGATGTAAACGCCATAATTCATCATGTCTAATTTTTTATAAGAAAGTAGACAACATTGATGTAATTAAAACCATGAAAGCGATCACGAATCGCAACGGCTCCGCATGTTGCCGCTCGGGCAAATTTCTATTCTCGTCCCAGGCCAGTACCAATAGTTACCCTGAATTATTCACCATTGTTCGTGGAGCATGCCGGGTATCAATAAGGCCACTCACCCTATAAGTTGTTACATGAGGATTTTCAAATGCTCAGTCAAATACAACGCTTTGGCGGCGCCATGTTTACCCCGGTTTTACTCTTTCCTTTCGCCGGGATCGTGGTGGGTATCGCCATTATGTTGCGTAACCCGATGTTCGTCGGCGAAGCGCTCACAGCACCCGATAGTTTGTTTGCTCAGATCGTTTACATCATTGAAGAGGGCGGCTGGACCGTCTTTCGTAATATGCCGCTGATTTTTGCCGTCGGTTTGCCGATCGGCCTGGCGAAACAAGCTCAGGGCCGGGCTTGTCTGGCGGTACTGGTTAGCTTCATGACCTGGAACTATTTCATCAACGCCATGGGGATGACCTGGGGCCACTTCTTCGGCGTCGACTTCTCCGTTGAACCAACGGCAGGCAGCGGCCTGACGATGATGGCCGGGATAAAAACGCTCGATACCAGCATTATTGGCGCGATCGTTATCTCCGGGCTGGTGACCGCCCTGCATAACCGCTACTTCGATAAACCGCTGCCGGTGTTTCTGGGGATTTTCCAGGGCTCCTCGTTTGTGGTGATTGTCGCCTTCCTGGCGATGATTCCCTGCGCCTGGCTGACGCTGTTGGGATGGCCAAAAGTGCAGATGGGTATCGAATCCCTGCAGGCCTTTTTACGCTCGGCCGGGGCGCTGGGCGTCTGGGTCTATATCTTCCTTGAACGTATCCTGATCCCGACCGGTTTACACCACTTCGTCTACGGACCGTTTATTTTCGGCCCGGCGGTAGTGGAAAGCGGTATTCAGGTTTACTGGGCGCAGCATTTACATGAATTCAGCCAGAGTACCGAGGCGCTGAAAACTCTGTTCCCGGAAGGCGGATTCGCGCTGCACGGTAACTCGAAGGTCTTTGGTTCCGTGGGGATCGCGCTGGCGCTCTACTACACCGCAGCACCGGAAAACCGCGTGAAAGTCGCCGGTCTGCTGATTCCTGCCACCTTGACCGCCGTACTGGTGGGAATAACCGAGCCGTTAGAGTTCACCTTCCTGTTTATCTCGCCGCTGCTGTTTGCCGTCCATGCGGTGCTGGCGGCCACTATGGCGACGGTGATGTATATCTGCGGCGTGGTAGGCAACTTTGGCGGCGGCCTGCTCGACCAGTTCCTGCCGCAAAACTGGATCCCGATGTTCCACAACCACGCGTCGATGATGTTTATCCAGATAGGCGTTGGCGCATGCTTCACCGCGATCTACTTCGTTATCTTCCGCACTCTGATTCTGCGCCTGAACCTGAAAACGCCGGGCCGTGAAGAGAGTGAAATTAAGCTCTACAGCAAAGCGGATTACCAGGCCGCGCGCGGCAAAACCAGCGTTGCGGGGGCTACAGATACCAAACTGGGCCAGGCCGCCGGCTTCCTGCAGGCGCTGGGCGGAGCGGGCAACATCGAGAGCATCAATAACTGCGCCACCCGGCTGCGCATTGCGCTGGTCGATATGGCGAAGACCCAAAGCGACGACGTCTTTAAAGCGCTGGGCGCCCATGGCGTAGTCCGCCGCGGCAACGCAATTCAGGTCATCGTCGGCCTGCACGTTCCTCAGGTCCGCGACCAGCTGGAAACCCTGATAAAAGATTCTCTACAGACCGAACAAACCACCATGACGGAGGCAGTATCATGAAAAAATTCTCAGTTGTTATCGCAGGCGGCGGCAGTACCTTCACCCCGGGCATCGTGCTGATGCTGTTAGCGAACCAGGATCGCTTCCCGCTGCGGTCGCTGAAATTTTACGACAACGACGGCGCGCGTCAGGAGACCATCGCCGAGGCGTGCAAAGTCATTCTCAAAGAGCAGGCGCCGGATATCGCGTTCAGCTACACCACTGACCCGCAGGCGGCCTTTACCGACGTTGATTTCGTGATGGCGCATATCCGCGTGGGCAAATATCCGATGCGTGAAAAAGATGAAAAAATTCCGCTGCGTCACGGTGTGCTGGGGCAGGAAACCTGCGGCCCTGGCGGTATCGCCTACGGTATGCGCTCCATCGGCGGCGTTCTGGAACTGGTGGACTATATGGAAAAATATTCGCCAAACGCCTGGATGCTGAACTACTCCAACCCGGCGGCAATTGTGGCGGAAGCGACCCGTCGCCTGCGTCCGAACGCTAAAATTCTCAACATCTGCGATATGCCGATCGGTATCGAAGGACGGATGGCGCAAATCGTGGGTCTTAAGGACCGCAAACAGATGCGCGTGCGCTACTACGGTCTGAATCACTTCGGCTGGTGGACCTCGATTGAAGATTTACAGGGCAACGATCTGATGCCGAAACTGCGCGAACATGTGGCGAAATTCGGCTATGTGCCGCCGTCAAACGACCCGCATACCGAGGCCAGCTGGAACGATACCTTCACCAAGGCGAAGGACGTGCAGGCGCTGGATCCGGATACGATGCCCAATACTTACCTCAAGTATTATTTGTTCCCGGACTACGTCGTGGCGCACTCTAACCCGGAACGTACCCGCGCCAATGAGGTGATGGATCATCGCGAGAAAAACGTCTTTAGCGCCTGCCGGGCCATTATTGAGGCCGGTAACTCATCCGCGGGGGATCTGGAAATTGACGAACATGCTTCCTATATCGTCGATCTGGCGGCGGCAATTGCTTTTAATACCCAGGAACGCATGCTGCTGATTGTGCCGAACAACGGCGCGATTCATAACTTCGATGCCGATGCGATGGTGGAAATTCCGTGCCTGGTTGGCCACAACGGACCGGAACCGCTGACGGTTGGCGATATTCCGCACTTCCAGAAAGGGATGATGAGCCAGCAGGTCGCGGTGGAAAAACTGGTGGTGGATGCCTGGGAACAGCGCTCTTACCATAAGCTATGGCAGGCGATTGCGCTGTCGAAAACCGTGCCGAGCGCATCGGTCGCCAAAGCGATTCTTGATGACCTGATCGCGGCCAATAAAGAGTACTGGCCGGAACTGCATTAATCCTGCTGACCGGCATCCATAGGGTGCCGGTCATTCATTTTTAGTACCGCTGAGGGCGCATAGCCGAAGCGGCGTTTAAACGCCTTGCTAAAATGAAAGGAGTCGAAGAAGTTCAGCATCTCCGCCACCTTACCCACCGTATTCCCCTCCTGCTTTAATAGCGACTGCGCCAGCTCAAGCTGGGCGTTAAGGTAATACTCCTTTGGCGTTTTGCCGGTATAACGCAAAAAGAGGCGCCGCAGCCAGGGTTCGCTGCACTGCATAGCATCAGCCATATCGGCTACGCTCCAGCGCTTTTGCGGATTAGCGTGTAGAGCGGCAATCAGTTTTTCCAGCTTTTGCAGTTGACGATCTTTTTTGCCATTTTCGGCGATCAGGCAAATCCATTGATAAATGATTTTCGTGAGGTAGGCGACGGCCAGATTATTCTTTAGCGGATCGCGGTCAGCAATCAATAAGGCCACTTCATTGAGTTCCTTATTAAAAATATCGGCGTGATAAATAGTGCCGATTTGTAATACCGGAACAGGCATCAGCGTAGTAGGAATAAATTCCATCCAGTATTGTTCCCAGACCAATCCGGCGCAGTGATAGGATTTGATCTCGATGGGTTTTAAGAATATGACGCAGTTACCGTTTAAGGTTATTTCAGTGTGGTCTCTGAGATATATTTTACCACATCCCTGGAGCGTATATATCGCCACCCACGAGTTGGCGATAAGCGGTTTCTTTTTATCGCGCGGCCAGCTGACCCGGTAGCTTTCATCGGCCAGGGTATGCCATAGCGAGAGCAGTGAAATCCCGCTTGAGATCACATTTTCTTCCAGAACTAACGGAATGTTATACGTAGTTTCGTTTTTTACATGCGAAATCTGTATTTTTCCATTCATTTTAATTTCCCATCGGCCAATGATGCCTGCAACCTGATGAGGTGAATTTAGCAAGAAATAGCCTTGCAGGGATACATTGCATCTCGTTTTATATAAATCATCGCCTTACCTGGATAAAACGCTATTCCTCTGTACCGGATAGCGCCGGGATATAATGACAAATAAGGGCTTTAAGATGAATGCCATACAAATTTTGAGCTTTGTCGGGTTTACATTGCTGGTGGCTATCATTACCTGGTTTAAGGTAAGAAAAGCGGATACCGGCTCGCAGCAGGGCTATTTCCTTGCCGGCCGTTCGCTGAAAGCGCCGGTCATCGCCGCCTCGCTGATGTTAACCAACTTATCGACCGAACAGCTGGTGGGATTATCGGGCCAGGCTTACAAAAGCGGCATGTCGGTTATGGGCTGGGAGGTGACATCGGCGGTGACGCTGATTTTCCTGGCGCTGATCTTTCTTCCCCGCTATCTGCAGCGCGGTATCGCCACCATCCCGGACTTTCTGGAAGAGCGGTACGATAAAACGACCCGCATTATTATCGACTTCTGCTTTCTTATCGCCACCGGTATCTGCTTTTTACCCATCGTGCTTTACTCCGGCGCGCTGGCATTGAATAGCCTTTTTCATATTGGTGAATCGCTGGGCCTGACCCAGGGCGCCGCCATCTGGTTACTGGTGATTTTGCTCGGTCTGGCCGGGATTTTATACGCGGTAATCGGCGGCATGCGCGCGATGGCAATCGCTGATTCCATTAACGGAATCGGCCTGGTGATTGGCGGCCTGATGGTACCGATTTTTGGCCTGATGGCGATGGGGAAGGGGAGTTTTTTACAGGGTATCGAGCAGCTGACGACGGTACACGCGGAGAAGCTGAACTCCATTGGCGGCAGCAGCGACCCCCTACCGATTGGCGCGGCGTTTACCGGCCTGATTCTGGTGAACACCTTCTACTGGTGTACTAATCAGGGGATAGTGCAGCGTACCCTGGCGTCAAAAAGCCTGGCAGAGGGGCAGAAAGGGGCGCTGCTGACGGCGGTTCTCAAGATGCTCGATCCGTTGATTCTGGTGCTTCCCGGTTTAATTGCCTTTCATCTCTACCAGGATCTGCCGAGCGCGGATATGGCCTATCCGACGTTGGTCAACAAGGTCATGCCGCTTCCGCTGGTCGGTTTTTTTGGCGCCGTTCTGTTTGGCGCCGTTATCAGTACCTTTAACGGCTTTTTAAACAGCGCCAGTACCCTGTTCAGCATGGGAATTTACCGGCGCATCATCAATGAAAACGCCCAGCCGGAGCAGCTGGTGCGCATTGGGCGGAAATTTGGCCTTTTTATTGCGGTGATCTCGGTGATTGTCGCGCCGTGGATCGCTAATGCGCCGCAGGGGCTGTATAGCTGGATGAAGCAGCTCAACGGTATTTATAACGTGCCGCTGGTAACCATCATCATTATGGGCTTCTTCTTTCCGCGTATCCCGGCGATCGCCGCCAAAGTAGCGATGGGGCTGGGGATTGTTAGCTACATCACGATTAATTACCTGGTGAAATTTGATTTCCATTTCCTCTACGTGCTCGCCTGCACGTTCTGCATCAACGTGGTGGTGATGCTGGTTATCGGCTTCATTAAGCCGCGGGCGACGCCGTTTACATTCCATGATGCGTTTGCCGTTGATATGCAGCCGTACCGGCACGTGAAAATTGCCTCGGTGGGCATTCTGTTCGCGATGATCGGCGTTTACGCGGGCCTCGCCGAGTTTGGCGGCTACGGCACTCGCTGGCTGGCGGCGGTGAGCTACGCCATTACCGCAGCGGTCATTATCTATCTGATTTACAGCAGCTGGCGGGAACGCCGCTCCGCTCCAGCTTCCTATGCTATCGATGTTAAGGAAAAATCATGAGTCGCCCCAATTTCCTGTTTATTATGACCGATACCCAGGCTACCAATATGGTGGGTTGTTACAGCGGTAAGCCGCTGAATACCCAAAATATTGATTGTCTGGCCGCCGAAGGTATCCGCTTCAATTCCGCCTATACCTGCTCGCCGGTATGCACCCCGGCACGTGCCGGACTGTTTACCGGAATTTATGCCAACCAGTCCGGCCCGTGGACCAATAACGTCGCGCCGGGGAAAAACATCTCCACCATGGGGCGCTACTTTAAGGATGCGGGTTACCGTACCTGCTATATCGGCAAGTGGCATCTGGATGGTCACGACTACTTTGGTGCCGGCGAGTGCCCGCCCGAGTGGGACGCTGACTACTGGTTTGACGGCGCGAATTACCTCGCAGAGCTGACTGAGGAAGAGATCGGCCTGTGGCGTAACGGCCTGAACAGCGTAGAAGATTTACTGCAGCATGGGATAGATGAAACCTTCACCTGGGCGCACCGCATCAGCAACCGGGCGGTCGACTTCCTGCGCCAGCCCGCCCGAGCTGACGAGCCGTTCCTGATGGTGGTTTCCTACGATGAGCCGCACCATCCGTTTACCTGCCCGGTAGAGTATCTGCGCAAGTACCAGGACTTTTATTATGATCTTGGGCCAAAGGCTCATGACTCGCTCGCCGATAAACCGGAACACCATCGCCTGTGGTCGCAGGCGATGCCCTCCCCGGTAGGTGAAGATGGGCGCTATCATCATCCGCTCTACTTTGCCTGCAACGACTTTGTCGACGATCAGATTGGTCGGGTGATTAACGCCTTAACGCCGCAGCAGCGGGACAATACCTGGGTTATTTATACTTCCGATCACGGCGAGATGATGGGCGCCCATAGGCTCATTAGCAAAGGCGCGGCGATGTATGACGATATCACTCGTATTCCGCTGATCATGCGCCCGCCGCAGGGCGTACCCATGCAGATCGACGCGCCGGTCAGCCATATCGACCTGCTACCGACGATGATGGCGCTGGCGGGTATCCCTAAGCCCGATATTCTGCCGGGGGATAATATTCTTAACGCCGATACGTCGCGCGGGGTGATGGTGGAATTCAATCGCTATGAGATTGAACATGACAGCTTTGGCGGGTTTATCCCGGTGCGCTGCTGGGTGACGGATGAGTACAAACTGGTGCTTAACCTGTTTACCAGCGATGAACTGTACGACAGGAAAAACGACCCGGATGAGCTGTATAATCTTATTAATCGCCCCGATTTCGCCGACGTTCGCTGTCAAATGCACGATGCGCTGCTTAACTATATGGATAAAACCCGCGACCCGTTCCGTACTTATCAATGGAGCTTGCGTCCGTGGCGGCCGGATGCCCTGCCGCGCTGGATGGGCGCTTTCCGCCCGCGCCCGCAGGACGGCTACTCGCCGGTCGTGCGCGACTATGACACTGGACTGCCGACGCGGGGCGTGAAGGTGGAGGAGAAAAAACAGAAGTTTTGACGAGTTCAACGCGCGGGAAAAGAGCGCTCGTCAGGTATTGCCCGGTAGAAACGCGGACCCGCTGGGCCATAACTTGCACGATATGGCCGCCCATCATCGGCCTGATAGCCCGACTTTAAGCGGCTGTCAGGCCTGAACTTTCTCTGAAATGGGGCGATTATTAATGCCTTCGGCTTTGGCTCTCAGGTAGAATCGCCGGTATTTTACGCAATCGGGAACCCATCAAGGAGTTATGATGAAAATATCCCGCCTTGGCGAAGCACCGGATTACCGCTTCTCGCTGGCCAATGAACGTACCTTTCTGGCGTGGATCCGCACTTCTCTCGGCTTTCTGGCCGGTGGCGTTGGCCTCGACCAGCTGGCGCCGGATTTCGCCACGCCGCTGATTCGCGAAATCCTCGCTCTGCTGCTGTGCCTGTTTGCCGGCGGTCTGGCGATATACGGCTATTTACGCTGGCTGAGCAACGAAAAAGCGATGCGCCTTAAGCAGGATTTGCCCTATACCCGCACGTTGCTGCTGATCAGCATTCTGTTGACCATCGTTATCGTGGTGGTGATGGCGCTGGTGCTCTATGCCGGATAATCGTCGGGCGCGTCGTGAGAGCGATCCGGGGCTGCAGCCGGAGCGCACGTCGCTGGCCTGGTTTCGAACCCTGCTGGGCTATGGCGCGCTGCTGGCGCTGGCGATTAAGCACCACTGGCATCAGGCGGGGCTTCCATTCTGGATCTCGCTGGGCATATTGCCGTTCGTTGCCATTATCCTCTGGCGCTATACCCGCAGCCGTAATCTGATGAACGTCGAGCAAAGCGATTTTGCTCAGCCGCAGGCGGTTCGTGACAAATTTTTGATCGCATTCGCAGTACTTTCCCTGTCATTGTTGTTTGCTGTAACCCATATACGACAGGTGATTTTGTTTATTAAGGATGTGACATGACAGGATGTCAGGCTGACTACGGTGACGATCGGCACTGCGGCAACTGCCAGTCTCTGGCGAGCGATATTCCCGTGCATGAAGTGATCATTCATCGTCAGGAGTGTGAACGCCCCGAGCTCGTCTACCATCAGTTGAGCGCCCAGGGGGCAGTGGCTATCAAGTTTATTCCCCATCTGCAGCCCGTCGACGCCCGTCTGTGGGGGGATTTTCTTTGCGCGGTATTCGCGATTTGGGTCAAAGAAGATGCTAATCGTATCGTCGTGCCGCTGTTTGAGGCCACGCTGCGCGCCTGGCGCGGCGAGTCGGTGCAGTATGCTAATAATCCGCCGGGGCCGGCCTGCGCTGGCTGCGCCTGGCTAAGATTATGCGGTGGGGGCTGCCCGCAGCTGCGTCTGGAGGATGGCTCCAATGCCCTTTGTGAGGGATACCGGCAGTTTTATAGCTGGAGCGCTCCCTATATGCGCGTTCTGCGCGATCTACTCAATCAGCACCGTTCGCCGGTTGAGCTTATGCATCTGCTGCGCTAAAAAAATGGCGACGAAAGAGCCTTCGTCGCCTTCGTATTGCCCTGGCTGCAGGTTTACCGTCCTTTTGCCAGATAATGCGCCATCTCCTCTTCCGGCACCATGCCGCCGCCGGTTGCCCACACCAGATGGGTCGCATTGCGCATCTGCTCAGCGGTGAAACCGTGCATCTGCTGATACGCCTGGCTGGCGCAGACCCGCTGCGGCCCGGCCATGCCGGCCAGAGCGGATGGCTCCAGGCGAATACCTTCTTCTTCGGCTAACCAACCCAGCATATCGTACATGGTCTGGTCATCGAGAGAGTAGAACCCATCCAGCAGGCGCTCCATTGCCCGACCCACGAAACCGGAGGCGCGGCCTACCGCCAGGCCGTCTGCGGCGGTCAGATTATCAATCCCCAGATCCTGAACCGAAATCTGGTCATGCAGACCGGTATAGACACCCAGCAACATGCACGGGGAGTGGGTCGGTTCGGCGAAGAAGCAGTGTACGCTATCGCCAAACGCCAGCTTCAGGCCAAACGCCACGCCGCCGGGGCCGCCGCCAACGCCGCACGGCAGGTAAACAAACAGAGGATGACTGGCGTCCACTACGCGCCCTTCGCGCGCAAACTGCGCTTTTAGCCGCTCGCCGGCCACGGAGTAGCCGAGGAACAGGGTGCGCGAGTTCTCGTCATCGATAAAGAAGCAGTTCGGGTCGGACTCGGCGGCTTGCCGTCCCTGCTCAACCGCCACGCCGTAATCCTCTTCGTACTCCACCACCGTTACGCCGTGGCTGCGCAGTTTGGCCTTTTTCCACGCTCTGGCGTCGGCGGACATATGTACCGTCACCTTGAAGCCGATGCGTGCGCTCATAATGCCAATCGACATTCCCAGGTTGCCGGTGGAGCCAACGGCGATGCTGTACTGGCTGAAGAAGGCCCTGAACTCGGGGGTTAGCAGCTTACGATAATCATCGGTTGTGTTTAATAATCCCGCGTCGATCGCCAGTTTTTCCGCATGCGTCAGCACTTCATAAATGCCGCCGCGGGCCTTAATCGAGCCGGAAATCGGCAGGTGACTGTCTTTTTTCAGCAGCAGATCGCCGCCAATCGGTTGATGAAAGGTTTTTTCCAGCCGGGCCTTCATTGCCGGGATGGCTACCAGTTCTGATTCGATAATACCGCCAGTGGCTGCGGTTTCCGGAAAGGCTTCCGCCAGGTATGGCGCAAAACGATCGAGCCGGGCGTGGGCGTCCTGAACGTCTTCTGTCGTCAGGCCAACGTAGGGTAACCCTTCCGCCAGCGACGTCGTTGACGGGTTAAACCAGGTGGTTTCTTTCAGGGCTATCAGTTCCTCCAGCAGAGGAAACTGCGCGAGTAAATTGGTCATGTCAGCGTTTTTCATATTACGTCTCTTTGCGCTCAGATGATGAAAGAAAGCAGGAATGTACCGGCCAGTGCAAGCAGCGAAGCGATAAAGGTCGCTGTGGTATAGTATTTGAACGTTTCGTTAAGGCTTGCCCCGCAGTACTGCTTAACCAGCCAGAACAGGGAGTCCGTCACGATAGTGCAGCCAATCGCGCCGGAGCCGATGGCGATAGCGATGATTTCCGGGCTCACGCCTGGATAGAGCGGCAGCATCGGTGCGACGATGGCGGTTGCGCCCATCATTGCCACGGTGGCGGAACCGACTGCGGCATGCAGAATCAGCGCCACCAGCCAGGCCAGCAGAATCGGGTGCATATCGAGGTTCGACAGAATTACCGCCAGCGTATCGGCCAGACCGCTGGTCTTCAGGATGGCGTTGAAGGCCCCGCCTGCGCCGATAATCAGCAGGATATTGGCGATAGAGCCGAAGCAGTTTTCCGTATGCGTCAGCAGGGTGCTCATGCCCATATTCTGACGGATGCCCAGCACGTAATAGGCCACAAAGACCGCGATAAACATGGCGGTGATGGGGTTACCGATAAACTCCAGCAGCATATATAGCGTGCCGCCTTTGGTCATATTCAGTTCGGCGATGGTTTTTACCAGCATCAGGCCGATCGGCAGCAGGACGGTAAACAGGGTGGCGCCAAGCGAAGGCAGGGTCTCTTCTTTGCGCACTTCGAGATTGGCAAATTCAGCCGGAACCGCTTTAAACGGCAGGCGGTTGCCGAGCAGCCGCAGGAACAGCGGGCCACCGACCAGCGAAGCCAGCAGGCCCACCAGCAGACCGTATACGATCACCGTCCCGATATCCGCGCCCAGCTTATTCGCGACAAACAGCGCCGCCGGATGCGGCGGCACCACGCAGTGTACCGCCATCAGCGCCGTACACAGCGGGATGGCCAGCTTGAGCAGCGACGTGTTGGTCTTTTTGGCAATGGAAAACGCCAGCGGGATCAGCAGCACCACGCCTACTTCAACGAACAGCGTGATCCCGCAAATCAGGCCCACCAGCACCATAATGACGTCAGCGGACAGCCAGCGGCAGCGCTGAAGCGTCAGGCCGATACGCTCAGCCGCGCCGGAGACCTCCATCATTTTGCCGAGAATCGTCCCCAGCCCAATTACCGCCGCCAGGAAGCCCAGCGTGCCGCCAATCCCGCTCTCGATGGCGTTAACCATATCCAGCGGGCTCATGCCCATCATGGCGCCGACGAAAAAGCTGGCCAGCAGCAGCGCCAGAAACGGGTGAAACTTCAGTTTGACGATAGTTAACACAATCAACACGATGCTGATCAGCAGCGTGCTCACAACCCAGATCTGAGATTCCATACCCCACCTCGCCTGTGAATAATCTATCGCTATTGAACAGAAAAACGGCGCCTGCTGACAAACGATATAAACGGCCCTTCAGATGAACCAGATTGAATCAAAAAGGTGATTTTGCTCTAAAATTGTCTGTTATGTGTGCTATGAATCACTTTTATTCATCTTTAACGCGCAGCTGGCGCGAAAAATTTCTTACACTCGGCGGGGAATAGTGAAGGAGTAAGAGATGGAGACGCTAAAAGAGTTAGGCACTCGCCTGCTTAACGGCTGGCAGCTATCGAAGCTGTATACCTTTGAAGTCGCCGCCCGGCATGAGTCGTTTGCGCTGGCGGCGGAGGAGCTGTCGCTGACGCCGAGCGCGGTGAGCCACCGTATCAACCAGCTGGAAGAAGAGCTGGGGATCCAGCTGTTTGTGCGCTCGCATCGCAAGGTAGAGCTGACGCATGAAGGTAAGCGGGTGTACTGGGCGCTGAAGTCCTCGCTGGATAGCTTAAACCAGGAGATTCTGGATATTAAAAACCAGGAGCTGTCGGGAACCTTAACGGTTTATTCGCGCCCGTCCATCGCCCAGTGCTGGCTGGTGCCTGCGCTCGGCGATTTTACCCGCCGCTATCCGTCGATATCGCTCACCGTGCTGACCGGCAACGATAACGTTAATATGCAGCGTGCGGGCATCGATCTGGCGATCTACTTCGATGATGCGCCTTCATCGCAGTTGAGCCACCATTTTCTGATGGATGAGGCCATCGTGCCGGTCTGCACGGCGAACTACGCGCGCCAGCATCAGCTACCGCAGAATCCCGGCAATCTTCGCCACTGTACGCTGTTGCACGATCGTCAGGCCTGGAGTAACGATTCCGGCACCGATGAGTGGTTCAGTTGGGCGCAGACATTCGGCATCGAGTTGCCGCAATCGTCGGGTATTGGCTTCGATCGTTCGGATTTAGCGGTGATTGCCGCGATGAATCACGTCGGCGTGGCGATGGGGCGTAAGCGGCTGGTGCAAAAGCGCCTGGAGAGCGGAGAACTGATCGCGCCGTTCGGCGAGATGACCCTGAAATGCCATCAGCACTACTACGTGACGACCCTGCCGGGCCGTCAGTGGCCGAAAATCGATGCTTTTATCCACTGGCTGCAGAGCCAGGCGCAATTATGATGACCGGCTTAGTTTCATCCCGGTGGCGCTGTGTATGACCGGGCTACGGGTTTACCGGCGTCTGGGGGCCGGTAGCCCGGACAGATGCGCAGCATCGCCTCCGGGAAATATGCCGGGGCTGATAATTCGCCACCGCTTCCTGGCTTGCGCTGCGCTTCGCCGGGCTACGGGTTTACCGGCGTCCGTCATTTTGTCGCCCGGGTAAGACGCGCCGCGCCGCGACCCGGGGAACCCGCAAAGAAGCCTTAAACCGGCTGCTGATGTTGATGAAACCGCGATGCCAGCGGCAGCCAGCACAGCAGAATCAGCAATCCCATCAGCATCATCAGCAGGCCGAGGCTGCCCTGGCCGGTTTGCGGCATCATCGCCGACAGCCACGCCAGCACGCCGGAACCGATGTTTTGTAATCCGCCCACTAACGCCCCGGCGGTGCCGGCAAGGAACGGGAAAGGTTCCATCGCGCCGCTGGTTGCCAGCGGAAACAGCATTCCTGCGCCAAAGAAGAACAGCGCAGCAGGAACCAGCAGGGTCCAGACGGTCATCACGCCCAGCAGGCCCGGTATCCACATCAGCACGCCCGCCAGCAGGCAGCAAATCACCGACTGCCACATCAGCGTCGGGAAGCGTTTGTTTGGCCGCCCGGCAAACCAGGCGCCAAAGAACGCCGCCGGAATCGGCAGAATAAACAGAATGCTGACCGACATACTGCTCAGTCCCAGCACCGCCCCCATCAGCACCCCGGAACAGGCTTCGAATACGGCAATGCCCGCGAGCCCGCCGATCAGCATCAGCAGATAGCAGTTGAACGCGCCGGTACCGAACAGCGTTTTATAGTTGGTGATGAGACGGGTGCGCGGTGCGCCGGTGGGCCGGGTTTCCGGCATCCAGCGCGCCATGCTGAAGGTGACGCCAGCGCAAAGAATCAGCAAGAATACGAAGCAGGCCCGCCAGTTCCACAAGGTATCAAGAATACCGCCAATCAACGGGGCCAGCAGTGGGCTTACCAGAATTCCCATATTCAGCAGGCTATTGGCGTGCCTGAGCTGCGCGCCTTCATACAGGTCACGCGGCAGGGTACGCGCCATCACGCCGCCGACGCCGGTACCCATTCCCTGCAGTGCGCTGGCGGCGATCAACACCGGCAGACTATGGGTGGTAATGGCAATCAGCGTCGCCAGCATAAAAATAGACATCCCAACGAGGATCACCGGACGCCGGCCAACGCGATCGGAGAGCGGGCCGTAGAAAAGCTGCGAGACGCCGTAGGTCAGCAGATAAGCGGCCATCACGCTCTGTACCGCGCCTTCACGCACGTTTAGCGATACCGCCATATCGGCAATCGCCGGGATATAAATGGTCTGCGCCATCTGGCCGACGGCCACCAGCAGTACCAGCATCAACAACAAATTGAAGTTCTTATGCCGTTTCATGTCGATGAATACTTTGTAGAAAGTTGAAGGTAAAGAATATGTGACTGGCACATCCGCAAAACGATGGAGGAATCTACCATATTAAAATGACAGAACAACCCTGTAAGGGGGGATTACCGGGGATGTTCAGGCAGGTTTTGTAAACAACAATCGGCAACTAATGTTGCCATGTGTGGTTTACGACAGCCGCAGCAGAATCGCCCCGGCGGCAATACTGCAGGCAGCCACGATGCGTAATGGAACCATCTTTTCTTTCAACAGGATAAACGCGATAACCGCGCCAAAAAGAATTGAGGTTTCGCGCAGGGCGGCGACCACCGCCAGCGGCGCCTGGGTCATTGCCCACAGCGCCAGGCCATAAGAACCCATAGTGCCAACGCCGCCGACCAGGCCTTTCTTCCAGTGCTGGCGCAGATAGCGGCTGGCCTGCGGGCGTCGGGCAATCATCGCCCAGCCCAGCAGACAGAAGCCATTCATAAAAAAGGTCCATAGCGTATAGCCCAGTGCGGTTTCTGAAAGCCGCACCCCGGTTCCGTCTACCAGCGTATAACCGGCAATAAAGCAGGCGTTGATCAGCGCTAATAGGATACCGGTGCTTGAACGGGATCGGCCGTTAAACGCCATTGCCAGTATCGCCAGGCAGATGACGCCGATGCCCAGCCACGCCAGCGGAGAGAGGTGGTCGCCAAGGAAGATAACGCTGATTATCGCCACCAGCAGCGGCGCGGTTCCGCGCATCAGCGGATAGGTCTGGCTCATATCCGAGACCTGATAGGTTTTCGCCACCAGCACCGTATACACCACCTGTAGCGCGCAGGAGACAGCAAGAAACGGCACGCTGGCCAGCGTCGGCTGGGGGGCAAAAGGGAGCAAAACCAGGGCGATGAGCGAGGCAGAGCCGCTAACGCCAATCGCCGCGTACATTTTATCGCCGCTGGCTTTAACGATAGCGTTCCAGCTTGCGTGAAGCAGGGCGGCGAACAGCAATATACAGAATACGGTAATGGTCATTGCAGCCTGGCGCTGGGGGATAAATCGTCACTGGACTGTAACATGGGCGCGCTTTGGCAACCAGAGACAGCTAGAGCGAACAAAACAGGCGATGGGTGACCCGCGGTTCATCATAGACCGGGCGAAATCCCAGATTTTCATAAAACGACCAGGCCATTGACGGCGCATGGGTGTTGAGAAAATCAAAGCTGGCGCCGGAGTGGGTAATAACCGAGACCAGCAGCTGATGCCCGATCCCCTGCCGACGGTGGCGCTCGCCGATATATAAATGGCGGATGCGGCCGGCTCGCGGCTGCTGGCTAAAAGGGTCGACATTGAGCCCGCAAACCCCAACCAGCTGCCCAAATGCAAAAGCGCCCAGCAGCTTTTCTCCCGGCGCGTTAAAGCGGTTTATCCCGCTCTGCCAGTTCTCCGCCAGGCGGCCCAGCATATTCAGGTTTTGCGTCAGGCTTTCGGCGCGTAGTGCCGAAAAACCGGGTTCGTCCGGGGTGATGGCGGCAATCAACAAGGGGGCCATAATTTTCTCCGTCAGGTTAGCCTGTAGAGGGGCGGTTTCCCGCCCCTCTCAGGTGCGACTTGAACCTGAATCAGCGGAACTGTTTCAGGACTGCATCAAGTAGTTGCAACACGGCAACCATGAGTTTCAGGATCAGAACAACGATATCCACTCCGCCCATACGCGTCTCCTCTGGTTCAGGAGCACAACCGGCTGGCGTACCTTTCCGCCGCCTGTTGCCAGCCAGGGTATACCCGTCATCATTCAGGCGCGACCAGTGGGTTGCGGGCTAAATGATTCGGGGTATTTGTTGACGTAACACAGTGTGCTCTTCTGGGGTTAAGGCGCTGACGGCACCACCCGTTTCAGCCAGGACTTTTTTTGCGCCGGTAAAAGTGCGGCCCCAGATTCACCCTGCGTACCCCCTCAGTATAGAATGAATACTGTATGTATGAACAGTATTTTTTGGACAAATTTGCATACGCGATCCATACTCTAAATCAGCAAAAACCGTCGTGAAAATTGCGCCTTCTTCCCCGATCGCGTATACTTTTTTCGTTGACGTAATACAGTGTGCTTGCGGCCACCAACCGTAAAACACCGAGCAGAAAACCTCGCCGCGGCGGGGTTTTTTGTTTTTATCCCGCCGCAAATTAATGTGATCTTCCGCGCAGTTTTTCCTGGTTGAAAATAAATCCATTGTGAAATGACAAAAGCTGTGTTTGTATAAATTCATTCCCTTTTTTGAGACAACAGGTCCCTAATGAACGCTACCACGCTGACTTCGACCCTACTACTAACCGCGCCTGCCGCGGTGGTCGTCGTGTCTGTGGTGGTCGTCGTCGGCAACGCGCCGTAGGGTCCGGAACAACACGAATTCCAAACCCCGCCGGCGCAAACCGAGCGGGGTTTTTCGTTTCATGCCCCCCGGTAAGTCGGCCCAGAATAAAAGGACTGGAGCATGGCAAGTTCGGGCACAACATCACAAAAAATGCGCTTCACTGGCGCACAGTTAGTCGTTCATTTACTGGAGCGTCAGGGGATCACTACGGTCAGCGGCATTCCGGGCGGCTCCATCCTTCCGATTTACGATGCGTTAAGTCAAAGCACTCAGATCCGCCATATTCTGGCGCGTCACGAGCAGGGCGCGGGATTTATCGCCCAGGGCATGGCGCGCACCGAGGGCAAACCGGCGGTGTGTATGGCCTGTAGCGGCCCGGGAGCCACTAACCTGATCACCGCTATCGCCGATGCCCGTCTGGATTCGATTCCGCTGGTGTGCATTACCGGCCAGGTTCCGGCTTCAATGATCGGCACCGATGCCTTCCAGGAAGTTGACACCTACGGTATCTCTATCCCCATCACGAAACATAACTATCTGGTACGCAACATCGCTGAACTGCCGCAGGTGATGAGCGACGCGTTTCGCATCGCGCAGTCCGGGCGACCAGGGCCGGTGTGGATAGATATTCCTAAGGATGTTCAGGCCGCGACCATTGAGCTCGATGCCCTGCCGGAACCCGGCGCCCGTACGGCGGCTCCGATGTTCGATAGCGCCAGCGTGCGTGAAGCGGCGGCGATGATTAACGCCGCGCAGCGTCCGGTGCTCTATCTGGGCGGTGGGGTGATCAACGCGCCTGAGCACATTCGCCAACTGGCGGAAAAAGCCAACCTGCCGACCACCCAGACCCTGATGGCGCTGGGGATGCTGCCGAAAGCGCATCCGCTGTCGCTGGGCATGCTGGGGATGCACGGCGCGCGCAGCACCAATTTTATTTTGCAAGAGGCTGATTTATTGGTTGTTTTAGGGGCGCGTTTTGATGACCGGGCGATTGGTAAAACCGAGCAGTTCTGCCCGAATGCGAAAATTATTCACGTTGATATCGACCGCTCTGAGCTGGGTAAAATCAAACAGCCGCACGTGGCGATTCAGGGCGATGTTGGCGAAGTGCTGGCGCAGCTGATCCCGCAGGTCGAGGCGCAGCCGCGCAGCGAATGGCTGCAGCTGGTGGCCGATCTGCAGCGGGAGTTCCCCTGCACCATTCCGCAGGAGCAAGACCCGCTTACCCACTATGGCCTGATTAACGCCGTTGCCGCCTGCGTTGACGATGAGGCAATCGTGACCACCGACGTCGGCCAGCACCAGATGTGGGTCGCGCAGGCGTATCCGCTGAACCGTCCGCGCCAATGGCTGACCTCCGGCGGCCTCGGCACCATGGGCTTTGGTCTGCCTGCCGCGGTAGGCGCGGCGCTGGCTAACCCGCAGCGCAAGGTCATCTGCTTCTCCGGAGACGGCAGCCTGATGATGAACATTCAGGAAATGGCTACCGCGGCGGAAAATCAGCTGGACGTGAAAATTATCCTGATGAATAACGAAGCGCTGGGGCTGGTTTATCAGCAGCAGAGCCTGTTCTATAAGCAGGGCGTATTCGCCGCAACCTATCCTGGCATGGTCAACTTTATGCAGATTGCCGCCGGTTTTGGTCTGCAAACCTGTGATTTAAATAACGAAGCTGACCCGCAGGCGGCGCTGCAGGCGATTATCGAACGCCCGGGTCCGGCGCTGATCCACGTGCGTATCGATGCTGAAGAAAAAGTGTATCCGATGGTACCGCCGGGTGCGGCCAATACTGAAATGGTGGGGGAATAAGCCATGCAACAAGCGACTCATGAAAACGTTATTCTACAGCTCACCGTGCGCAACCATCCCGGCGTGATGACCCACGTTTGCGGCCTGTTTGCCCGCCGCGCATTTAACGTGGAAGGCATTCTTTGTCTGCCAATTCAGGACAGCAACCAGAGCCGCATCTGGCTACTGGTCAACGACGATCAGCGCCTCGGGCAGATGATTAGTCAGATTGAAAAGCTGGAAGACGTTGAGAAAGTGGTACGCAATCAGTCCGATCCCTCCATGTTCAGCAAAATTGCGGTGTTCTTCGAATAATCGCTCGCGGCTTGAACCGCGGCGCGCGATAGACAAAATCACTCAAGCCGCATCAGGGCGGCAAGTATGAGCATCCCCGGGCGCTTACTCAGGTAAGCGACTGGGGGACAGAGGCAGCTTGAAGGATGACGTTTATACCGTTAAGGTAAGCGCGTTTTTTATCCTCCCAGGAATCGCCATGACCACAATCGCCCTTATTGACGATCATCTTATCGTCCGCTCCGGCTTTGCCCAACTGCTGGGGCTGGAAGCCGATTTTCAGGTCGTCGCAGAATTCGGTTCCGGGCGCGAAGCGCTGGCGGGGCTGCCCGGCCGCGGCGTGCAGGTCTGCATCTGCGATATCTCGATGCCGGATATCTCCGGGCTTGAGCTGTTAAGCCAGCTACCGAAAGGAATGGCGATCGTAATGCTGTCGGTGCACGACAGTCCGGCGCTGGTGGAGCAGGCGCTGAACGCCGGCGCGCGCGGTTTTCTCTCCAAGCGCTGCAGCCCGGATGAGCTGATCGCTGCCGTCCGCACCGTGGCGGCCGGCGGCTGCTATCTGACGCCGGATATCGCCATGAAGCTGGCGGCCGGACGACGGGACCCGCTGACCAAACGCGAACGCGAAGTGGCGGAAAAGCTGGCGCAGGGGATGGCGGTAAAGGAGATTGCCGCCGAGCTGGGCCTGTCGCCAAAAACCGTGCACGTTCATCGTGCCAATCTGCTGGAAAAGCTGGGCGTCAGCAACGACGTTGAGCTGGCGCGCCGCATGTTCGATAGCTGGCAATGAACGCCTTTCTCTCCCGGCTGCTCTCGGTTATCGGCTGTTGCTTTATCTTTTCCGCCGCGTGGTTTTGCCTGTGGAGCATCAGCCTGCACCTGGTAGAGCGTGCCGATCTTGCGGTGCTGCTGTTTCCCTTCGGGCTGCGTCTTGGCCTGATGCTGCAGTGCCCGCGCGGCTACTGGCCGGTTCTGCTGGGCGCGGAGTGGCTGCTGATCCTCTGGCTGGCGCAGGAAGTTGCGCTGGCGCACCCGATAATATTGATGACCGGAAGTCTGTTGACCCTGCTGCCGGTGGCGCTGATCTCGCGCTATCGTCAGCAGCGCGACTGGCTCACCCTGCTGCGCCAGGGGGGCGCGTTGATCGCCGCTGCGCTGCTTCAGTCGCTGCCGTGGCTGCTGGAGGGTAAAGAGGGGCTGAACGCGCTGCTGCTGACCCTGACCGGCGGCCTGACGCTGGCTCCCACTTGCCTGGTGATTTGGCACTATCTCACCAGCACCGTCTGGCGGCCGCTGGGGCCATCGCTGGTCTCGCAGCCGGTGAACTGGCGCGGGCGGCATCTTGTCTGGTACCTGCTGCTGTTCAGCGTCAGCCTCTGGCTTCAGCTGGGGCTACCCGCCGAGCTCTCACGATTTACGCCCTTCTGCCTGGCGCTGCCGATTATCGCTCTGGCCTGGCATTACGGCTGGCAGGGCGCGCTGATCGCGACCCTGATGAACGCTATCGCGCTGATCGCCAGCCAGACCTGGCACGAACACCCGGTGGATTTATTGCTTTCGCTGCTGGCGCAAAGCCTGACGGGCCTGTTGCTGGGCGCCGGCATTCAGCGGCTGCGCGAGCTGAACCAGTCGCTGCAAAACGAGCTGGTGCGTAACCAGCGGCTGGCGGAACGCCTGCTGGAAACCGAAGAGAGCGTACGTCGCGAGGTCGCCCGCGAGCTGCACGATGATATCGGCCAGACCATTACCGCCATCCGCACCCAGGCGGGAATCGTCCAGCGTCTGGCGCCGAACAGCGCCAGCGTCAGGCAGAGCGGGCAGCTGATTGAACAGCTTTCGCTCGGCGTCTATGATTCGGTGCGCCGCCTGCTGGGCCGCCTGCGCCCGCGCCAGCTGGACGATCTGACGCTTGAGCAGGCGGTTCGCTCGCTGATGCGCGAAATGGAGCTGGAGGATCGCGGTATGGTCAGCCATCTGGAGTGGCGTATTGATGAGTCGCTGCTGAGTGAAAACCAGCGAGTCACCCTGTTCCGCGTTTGTCAGGAGGGGCTGAATAATATTGTCAAACACGCCAGCGCCAGCGCCGTCACGCTGCAGGGCTGGCAGCAGGAGCAGCGGCTGATGCTGGTGCTGGAGGACGACGGCTGCGGCCTGCCGCCGGGCTCCGGTCAGCAGGGCTTTGGCCTCACCGGCATGCGCGAACGCGTCAGCGCGCTGGGCGGCACCTTAACCATCTCCTGCACCCACGGCACCCGCGTTTGCGTCAGCCTGCCGCTGCGCTACGCCTGAGGAACGACGATGTTTGCCTTTTTGAAATCTCCGCCCGATGCTCCGCCGATTACCGATAAACAGGCGCTGGACGAGCGCTACCGCTACTGGCGTCGACATATTCTGCTGACCATCTGGCTGGGCTATGCGCTGTTTTATTTTACGCGTAAAAGCTTTAATGCCGCCGTGCCTGAAATCCTCGCCAGCAACGTACTGACGCGTAGCGATATCGGTCTGCTGGCAACGCTGTTCTACATCACCTACGGGCTATCGAAGTTTTTCTCCGGTATCGTCAGCGACCGCTCTGATGCTCGCTATTTTATGGGGATTGGTCTGGTCGCCACCGGCGTAGTCAATATCCTGTTTGGCTTTTCCACTTCGCTGTGGGCCTTCGCGCTGCTGTGGGCCCTGAACGCCTTCTTCCAGGGCTGGGGGTCGCCGGTGTGCGCGCGTCTGCTGACGGCCTGGTATTCGCGTACCGAACGCGGCGGCTGGTGGGCGTTGTGGAACACGGCGCATAACGTCGGCGGGGCGCTGATCCCGATGGTGGTTGGCGCGGCGGCGCTGCACTACGGCTGGCGAACGGGAATGATGATTGCCGGCATGCTGGCGATCCTCGCCGGGCTGTTTCTCTGCTGGCGGCTGCGCGACCGGCCGCAGGCTGTAGGGCTGCCCGCAGTAGGCGACTGGCGTCACGATGAACTGGAGATTGCCCAGCAGCAGGAAGGGGTAGGGCTGACCCGCAAAGAGATCCTCACCAAATACGTGCTGTTGAATCCCTATATCTGGCTGCTCTCGCTGTGTTACGTGCTGGTATATGTAGTGCGCGCAGCGATTAACGACTGGGGCAATCTCTATATGTCGGAAACGCTCGGCGTCGATCTGGTCACGGCGAATTCTGCGGTCACCATGTTCGAGGTAGGCGGTTTTATCGGCGCGCTGGTGGCGGGCTGGGGCTCGGATAAGCTGTTTAACGGCAATCGCGGGCCGATGAACCTGATTTTCGCCGCCGGGATTTTGCTGTCGGTCGGCGGCCTGTGGCTGATGCCGTTCGCCAGCTACGTGATGCAGGCGGCCTGTTTCTTTACCGCCGGCTTTTTCGTTTTTGGCCCGCAGATGCTGATTGGCATGGCGGCGGCGGAGTGCTCGCACAAAGAGGCGGCGGGGGCGGCAACCGGCTTTGTCGGGCTGTTTGCCTATCTTGGCGCGTCGCTCTCCGGCTGGCCGCTGGCGCAGGTCATGGAGATCTGGCACTGGAGCGGTTTTTTCGTGGTCATCGCCATTGCTGCCGGCATCTCCGCTCTGCTGCTGCTGCCGTTTCTAAATGCCCAGGCGCCGCGAGAAGCGTGATCTGCCTCACCTTTCTCCGCCGAATGGCGTAAAACTAAGAAATTTTCCCGGTTTCGCCTGGACGCTGTCTCAGGCGGGTCTTCCGGCTGATTTTTACAATGCCTGCTATTCGCAGGTAGTAAATCAGCTCAGGAGTCACTCAATCATGCTGGCCTTCTTAAACCAGGTGCGCAAGCCTACCCTGGACCTGCCGCTCGAAGCGCGGCGCAAAATGTGGTTCAAACCGTTCATGCAGTCGTATCTGGTGGTTTTCATCGGCTATCTGACCATGTACCTGATCCGCAAAAACTTTAATATCGCGCAGAACGACATGATCTCCACCTACGGGTTGAGCATGACGCAGCTGGGGATGATCGGCCTCGGGTTCTCTATCACCTACGGCGTGGGTAAAACGCTGGTTTCTTACTACGCAGACGGTAAGAACACCAAGCAGTTCCTGCCGTTTATGCTGATCCTCTCGGCCATTTGTATGCTCGGCTTCAGCGCCAGCATGGGCGCGGGGTCGACCAGCCTGTTCCTGATGATCGCCTTCTACGCCCTGAGCGGCTTTTTCCAGAGCACCGGCGGGTCGTGCAGCTATTCGACCATTACCAAGTGGACGCCCCGCCGTAAACGCGGCACCTTCCTCGGCTTCTGGAATATCTCTCACAACCTCGGCGGCGCCGGCGCCGCGGGCGTGGCGCTGTTTGGCGCGAACTACCTGTTCGACGGCCACGTGATCGGGATGTTTATCTTCCCGTCGATTATTGCGCTAATCGTCGGTTTTATCGGCCTGCGCTTCGGCAGCGACTCCCCGGAATCTTACGGTCTCGGTAACGCCGAAGAGCTGTTTGGCGAAGAGATCAGCGAAGAGGATAAAGAGACGGAAGAGAACGCCATGACCAAATGGCAGATCTTTGTCGAGTACGTGCTGAAGAACAAAGTCATCTGGCTGCTGTGTTTCTCCAACATCTTTCTGTACGTGGTGCGCATCGGCATTGACCAGTGGTCCACCGTTTACGCTTTCCAGGAGCTGAAGCTCTCCAAAGAAGTGGCGATTCAGGGCTTTACCCTTTTTGAAGTAGGCGCGCTGGTCGGCACGCTGCTATGGGGCTGGCTGTCGGATCTGGCAAACGGTCGTCGGGCGCTGGTAGCCTGCATTGCGCTGGCGCTGATTATCGCCACCCTTGGGGTTTATCAGCACGCCAGTAACCAGTACGTTTATCTCGCATCGCTGTTTGCGCTGGGTTTCCTGGTTTTTGGCCCGCAGCTGCTGATCGGCGTTGCCGCAGTAGGCTTTGTGCCGAAAAAAGCGATTGGCGCAGCCGACGGGATCAAGGGCACCTTTGCCTATCTGATCGGCGATAGCTTCGCCAAGCTCGGCCTCGGGATGATCGCCGACGGAACGCCGATTTTTGGCCTCACCGGCTGGGCGGGGACCTTTGCGGCGCTGGATGCGGCGGCAATTGGCTGCATCTGCCTGATGGCCATCGTTGCGGTGTTTGAAGAACGTAAAATCCGCCGTCAGAAAAAGACACAAACTTTGCAGACTGCCTGAGTCATTGGGTGTGAGTCACTTTGCCCGGCCTTTGCGCCGGGCTTTTTTATACCTCTTGCCGGGCGGTTTGATGATAGCGAGACGAGGTCGCGATAAGTCACATTCTGGTACCACCGACAGTCGACAGCGGGTAATTTCCCATTATGATAGTGGTGCTGCGATTGAATGAGAGGATGCATGATCTGGTTAGGGCTGGCCACGCTGATAGTGGTATTTGTTGTGGGATTTCGGGTGCTTACCTCTGATTCACGCCGTGCGATTCGCCGTCTGAGCGAACGGTTAGGCATTACGCCGGTACCGCTGGAATCGATGATCGATCAGCTGGGAAAAACGGCCGGTAACGAGTATCTGCGCTACCTGGAACGGCCGAATGAAGCGCATTTGCAAAATGCCGCTCAGGTGCTGCTGATTTGGCAGACTGCTATCGTCGACGGCAGCGAGCAGAACCTGCATTACTGGTATCGGTTGATGAAAAAGGCCCGCCTCGCGGCGCCAATTACCGAAGCGCAAATTCGCCTCGCGCAAGGTTTCCTTCGCGAGCTGGAGCCGGAAGTGAGCGAGCTGCACGCTTTACAGGAGCGCTATAACACGCTGTTTTTACCCGAAGATGGGGTCCACTGGCTACACTGATAGCGCTTCCCTGTGCACTGTTGGCTTCGTTAAAACTCCTCCTGACGAGACCAACTATGCAAAAGTCATCACCTCAAAGTGGCATCATGCCAGCACTTCTAACCCATGTTTTTGCACGATATTGAGTAATTTCAATGCCAGCCCACCGGGGCGTTTTGCCCCGCTTTCCCATTTTTGGACCGTGGACACGCTGGTGTTCAGATAGCGGGCAAAAACCGGCTGACTGACGTTGAGTTGGTCACGTAGAGCCTTAATTTCACCAGGTTGGAAATCGCTTACGCGGCTGATGCATGTTTCATCAAAGCTGCGCATCGTCTCCTGCGCGATCGCATCAACACTGTATAAACCTGCGGCAGCGCTATGGATAGCTTCAAAGGCGGGGCTTTTGAATTTAGTTTTTGCAGTCATGACAAATCTCCACCAATTCTTTTCTCTTAACCAATGCCGCCATTTTCTCCTCGCTGAGAAGGGAATAATGCCTGGCTAACTCACGGAACGCCGCGAGTTCTCGGTTATCGATATTGGCGATATCCTGTTTGGCGTATAAAAATGTGTAAAACCAATGCTCAGCACCCTTTGCCAGGATGATTGCGCGATCGCGATTTTTATTGAGGCGTTTTTTGTAAACGCCGCCACCAAGGTTATCTACTTTTCCCTGGAGAGTGGCTTCAATCGCTTTGCAAAGTTCGTCGTCATCAATCGCATGAGCCCGGGCTTCCCTGGTAAACCATTTTGTTTTAAAAATACGCATTGGCTGACATCCTGTAACCATAAATATAGCACCAAGTGCTATGTTATTTCTTCCTCTTACTGTTACGGAATACCTAAAAACGTGATTTTCCGGTTATGCGAGCAGCTACGCAGGTACTTTGCAAAGCCTGAAAAGTTGTCAAAACGTTAAATTCGTCACATTTTAAATGTTACACTGCGCGGCTCCTCCGTATTCAACCATGCAGGTAACTTATGACTCCTTCGAATGCCTCTGCGCCGCAGGCTAATCAGGCGGCGCGACCCAACTGGTCGGCGGTTTTTGCGGTGGCCTTCTGCGTTGCCTGCCTGATTACCGTTGAGTTCCTGCCGGTAAGCCTGCTTACGCCGATGGCGCAGGATTTGGGCATCTCAGAAGGCGTTGCCGGGCAGTCGGTCACCACCACCGCGTTTGTGGCGATGTTTGCCAGCCTGTTTATCACCTCGATCATCCGCAGTACCGATCGTCGCTACGTGGTGATTCTGTTTTCCGTCCTGCTGACCGTCTCTTGTCTGCTGGTCTCCTTTGCCAACAGTTTCTCCTTGCTTCTGGTGGGGCGCGCCTGCCTGGGGCTGGCGCTGGGCGGTTTTTGGGCGATGTCGGCGTCGCTCACCATGCGACTGGTGCCGATGCGCGTGGTGCCCAAAGCGCTGTCGGTCATTTTCGGCGCGGTATCGATAGCGCTGGTGATCGCCGCGCCGCTCGGCAGCTTCCTCGGCGGGATTATCGGCTGGCGTAACGTCTTTAACGCCGCCGCGGTGATGGGCGTGGTCTGTACGATTTGGGTGTTGAAGGCGCTGCCCTCTTTGCCTGGCGAGTCGACCTCGGCGCAGCAAAATATGTTTGGCCTGTTAAAGCGCCCCGGCGTAATGGCCGGGATGTGCGCCATCTTTATGGCCTTCGCCGGCCAGTTCGCCTTCTTTACCTATATTCGCCCGGTGTATATGACGCTGGCGGGCTTTGACGTTGACGGCCTGACGCTGGTGCTGTTGAGCTTCGGCATCGCCAGCTTCGTCGGCACCTCGCTCTCTTCGATGCTGCTCAAGCGATCGGTAAAAGCGGCGCTGGCGATCGCTCCAGTGGTGCTGGCCATCAGCGCGGCGGTGCTGGTGCTGTGGGGGGAGAGTAAAATCGTGGCGTCGGCGGTGGCCGTTATCTGGGGTTTTGCCTTCGCGCTGGTGCCGGTTGGCTGGTCAACGTGGATCACCCGCTCCCTGTCCGATCAGGCGGAGAAAGCCGGGTCGATTCAGGTGGCGGTGATCCAACTGGCCAATACCTGCGGCGCAGCGGTGGGCGGCGTGGCGCTGGACCACCTTGGTCTGCTCTCGCCGCTGGTCCTCTCCGGTACATTAATGCTGCTCACCGGTGTACTGGTGGCGACGAAAGTACGGGTGTAATCGGCCGCAGTCAGGCGAACCGTCAATAAATCTACGGGCGTTCGCCCTGCGCCAGGCGACGGTTGATGTCGGCAATGATGCCCGGTAAATCCGCCAGCGTATCCACGACGTAATGCGCCCCGGCGGCGGACAGCTTCCCGGCGGCGTGCTCGCGGCGGGCGGCGATCTCTTCGGCGCTCATCTGCTGATATTCCTCCCAGCTGGCGCCGAATTCATTACCGGAAACCGCCAGACCCACGCTCCACATCCCGGCGGTTAATCCTTCGGTAATGCCGGGAGCGGAATCATCAACCTTGACGCAGTGGGCTACCGAGTCGATGCCGAGGACAATGACGTTCTGCAACGCCATCCATGGTCCCGGCCGTCCCCCGACGGCGAGGTCGTCCGTCGCTACCCAGTGGTCAGGCGCATAGCCCTGCGCGGCGGCGGCCGGCGCCAGCTTTTCCATCACCGGACGCGGATAGCCGGAACAGGAGCCAATTTTTATACCTTCGGCGCGCAGCGCGGCAATGGTGTCGACAACCCCGGCGATTGGCGCAGAAAAATCGACGACTTTGGCAATCTGCAGCGGCATAAACGCGGCATAGATCGCATCGATATCGGCAGCGTTCATCGCGCGGCCAAACTTCGCCTGCCAGCGGGCGTCCACGGAGGGGAGTTTCCCCAGCGCTGCAATATGCTGCCATTTGCCGAGACCCATCGGCACCCTGGCTTCTTCGAGTGTAATCTCCACAGCAAAAGCCTGACGGAAGGCCTCAACGAAAATCTGCGTCGGCGCGAAGGAGCCAAAGTCGACGGTGGTGCCTGCCCAATCAAGAATAACGGCGTTAATACGGTTCATGATGGTTCCTTAGCGTTGCCAGTACATGGCGTTTTTAATGGCCGCCAGCAGGGCGGTGATGTCGGCGTCGTACACTTCGCCAATGTTGCCGATACGGAAGCAGTCGCTTTGCGACACCTTGCCCGGGTAGATCACGAAACCCTGCTCTTTAAGCCGCTGATAGAAATCCTTAAAGCGATACTGCGGCGCATCCGGGGAGTAAAACGCGGTGATGATCGGCGAGTGCAGGCTATCGTTGAGCAGCGGCTGAAAGCCTAATGCGCGCATTCCGGCCACCAGACGCTGCTGGTTAGCGCAGTATCGCTGGTGACGCGCGCTCACGCCGCCTTCCTCCGCCAGTTCTTTTAACGCCTGGGCAAAGGCCAGCACGGTATGGGTCGGTGAAGTAAAGCGCCACTTGCCGTGGTTATCCTCCATGCAGCGCCACTGGGCGTAGAGATCCAGCGACAGCGAGCGCGAGCGGCCCTGGCAGTTTGCCAGCTGCGCTTCCCGGGCAATGACGAAGGCGAAGCCCGGCACCCCCTGTATGCATTTGTTGGCGGAGCTGATCAGATAGTCAATGTTCAGCGCGGCGACGTCCATGGGAATGCCGCCGAAGCTGCTCATGGCATCGACGATGTAGCGTTTGTCGTACCGTTTTGCCAGCGCCGCCACCGCTTCGATCGGGTTGAGCATACCGGTTGTCGTTTCGCAATGGACCATAGCGATATGGGTGATCGCCGGGTCGGTTTGCAGGATCCGTTCGATCGCTGCAGCGTCCGGTCGCGCGACTTCACCGCAGTCGTAAGGGTGGTGCGCAATGTTCAACAGTTTCGCCATCTCGATCATGCGCGCGCCGTAGGCGCCATTGCTGATAATCAAAATCTTGTCCTGCACGCCGATCGCGCTGCCGAGCACTGCCTCAACCGCGTAGCTACCGCTGCCTTGCAGCAGTACTGAAGTGTAGCCGTCGGCGGGCGTCGCCAGTTCCACCAGCCGTTGGCGGATGGCCTGAACCACGCCGAGATTGTAGTCATCGTCCCAGGTACAGCTGTCGAACAGCATCGCCTCTTTTACCGTACGGGAAGTGGTCAGCGGGCCGGGGGTCAGCAGCAGATAATTGCGTGGAGTCATCTATTTTCACCATTTGGTCTATACCAGATACTTTTTATAATGGCGATCGTCTGCGGAAAAGGTCAAAGGGAAAGTGGCGCTGCAACAAAAAATTCATCTGGTTATGTATAATGAGCGCATCAAATTTGGCCGCGAGCGAACATGAAATCACCCTCTGGCGAGACGCCACAGTATCTGCTGATCAAGGCGCAGCTACAGGCGCGTATTCAAAACGGCGCGTTGAAGAGCGGCGATAAACTGCCTTCCGAGCGCGAGCTGTGCGCGCTGTTCAATACCACGCGTATTACGGTGCGCGAGAGCCTGGCGCAGCTTGAGGCCAGCGGCGTGATTTATCGCGCCGACCGCCGCGGCTGGTTTGTCACGCCGGAGCGGCTTTGGCTGGATCCGACGCAAAATACCAACTTCCATAAGCTGTGCCTGGAACAGGGGCGGGAGCCGAAAACGGTGCTGCTGGACGGGCGTTTAACCGCCGTTCCGCTGGACGTTATGGCGCCGCTGGCGCTGCAGCCATTCGATCAGGTTTACCTGCTCACCCGTCTGCGTTATGCCGACGGGCGGGCGATTTGCTACTGTGAAAACCACTGTCTGCCCGCCAGGGTTCCCGAGCTGCTGCGCCATGATTTAAACGGCAGCCTGACCGAGATTTATCAGACCCGCTATGACCTGATATATACCAGTATGCATCTGTCGTTCTGGCCCACCTCGATGCCGCCCCAGGCCGCCGACGCCCTGGGGGTGATGGAAGGGCGTCCGGCGCTGCTGCTGCGCCGGCTCAACTACGATCAACATGGGCGAATTCTCGATTACGATATCGAGTACTGGCGTCACGACAGCCTGCGCATCGAAGTCGATACCCATTGATTTTATGGGTCCTGTCCGAGCATTTTCCCCGGGTTGCGGCTGGCGCCTTACCCGGGCTACGGGTCCACCGCCGTCTGTGGACGGGTAGCCCGGACAGGCGCGTCAAGCGCCGCCTCCGGGAGGGGGTCTTCTGCGCCGGCGTCATCCTTTCGCCACACTTCATTCATCGTTTTGTCATAAAGCCCCGGTAGCGTGAACGTCAGTCTGGTATAGACCATAAAGATCACCATCCGAAGAGGCTGATACGATGAAACTCTCCCGACTTGCTCTGTTAACCGTTACCGTACTCGCCAGCGCCCCGGTGTGGTCCGCTGACGTTGTCACCGTTTATTCCGCCGACGGCCTGCACGACGGCGACAACAGCTGGTATCAGAACCAGTTTGCCGCTTTTACGAAGGCAACGGGCATCAAAGTGCAGTACGTTGAAGGCGGCTCCGGAGCGATTGTCGAACGGCTGGCAAAAGAGCGCACCAATCCGCAGGCGGACGTGCTGGTGACGGTGCCGCCGTTTATCCAGCGCGCCGCCAAAGAACAATTACTGGCCGAATTTAAGCCGCAGGGCAGCGACCAGATCCCCGGCGTCCATGACCGCTACTCGCCGCTGGTGAACAACTATCTGACCTTTATCTATAACAGCAGGCTGCTGAAAACCGCGCCGGCCAGCTGGCAGGATCTGCTCGATAGCCGTTTCAGGAACAAGCTGCAGTACTCGACGCCGGGACAGGCGGGCGACGGTACGGCGGTCATGCTGCAGGCGTTCCACAGCCTGGGCAGCAAAGATGCGGGGTTCGATTATCTGGGTAAACTCCAGACCAACAACGTCGGACCATCGGCTTCTACCGGTAAGCTGACCGCGCTGGTCAATAAAGGTGAGCTGTACGTCGCTAACGGCGATCTGCAAATGAACCTGTCGCAGATGGCGCGTAATCCGCATGTGCAAATCTTCTGGCCCGCAGACGCTAAAGGCGAACGCAGCGCGCTGGCGCTGCCCTATACCATCGGTCTGGTGCAAAACGGCCCGAACGGTGAAAACGGTAAAAAGCTGATTAACTTCCTGCTCGATAAGCCCGCTCAGGCCAGCGTTAGCGCGCTCTCCTGGGGGCTGCCGGCGCGCAGCGACGTGACGCCGGAAGACGCTAACTTTAAAGTGGCGAAAGCGGCGCTTAACGGCGTGAAAAGCTGGGAACCCAACTGGGACGAGGTTGCGGCTTCACTGTCGGCGGATATTGCCCGCTGGCATCAAGTCACCGACAGCGAGTAAGCGTGATGTTAATGAAAACGACCGTCGCTCATCCCCCGTCGTCGACGGGAACGTCCGGGATCACTCTCGACTCGCTGCGCGTTTCTTATCACGGCAACGTGGTGCTGAAGCCGCTGACCTTAACTATTGAACCGGGTGAAGTGCTGGCGCTGATCGGTCCATCCGGATCCGGAAAAACCACGGTGCTGCGGGCGATAGCCGGATTTGTACAGCCGGCGGGCGGGCGGATTTTGCTGGGCGATACGGATGTCACCCACCTGCCGCCGTATCAACGCGGCCTTGGCATGGTGGTGCAAAACTACGCCCTGTTTCCGCATATGAAGGTAGAAGATAACGTCGCCTTCGGCCTGCGGGCGCAGAAGCAGCCGAAAACGGAGATAGCTGCACGCGTCAAAGACGCCCTGAAAATCGTCGGCATGGCGGATTACGCCAGCCGCTATCCGCACCAGCTATCCGGCGGCCAGCAGCAGCGCGTCGCGATTGCCCGCGCCATCGCCGTACGTCCGCGGGTCTTGCTGCTTGATGAGCCGCTCTCGGCGCTGGATGCGCAAATCCGTCACAACATGGTGGAGGAAATTGCCCGCCTGCATCGCGAACTGCCGGAACTCACAATTCTCTACGTTACCCACGATCAGACCGAAGCCCTGACCCTGGCGGACAAGATTGGCATCATGAAAGACGGCTCGCTCATTGCCCATGGCGAAACCCATCAGCTTTACCACTATCCGCCTAATCGTTTCACCGCCGAGTTTCTCGGACGCGCCAATATCCTGCAGGCGACGGCGCTGAAAGATACCGCAGGGCCTGGCCTGGTCAGCGTCAGCTGCGGCGGTGGATTGATTACCGCTTTCAGCCGCGGCGGTCAGCATGGCAATAATAAGCTGCTGTGTATTCGTCCGCAGCATATGAGCCTCGCGCCGCGAACGGCCACCAGCAACCGGCTTAACGCTACCCTGCAGTCGGTGCACTGGCAGGGCGATTTGACCCACCTGCTATGCGAAGTGGCCGGGGAGGCGGTGCGCATTGTGATGACCCTCGTGGATCCGCTGCCGCGGGCCGGCGACAGGCTGGCGCTCTATTTTGAACCCAACGATGCGGTCCTGATTGAGGTGTCATAATGTCGCAGATCCTAACGCTCCCGCGTCGCTCTGTTCAGCTGCGGCCCTTACTGTGGCTTCTGCCGCCGCTGCTGGTGCTGGCGACCCTGTTTTTCTATCCGCTGCTGCTGATCGGCGAACAGGCGCTACGTGATGCCAGCGGTCACCTGAGCCTTGAAACCTTCTGGCAGGTCGTGGGATCCCGGCGCTTTATCAACGCGTTGCTCAATACGATGCAAATCGCGGTCTTCGCCACCCTGGGCTGCCTGCTGCTCGGCAGCGTCCTGGCGCTGATTCTGGTGTTTATTCCCTTTCCTGGCAGCCAGTTGATCAGCCGGGTGATTGATACCTTTATTGCCCTGCCGACCTTTCTCATTACCCTGGCGTTTACTTTTATCTACGGCTCTGCGGGTTTGCTGAACGGCGCGCTAATGTCGCTATTGTCTTTCGAACTGCCGCCGATCGATTTTCTTTATTCCATTCAGGGCGTGATTCTGGCGGAAATCACCGTTTTCACGCCTCTGGTGATGCGTCCGCTGATGGCCGGGTTGCGGCAGATTGATAAAAGCCAGCTAGAGGCGGCGAGTATTCTCGGCGCGCATCCGCTGCGGGTTATCGGCCAGGTGATTTTCCCGGCGGCGCTGCCGGCGCTGATGGCGGGCGGTAGCCTGTGCCTGCTGCTGACGACTAACGAGTTCGGTATCGTACTGTTTATCGGCGCCAAAGGCGTGAATACGCTGCCGATGATGGTGTACAGCAAGGCTATTCTCGAATCGGATTACAGCCAGGCCTGCATGATTGCCCTGATAAATATTCTGCTGTCGCTGGGACTGTTTATAATCTATCGCCTGGCCGCCGCGCGTACCGGCGTGAGGAGCTAACGATGTTGATTTGGTCGCGTAAAGGCCGCGCGGCGGCGGGCGCGCTGGCGGCAACGCTGTTTGCCGGATTCTTCTTCCTGCCGCTGGCGGTGATTTTGATGTCCAGCCTGAGCCAGCAGTGGAACGGCCTGCTGCCGTCCGGTTTTACCCTTGGGCACTTTGTGAACGCCTTTCGCGGGGCTGCGTGGGATGCGCTCTTTTCCTGCCTGATGGTTGGATTTTGCGCCAGCCTGTTCGCTCTGCTGTGCGGCACGTGGGCTGCGCTGGCTCTGCGCCAGTACGGCGCGAAGCTGCAAAAATATCTTGGGCTGGCGTTCTATTTACCGAGCGCCATTCCTTCGGTATCGGTGGGTTTAGGCATTCTGGTGGCTTTCAGCCAGGGGCCGCTACAAATGAACGGTACTTTCTGGATCGTGCTGGCGGCGCACTTCGTGCTGATTTCTGCGTTTACCTTCAGCAACGTCTCCACCGGTCTGACGCGGATTTCCGCCGATATTGAAAGCGTCGCCTCCAGCCTCGGGGCATCGCCGTGGTATCGCCTGCGCCATGTCACGCTGCCGCTCATGGCTCCGTGGATGATCTCCGCGCTGGCGCTGAGCCTGTCGCTGTCGATGGGGGAGCTGGGCGCGACGGTGATGATCTATCCGCCGGGCTGGACGACGCTGCCGGTGACGATTTTCAGCCTCACCGATCGCGGCAATATTGCCGATGGTTCGGCGCTGACCATCGTGCTGGTGGGCATCACGCTGCTGCTGATGATTAAGCTTGAGCGCATTGCCCGCCGGATGAGCCAGAGGTAATCATCACATCGGGCGACGGATTCACCGTTGCTCGGTAGGGAAGCCCGGGTAAGGCGTTACGCCGCCACCCGGGGAATACGCCGGGATAAATATATCGATACGGCTTCTTCCCGGCTCGCGCTGCGCTTAGCCGGGCTACAGGTTCACCGTTGTCTGCGGTTCGGTAGCCCGGATAAGGCGACAGCCGCCATCCGGGACGGCTTCACAAGCTTAGAACCACGCTTCAAACATGCCGCCAACGTTCAGCGAATCCAGCTGTTCGTCTTTGGTGCCGTTGACCTTTGCGGTGCGCTTGTTATCTACCTGACCGCCGGTCACGTAGAAGCGCAGCATCGGGCGGAACTCCGGCCCCATACCGATGGCGATATTCTGCGACAGCGTCAGCTTCCAGCCGTGGTTATCGCCGCCCTGGTCGTAATCGACGCGCTGATAGCCCGCTTCCAGCCAGGTGGAGTGGACATCGTTCCAGAAGTACATTGGACGGACAATGGCACCGTAGTTTTTACGATTGTCGGTATTGTCTTTACCGTTGTCATAGTCGTGGAAGGCCAGCAGATATTCGATCTGCGCCTGCTGGGTGAATTTATGCAGCCCTTCAAAGCTGGCATAGATAGCGGTGAGATCGTCGGTCTTGTTATAGACGCTGTTATCCGAGTTGTCGGAGTAGCGCAGAATCACTTTATTGACGCCGCTGTCGTTGGTGTGGCTCAGCACCAGCCCGCCCTGCCAGGCTTCGAGACGCTCGTCGCTGTCTACCGCTTTCGAATCGAAACCGTAGTTGGCGTAAACCTCAACGTCGATCGGCCCGGCTTTAAGATTGTGGGTTTTAGTGGTCAGCGCATAGTGGCCATCATCGCCGGTTCCGGAGCCGCCGGTACAGGTGATGCGCGACGGGTTCGCTTCGTCGGCCATCACTTCCGGGCTACAGGATTCCACCTGCGACACCGCCGCCACGTCAAACTGTACGCCGCCGATGTCAAAGTTTTTCACCCCGGCGCCCTGGCCGTCGTGGTTCATCCAGAAGTAGTCGTTAATCCCCTGTTGCGGGCGCTGATGGAAGTCGCGGCCGGCCCAGATATAGGCGTTGGGGTTAGACTCCAGCACGTTGGTAACGCCGACGTAGGCTTTTTTCAGGTTAACTTCGTCGCTCCAGTGGTCAAACATGACGTTGATATCCCAGATCGCGCCTTTACTGCTCTTAAAGGCTTTGGTTATCTGAAATTCGCCGCCGTTGCCTTCGTTGCCTAAACGACCGATCGCGGAGGCGCCGTTATAGGAACCATCCACGCCGACAAACTTCTGATCGCCGGTCTGGAACTGCGCGCCGTAGCGGGCGTAGCCGCTGAACTTCAGGCCGAAGGGGATCGCCATATCCGGCGTGGCTGCGGTGGTCTGCGGGTTGGTAATGACGTCCACTTTTTTATCGGCGGCGGCATCGATTTTCGCCTGGCGTTCGGCCAGGGCTTTATCGACGGCTTTGGCGACAATGGCGTCGATCTGTTCCTGAGTAAACGCTTGTGCAAATACGGAAACTGGGCACAGCGCGGCGACGACCGCCATGGTTAATGGCAGTATTTTTACAGTTTTCATCATTATCTCGCTTTTAGTAATTTATATATTTAGATAATAGCTATCCCGCCAGGATAAGCTGGTTTATTTATTCCGGGTACAGTTGCTAAATATTGATATAAATTAACGCTGGTATAAATGAATAAGCTCTTCTGAAAATTCACGCGCGAGCAGCGAATTCATCAGATGGTCCTGAGCATGCACCATAATGAGGGTCATCGGCTGGCGCGCTTGGCCCGCATCCTGCGCGATAAGCTGGGTTTGCATCTGGTGCGCCCGGCGGGCGTAGCCATCGGCTTCATTCAGCAGCAAGCGCGCTTCATCTATATTACCGCTACGGGCACAATGCAGCGCTTCAAAACATAATGAGCGTGACTGTCCCGCATTAACGATAATTTCCATTACCGCATCTTCTAGTTCAATCATAATAGTTCCTGAGGTCATTAACCTTATTATTTAAATAATGCAGTGAAAGTCCCTTTTCCGCATTATTTATGCCGTCATGATAAATATGCTATTAAATATATGAGTTAATTATTGGCTGACCGTTTCGGCAACCGGCACCGCAGCTTTGGCTTTTTCGACTTCAGTTTTCATTAATGAGCGTTCATAGGCGCGGAGGAATGGCAGATAAATTACCGCTGACATCACCATGCAAATTAAGCACATCACCACCGGGCTTAGCGTCCAGTTTGCAGCCCAGGATGCACCGATAGGGGCCGGGGTCGTCCACGGCGTCAGCGAAACGACCTGGCTGAGCCAGCCGAGGCGCGTCGCACCGTAAGCCAGAACGGCGTTAATCATCGGGACAAAGACGAACGGGATAAACATCATCGGGTTCATGATTATCGGCGCACCGAACAGAATCGGTTCATTGATATTAAAGAAGCTCGGAACGATACCCATTTTGCCAATGGTGCGCAGGTGAGCTACGCGGCTACGCAGCAGCAGGAAGGCCAGCGGAAGCGTGGAGCCGACGCCGCCAATCAGCAGATAGTGGTCCCAGAAACCCTGCAGATAGACATGGGGCAGAGCCGCGCCGGCCGCCAGCGCTGCCTGGTTCGCCGACAGGTTGGCCATCCAGAAGGGGTTCATAATGCCGGTCACGATCAGCGAGCCGTGGATCCCGGCGAACCAGAAAATCTGACACATCAGCACCGACAGCAGTATCGCCGGCAGAGAGTCAGAGGCGGAAACCAGCGGCTCCAGCAGGTGCATAATCGCCTGCGGCAGAATCATACCGGTCTGCGCTTCGATAAACAGATTCAGCGGATGTAGTGTCGCGATCACCACCAGCACCGGGATAAGGATTTCGAACGAGCGCGCGACGCCGGTCGGCACCTCTTTCGGCAGACGAATCGTAATGTTGTTCTGCTTCAGCCAGGCGTAAACGCGGGTAGAGTAGATAGCGGTGATCAAAGCGGTGAAAATACCCTGACCAGAGAGATACTGGGTGGAGATTTTGCCGTCGGCATACGGCGCGGCAACCAGTAAGAAAGCCATAAACGCCAGCAGACCGGACATCACCGGATCGAGCTGGAACTGGCGTCCCAGGCTGGCGCCGATTCCCACCGAAATAAAGAACGTCATCACGCCCATGCTGAGGTTAAACGGCAGCATCAGCTGTTCGCGATACTGCTGGGAGAAGTCCAGCCAGCCGCGGGCGAAACCGTTAGTGGTATCTGGCGAAAAAGGCGGAAAGATAAATACCAGCATGAATGAGCCGATGATCATAAACGGCAATGCGGCAGTGAAACCATCGCGAATCGCGATAACGTATTTCTGCTGCCCAAGGCGTCCTGCCAGCGGGGTAATTGATTGCTCGATCACGGCAATCATGGACTGATACAGAGAACTCATTTGTACACCTCTTAATGCGCTTCGATCAGCGACAGGGCATAATCCAGAACGTTGTCTCCCCGCTGCATCCCGTAATCCATGGTGTTAATTGGCTGGACCGGAATATTCAGGGGCGCGGCTTTCTCAGATAAGGTTTTCAGCATGTACTTCACCTGGGGCCCAAGAAGCACCACCTGGTACTGCGGAAACTGCATATCAAATTCGGAAACTCCATAGGCATCAATCTGCACCGGCAGGGCGCGTTCCTTCGCGGCATCGACCATCTTTCTGACCAACAGACTGGTGGACATCCCGGCAGAGCAGCACAGCATAATCTTGTACATCGACGATCATCCTCAAAATGTAAAAAGTTATTGCGTGGATGATTTGATATCAGACGGAAACCGGTTTCCATTTATAAAAAACAGAACTGTGATAACCGTCAAGATCCATCAGTCAAAGGGTGTGTTAATTAGATTTGGCTCACAGATTTTCGTGATTTTTGCTACGTTTTTCCGCGAAACGGAAAATCGGTTTCCAAATAAAAAAGGAAACGGATATACTGCCGCTGGTTATTATTGAAGCGATTCAGGTTTATGGATTTACAGGGATCGGATTAGCCCTGTCAGGGGAAAATAATGTCTACTATCAACGATGTATCACGATTAGCTGGGGTATCTAAAGCCACAGTCTCTCGGGTGTTGAGCGGTTCGCGCGGCGTAAAGGAAGCCAGCCGGCAGGCGGTATTACAGGCGGCGGAAGAACTCAACTACCGGCCGAACATGATAGCGCAATCTTTGCTGAGTCAGACCACCGGCTGCATCGGCGTGATCTGCGCCCAGGACAACATCAATCAAACCACCAGCTATCTCTATGCGCTGGAAAAGCAGCTCAGCCAGCACCAGAAGCATCTGCTGCTGCGTTTTGCCAACAGCCGCGGTAGGGTGCTGCACTCTCTGGAAGAGTTAACCTGCGGTTTATGCGACAACGTGCTGATTATCGGCGCCCGGTTTCCGCTCAATATCGACCGTCCTGACGTGGTGCTGATCGACTGTCTGGAAAGCGAAGGGGCGAACAGTATACATTTTGACCACGCATTCGCGGCGGAAACGGCCTGTAACTATCTGATAAGCCAGGGGCGCAGGCAGATTGCGCTTATCCACCCGCAGGGCAGCGGCTTTGCAGACCAGGTCCTGCTGGGCTATAAGCACGCGCTGGAAAAGAATTTTCTGCCGTTTAATCGCAACCTGGTTTTTCTCGACAGTCCTTCGCCATCCGTAGCGGTGCAGGAGCTGGTGAATAACGCAACAACCTTGAACTTCAATGCGTTATTGGTTGCCAACGAGCAGCAGGCGCAGCTGGTGGTGCCGCAGCTCCAGGCATTTAACCGCGCGGTGCCGGAAAAAGTCATGGTATTCAGCCTGGCGGGCTCGTTACAGCTGCCCGGTATTCCGACCATCCCGGCGATTGAATATTCCATGGACGCGATGGCCAGCCGGATAGTCAACTGGCTGACCGAGAAGACGCAAATGCTCGGCAGTAGCCCGCTGCGCGGGGATTTGATCATCCCGAACCGCTGATGGCGTCCAACCCGCCGCCGGAATCAGGGCGTTGGGCACTGAATGCCGCTAATGGCCTTCTGATAAGCGGCGCTGTTGTTTTTATCCAGCGCCCGCGTCGCGCTTTGTACGGCGGTCTTATTTTCCGCTGATTCCAGCACGCGGTTAGCAAACTGCGTATCATCCAGCGCGCTGCTGGCAGGGCAGTTTTTCCTCACATCCTTCATGATCTGCTGCTTCTGCTGTTCAAACTTCAGGCCGGAGAGCGGCGCGGCTGCGGCCAGATGGGGTAGCATCAGGCTGGCTGCCAGCGAAAGCGCAATACTCATTCTCTTCATCATGGATATCCTTATTTTTATTAAAGGGTTTTTCTAACTATAGACACATTCCCGAAATAACCATTTTGCGTGCCGGTTTCCGCAAAAATGCATCCGTTTCAGCCGCTGAAATTTATCTTCCGTACCGGCAAGCAAAGCCGTTGATGCGCAGATGCCCCCCTTTCTTTTGATGGATATATTTCTGCCATTGCGTTTCAGGGATGGCGGAGCATGATGAAAAAAGGAACCTCCTCGACGCCGCACGACGCGGTTTTTAAGCAGTTTTTATCGCATCCCGAGTGCGCCAGGGATTTTATCGACATTCATCTTCCCGCGTCGCTGCGCCAGCTATGCGATCTGCAAACGCTCAGGCTGGAGTCAGGCAGCTTTATTGAAGCGAATTTACGCGCCAGCTACTCCGACGTGCTGTGGTCGCTAAAAACCAGCGACGGTGATGGCTATATCTACGTGGTGATTGAACACCAGAGCACGCCGGATGCGCATATGGCATTCAGGCTGATGCGCTACGCGCTGGCGGCGATGCAGCGTCATCTGGATGCCGGGCATAAAACGCTGCCGCTGGTGGTGCCGATGCTGTTTTATCACGGCGCGAAAAGCCCTTATCCCTTCTCGCTTTGCTGGCTGGATGAGTTTACCGATACGCAGACAGCGCGACGACTTTATGCCGCCGCTTTCCCACTGGTGGATATTACGGTGGTGCCGGATGACGACATTATGCAGCACCGGCGTGTAGCGTTGCTGGAGCTGATTCAAAAGCATATTCGCCAGCGCGATTTACTTGGCCTGGTGGAGCGATTAGCAGAGCTGTTGGTTAAAGGTTGCGCTAATGACAGCCAGTTGAAAGCGCTGTTTAATTACATGCTGCAGTGTGGTGATGCGCCTCATTTTGGTGAATTTCTTCACGAGGTCGAGCGGCGCGTTCCTCAACATAAGGAGGTACTCATGACGATTGCGGAAAGGCTACGGCAGGAAGGGAGACAAGAAGGCAAGTTGGAGGGCAAGTTAGAGGGCAAGTTAGAAGGTAAACAAGAGGGTAAACAAGAAGAAGCGTTGCGTATTGCCCGTTCACTTCTGGAGCAGGGGTTTGAGCGCGAGCTGGTACGGATGACTATAGGGCTCTCTGATGACGATCTGAATGCATTCCAGGATGCATCCCTCAAGGTGGGGGAAAATTAATGAAGATTGTAGAGAGGCTACCGCTGGAAGAGATACCTCAGGAGTTACAACCTGAGTATTTACTGGGATATCTGTTGGAATTATACCTGGAGTTTTATGAAGGATTTCAGGAAGGTAAACGATAAGAAGCGTTGCGTATTGCTCGTTCATGTCTGGAACAGGGATTTGAGCGCGAGCTGGTGCAGGTGGTTTGTGAGCTGTCGGATGACGATCTGAAGATGCTGCAAACTCAGGTTGCAGCATCTCCGGCCAGATAATTGTCAGCCTGTTTTCACCCGCCGCCGCGAATCCATGGCGATCAGCACCACCGACGAGAGAATCAGCAGCGTGCCCAGCCAGTCCGGCAGGCTAAAGGTAATGCCGAGCAGCAGCAGCGAGAGCAGGGCGCTACTCAGCGGCTCCGCGCAGCTGAGGATCCCCGCCTTCGCGCCGCCAATCTTCTGCGCGCCGTTCAGGTAGAGGCTGAACGTCAGCGAGGTGCCGATAACCACCAGGTAGAAAAAGGCCAGCAGCAGGCCGCCGGTCACCACAAAATGGTTGCCCTGTCCGGCGTAGAATGGCAGCAGCATGGCGCCGCCGAGCAGCATGCTCCAGCCGACAATCGGCAGGGTGCCGTAGCGGGCAATCAGCGTCGATGGATATGTCGTGTAGAACGCGGCGGCAAATGCCGAAGCAATCCCCCAGAACAGCGCTGCGGGAGAAATCGACAGCGTTGTCGGATTGCCGTGGGTCACCAGCAGAAATGTGCCCGCCAGCGAGGTACCGATGGCCGCCAGCACCAGCGGACTGGGGCGCGTTTTGCGGGCGATGGCAAACCACGCAACGATAATCGTCGGTGACAGGAACTGCAGCACCGTCGCGGTGGCGGCGTTTGATTTCTCGATGGTCATCAGAAAGGTGTACTGCACGGTGAGCGCCCCGAACAGCGAAAAAATCAGCAAACTGATAGCGTCCTGGCGATTTTGCAGGACGCGGAAAATTTTATCGCCGTGAACGAACGAGAGCATCAGAAGAATCAGACCGGCGAACAGCAGGCGCGTCATGGTCAGAAACGGCGATGACATCTGACTTTGCTGCATAATATATTGCGCGCAGACGCCGGAACTGCCCCACAGCACGGCGGCGATCAGTACGTTCAGCATCCCTTTTTTGCTGGAGCCCATCTTTCCCTCAGGTGAAAATAGTGCGAAAGCAGTATCATAGCATGAGCACGCGCGGGAAGCGGGGCAGGAAATGGTAGCCGGATCCTTTATCAGATGGCCAGCAAAGCGTACTCCGGCCGACGTCGCCCGGCGGCTGGCGCCTGACCGGGCCGACAGAAACGCGACGCCACGTGCAAAAAATATTCAACATGGGGCGTCAGTGCCTCCTGCCACGCGGCGGATAAACTCACGTTCACCGCCGTGCGCCAGACGCGCCTCTTAGCTTAAATCAACGTTTTTACTGCCGAACAGCCAGGTGAGGGCAAATCCGCAGAGATAAGAGACCGCCAGCCCGGCGGCATACACCGCCATACCGGCGTAGATCCCGCTGCCGGAGGTCATCAGCGGCAGCGCCACCAGCCCGGACGGGCCAAATACCGTATTCAGGCCAACCGGCAGCCCCATCCAGGCGATGAGCCCGAGAAAGAAACCGCCGCAAGCGCCGCCGAGACAGGCGGTGATAAACGGCTTCATACGCGGCAGCGTGACGCCGTAAATCAGCGGTTCACCGATGCCCAGGAAGCCGGGGATAATTGCCCCTTTAATCTGCGTGCGCAGCAGAGAACCGTGCTTCGCCCGCCAGAAAAGCGCCAGCGCCGCGCCAACCTGTCCGGCCCCGGCCATGGCCAGTATCGGAAACAGCGAGTTAAACCCCTGCGCATCCACCAGCGCGAAATAGACCGGCACGAAGCCCTGATGGACGCCGAACATCACCGCCAGCAGGAACAGGCCGGCCAACACCGCAGATCCGAACGGGTTACCGTTAAGGTGCAAAAACAGCCATGACATCCCGGTAAACAGCCAGCCGCCGATCGGCATAATAACGGTAAACGTTATCGCGCCCATGATCAGCAGCGTCACCGCCGAGGTGAGGATCATATCGAGGTTGGCAGGCATGATGCGTCGCACCTGCTTCTCCACCCACGCGCCGATAATCGAGGCGATCAGTACGCCGATAATATTGCCGCGCGGGTCAATACCGTGGCCGAAGAAGGTCGAAATTCCGGAATAGAAGCCGCTGGTGGCTTCCGGGTTATAGCCGAGGACAAACAGCGCAGCGATGATCGCTCCGTTGACTCCGGAGCCGCCGAAAGCTTTCTGGGCGTTATAGCCGATCAGGATGCTCAGGAAGGTAAACATCCCCTTGCTGAATACCTTCATGTAGCCGATCAGCGCCAGCAGCGTCGCATTCGGATGCGCGTTTTCAAGGACGAATATCTGCTCCGCCAAAGTGGCGAACCCCAGCAGCAGGCCGACGGCGATAAAACCGGGAATGAGCGGGGTGAAAATAGTAGCGAATTTCGCGAGGAATTTTTGAATGCCGCTGGTTTGCTTGCTCTTCAGCGCCTGTTTCTTTTCGGCGGCGACGTCGGCCAGCGATGGCGCCTCCGCCGGCGCGTCTTCCAGTAACGCGTTCATCATTTCCGCCGCGCTTTGCGCCTTGCCGGGCCCAAGGACGACCTGGAACTGTTCATCGCTAACGATCACTCCCATCACGCCGTCAATCTGACGGATGGCGGCGCTGTCGGCCCGTGATTCATCGCGTAGGGTCAGGCGCAGCCGGGTCATACAGTTGCCCGCCTGCGCGACGTTCCCGGCTCCGCCCACGTGCTGCAGGATCCGCGCTATCATCTCTTTATTTATTTTCGCCATTGCAGATTCCCCGTGAGTCAGCGGTCAGGAGTGGCTCAGCGCCTTGCGGATATAGCCGTTATTTTTTGCCAGCAGCGCCTGAGCCTCCGCGGCGCTTAAATCAGCCAGCACCATCACAATCGCCGTTTTGCAGTGGCGATCGCAGGCTTCCAGCGCGCTCTGGGCGGTAGCGCGATCGCATTCGGTCGCTTCCATGACGATGGACACCTGGCGCTCGATAAGCTTGGCGTTGGTCGCTTCAACGTCCACCATCAGATTGCTGTAAACCTTGCCGATGCGAATCATCGCCCCGGTTGAAATCATATTCAGCACCAGCTTCTGCGCGGTACCCGCCTTCAGGCGCGTTGAGCCGGTCACCACTTCCGGACCCACGACCGGCGTAATGGCGACGTCCGCCAGCCGGGCCATTTCGCCGTGCGGGTTACAGCTGACGATGGCGACAAAAGCGCTCTGGCTATGGGCATACTCCATCGCGCCGATGACGTACGGCGTGCGTCCGCTGGCGGCCAGGCCGACCAGTACATCGCGGCTGCTAAAGTTCAGATTCTGCAAATCCATCGCCCCTTGGGCTTTGTTGTCTTCGACGTTTTCCACGGCGCTCAGGATCGCTTTATGACCCCCCGCGATAATGCCCACCACCTGCTCCGGTCGGGTACCGAAGGTCGGCGGGCACTCGCTGGCATCAAGGATCCCCAGGCGACCGGAAGTACCCGCGCCAATGTAAATCAGGCGCCCTCCCGCCTGCAGCGCCGCCGCGACGTTATCCACGACCTGGGCAATTTGCGGCAGATAGGGGGTAATGGCGTGGGCCACCTTCCGATCTTCCTGGTTAATCACCGTCAGCATCTCTTCGGTGGAAAGGGTATCAATGTTGACGCTATTGGCGTTGCGGCGCTCGGTCAGCAGTTTGCTCAGGTCGATACTCATAGGAACCTCTTTATTCACAGTGGCGGGCAGTATAAGGAATTAATTATTCCTTTCCTGTGAAGGTTATCACGATTGGTGTTGAAGAAATAATAGGTGATTTCAGCACTGGCGGGAAAGATGGCGGTAATAAAATTGGAATTTTTTATTACCGCCGGAGAAGATTATACCGTGGGCCGCGGCTTTTTCAGGCCAATCAGCAGCGCGGCCAGATAGCAAAGGCTCATCGCGAAACTCATTTTGAGCATCGTTTCGCCGCCGAGTCCGGCCAGCGGCGCGGCAATACCGCCGAACACAAACATCAGCGTGCCCATCAGGGCTGACGCGGTGCCGGATTGACGGGCATTAATGGCATTCATCGCTTCCGCACCGGCGACGGTGCTGATACCGCTCATCATAGAAACGGTAAAAAACAGGCCGACCAGCGCCAGCGTCGGCAGCGGTAGCCAGGCGAAGAGCAGGGTGATGGCGGCAAACGTCACTGCCAGCAGCTGGCCGCCGCGCAGCAGGGCTTCGGCGCTGAAGCGGCGTGCCAGGCGGGAAAAGATCAGCGCCGCGATAATCAGCCCGATGCCGTTTAGGCCGAACAGCAGGCTGAACTGCATCGCGCTCATGGCATATTCGCTCTGGATAACGAACGAAGATGAGCCGATATACGAAAATAGCCCGGCCATCATAAAGGCCTGAATCAGGCAGTAGCGCATAAAGCGGCGGTTTTTCAGTACCGGCGCCTCATCCTGCTGCTGCGTAACCGAGGCGGCGCTTTTAACCGGCAGCGTTTCGTGCAGCACCGTCAGGCTGAGCAGCAGCAAAATAATGCCGATCGCCGCCATCGCCCAGAACAGAATACGCCAGTCGAAGGCGGTGATGATCCAGCCGCCGAGTACCGGTGAAAGCACCGGCGCAATGCCGTTAACGGTCATCAGCAGGGCGAAAAACTGGGTCAGCAGAGTGCCCTGATACTTGTCGCGTGCGATGGAGCGCGACAACACCGAGCCGCCCGCGCCGGCGAAGCCCTGCAGAAAGCGCCAGGCGATCAGCATATGGATATCGTAGGTTATCGCGCACATCGCCGAGGAGAAGATAAACAGCAGCAGGGAGAGCGCCAGCGGCTTTTTACGGCCAATGCGATCGCTCAGCGGGCCGAAAAACAGCTGCCCAAGGCCGAGACCAATCAGCGCCGCCGTGAGCGACAGCTGGGTCTGCGTGCCGGTGGCGCTGAGCTGCTGGGTGATTTCCGGCAGCGCGGGCAGATAGAAGTCGGTACACAGCGGCCCAATGGCGCTAAGCAAACCGAGAACCACGACCCAGGAGAGAGAAATTCGGGACATATCAACGGGCTCCTTGTCATCAAACCGGGCGTTGCCGCCCGGCAAAAGTGTTAGCTGGCGCCGCCTCCCAGCGACTGCCAGAGGGTGATGCGGTTTTCCAGGTCGGTCTGCTGGAGGGAGATCAGCGTGGCCTGCGCCGACCACAGCGTTCGCTGGGCGGTCAGCACCGACAGATAATCTCCGACCCCGGCCTGATAGCTCTTCATCGCAATATTCAGCGATTTCTGCTCCGCCGCGACGTATTTATTCTGCGCGTCCAGCTGTTCGCTGAGCGTTTCCCGGCGCGCCAGCGCGTCGGCGACATCCTTAAAGGCGCTCTGAATGGTCTTCTCATAGGTGGCGATCAGACCCTTTTTCTCCGCTTCAGCGTAGCGCAGCTGCGCCAGGTTGCTGCCGCCGGTAAACAGCGGCAGGCTGATGGACGGCGCGAATGACCACACCTGCATGCCGTGGCTGAACAGCGACGAGAGCGAGTCGCTGCCGACCCCGGCGCTGGCGGTCAACGAGATGGACGGGAAGAAGTTGGCCCGCGCCGCGCCGATATCGGCGTTAGCGCTCTTCAGATTATGCTCCGCTTCCTGGATATCCGGGCGGCGCAGCAGTATCGATGAAGAGACGCCCGCCGGCACCAGGGTGATACTACGATCGCCAAGGCTTTCAAGGGTGCCGGGCAGCAGGCTATCCGGCACGGTTTCTCCGGCCAGCAGGTTGAGCGCGTTTTTATCCTGCGCCACCAGCGTGCGGTAGCTGGCGACGCTGGCGCGCGCCTGCTGATAAACGCTTTCCGCATCGCTCAGGTCGCCAGCTGAGGCGGTGCCGACTTCCATCTGGCGGGTGACGATGTTGCGCGAGTTCTCCGCGCTGGCCATGGTTTCCTGCGCCAGCGCCAGATTGCTGTTGTCCGCGGCGAGGGTTATCCACGCGGTGGTCAGATCGGCAATCATCGTCAGACGCGTATTCTGAGCGGTGAATTCGCTGGCAAGCCAGGTTTCCCGCGCCGCGCGCGTCAGGCTTTGGTTCTTACCAAACAGATCCAGCTCGAAGCTGGAAACCGCGCCGTCGGCTTCCGCTGACGAGGTGAGACCGCTGGCCACCGTTTTACTGCGGGTATGGCTCAGCTCGGCGTCGAGGGTCGGAAACAGCGAGGCGCGGGTTTCACCAAACTGGGCGCGCGCGGCTTCGATGTCGGCCAGCGCTTTCTGCACGTCGCGGTTGCTGGTTAACGCGATGTTCACCACTTTTTTGAGGCGGGCGTCATTCACTACCTGCTGCCAGTCGCTGACCACCGCGGTTGCCTCGCCGTGGCTGCCCGGCAGGGTCGCTGGCACAGGCGCGGCCGGGCGCTCATAGTTCGGATCGAGAGAGACGCAGCCCGCCGTCAGGAGCGCAACAAAGACTAAGGTAAAACGAAACATAACTTACTCCTGAGAAGAACGATGGCGGGTGAAGAAGCGTTTCACCAGCACAAAGAACAGCGGCACGAAGAACACCGCCAGCAGCGTCGCGGTCAGGGTTCCGCCGATAATCCCGGTACCGATCGCCACGCGGCTGTTGGCCCCGGCTCCGGTGGCGATCGCCAGCGGCAGCACCCCGGCAATAAACGCCAGCGAGGTCATCACAATAGGTCGTAGGCGGGTCTGCGCGGCGCGCATGGCGGCACGCGACAGGGAATAGCCCTCTTCCACCGCCGATTCGGCGAATTCGACGATCAGGATGGCGTTCTTCGACGACAGGCCGATAGTGGTTAACAGCGCCACCTGGAAGTAAACGTCATTGTTCAGACCGCGCATCCATGCCGCCAGCGCCGCGCCGAGCAGCCCAAGCGGGATCACCATGATCACCGAGAACGGTACCGACCAGCTCTCATACAACGCCGCGAGGCACAGGAAGACCACCAGAATCGAGATGGCGTAGAGGCTCATCGCCTGGCCGCTGGCGAGTTTTTCCTGCAGCGACATGCCGCTCCATGCCCAGGTGGTACCGGCCGGCAGGTCATTGGCCAGGGCTTCCATCTTGTCCATTGCCGCGCCGGAGCTGAAGCCGCTGGCGTTTTCGCCCTGGATTTCAAAGGCGGCGGAGCCGTTGTAGCGCACCAGGCTCTCCGGGCCGTATTGCCAGCGGGTGGTGGCGAAGGCGGAGAACGGCGTCATGCTGTCATCGCTGCCGCGTACGAACCATTTACCGAGGTCGGACGGCACGGCGCGGGCGTCGCTTTCGCCCTGGATATAGACCTTCTTCACGCGACCGCGATCGATAAAGTCGTTAACGTAGGTTCCCCCCCAGGCGCTGGAGAGGGTATCGGTAACATCGCTTAATGACAGCCCGAGCGAGACGGCTTTATTGTTATCGATATCGACCTGCAGCTGCGGCATTTGCGGCAAATCGTTGGCGCGTACCGACTGCAGCTCGGAACTTTGATTCGCCGCGGCCAGCAGCTGGCTGCGCATTTTCATCAGACTGTCGCGATCGGTGCCGCCGCTGGCCATCAGTTCGAAGGTGAAACCGTTACTCTGCCCCAGGCCATCTACCGACGGCGGGGTCATGGCGAACAGGGTGGCGTCGCGAATGCTGCCGAGCTCTTTGGTGGCGCGCAGGGCGATGGCCTGAGCGGTATTTTCTTCGCCTTTACGTTCGGACCAGTTTTTCAGCGACACGAAGGCCATCCCGGCGTTTTGTCCGCTGCCGCTAAAGCTAAAACCGTCAACGGTAAAGATCACGTCGGTATTGGCTTTCTCTTTCGTCAGGAACCAGTCGGTGACCAGGCGGCGAACCTCGGCGGTGCGTACCGCCGTTGCTCCGGCAGGCAGCGTGTACTGGACCATGATTTCGCCCTGATCCTCCGTCGGCAGGAAGCTGCCCGGCAATTTCCACATCGCCAGCGCCATGCCGCCGCAAATCAGGACAAAAGCGCCCATCATCATCGCCGAGCGACGCAGGCCGCCGACAACACGATGCTGATAGCCCTGCTCGGTGCGTCCCCACAGGCGGTTAAAGGCGCCGAAGAAGCCTTTGGTATGCGGTTTCGAATGGCTCAGCAGCGCGCCGCACAGCGCCGGGGTTAAGGTTAAGGCGACCACTACCGAGAGCATCATCGCCGAGATAATGGTCACTGAAAACTGGCGATAAATCACCCCGGTTGAGCCGCCGAAGAAGGCCATCGGCAGAAATACCGCCGAGAGCACCAGGGCAATGGCGATCAGCGCGCCGGAGATTTCACCCATCGATTTTTCGGTGGCTTCGCGGGCGGGCAGCCCCTCGTCGCGCATGATACGCTCGACGTTTTCCACCACCACGATGGCGTCATCCACCAGCAAGCCTATCGCCAGCACCATCGCAAATAGCGTCAGGGTGTTGATCGAGTAGCCGAACAGCGCCAGCACGCCGAAGGTGCCCAGCAGTACGACCGGAACCGCCACCGCCGGGATCAGCGTGGCGCGGAAGTTTTGCAGGAACAGATACATCACGCAGACCACGAGGATTATCGCCTCGAATAGCGTCTGAATCACATCCTCCACCGAGATTTTGATGAACTCGGTGCTGTCTTTCGGGTAAGCGATATCGTAGCCCTGCGGCATCTGGCGCTGGAACTCGGCAATCTTGTTTTTTACCAGCGTCGCGGTATTCAGGGCGTTAGCGCCCGGCGCCATCATTACCGCGATCCCCGCAGCTGGATGGCCGTTAAGATTGGCGGAAGCGGTGTAATCTTCGCTGCCCATTTCAACGCGGGCGACGTCGCTCAGGCGCACCACCGAACCGTCGCTCTTGCTCTTGACGATAATCTCTTTGAATTGGGCGACGGTTTGCAGCCGCGACTGAGCGCGTACCGTGGCGGTCAGCTGCTGCGCGTTGGAGGCGGGTAGCGCGCCGATTTTACCGGCGGACACCTGTACGTTCTGCGCCTCTATAGCCGATTGCACATCGGATGGCATCAGCGAATAGGAGGCCAGTTTGGTCGGGTCCATCCAGATGCGCATGGCGTATTCGGCGCCGAACACCTGCAGACTGCCGACGCCTTCTATACGCGCCATCGGATCCTGCATGTTGCTGACCAGCCAGTCGGAGATATCGGAGCTGGTGGCTTTGTTGTTTTTGTCATACACCGCGAGGATCAGCAGGAAGCTGCTCTGCGATTTCTCCACCGTTACGCCAGACTGCTGAACTTCGCTCGGCAGACGGGATTCCGCCTGCTGCACTTTGTTCTGCACCTGAACCTGGGCGGTATCCGGATCGGTACCCTGCTCGAACGTGACGGTAATGCTGACCGAGCCGTCGGAGCTGCTGGTGGATGTAAAGTAGAGCAGGTTATCCAGTCCGGTGAGCTGCTGCTCAATCACCTGGGTGACGCTGTTTTCCAGGGTTTCCGCAGAGGCCCCGGTGTAGGTGGCGGAGATTTTTATCGCCGGCGGCGCGACGTCAGGATACTGGGCGACAGGCAAGGTGCGGATAGCCAGAATCCCGGCGAGCATAATCAGAATGGCGATAACCCAGGCGAAGACCGGGCGTCGCACAAAGAAGCGGGAAAACATCAGGCGTTGCCTCCGTCATTTTTGACTTCGGCGGCTTTGACCTGCTGGCCCGGCGCCACTTTGCCGGTCCCTTCGACAATCAGCCGGTCGCCGCTCTTCAGACCGTTAACGATCAGCCATTTGTCGCCGTAGGTTTCGCCGGTTTCCACGCTGCGCTGTTCAACCTTGTTATTAGCATCAACCACCAGCGCGGTGGCATCGCCTTTGGCATCGCGGGTAATGCCCTGCTGCGGGGCGAGGATCGCATCGTTCATAATGCCTTCGTCTATGCGGGCGCGAACGAACATACCGGGCAGTAGCACATGCTGCGGATTGGGGAAGACCGCGCGCAGCGTGACCGATCCGGTCGATTCATCTACCGCCACTTCGGTCAGCGCCAGGCGGCCTTTTTCGCTGTAGGTGCTGCCATCTTCAAGGGTCAGGGTCACGTTGAGCGTATCGCTGTTGCTCGCCAGGCTTTGCTTACGCAGGCGCAGCAGATCGACGCTGGATCGGGTGAGATCGACGTACATCGTATCCAGGCCGCGGATCGTCGCCAGCGCGGTGTCCTGATCGGCGGATACCAGCGCCCCCGGCGTGACGGATGAGATCCCGATGCGCCCGGCAATCGGCGCGGTCACGGTGGTCCAGTTCAGGTTGATACGCGCGCTTTCCAGCGCCGCTTTTTTCGACTCGACGCTGGCTTTATCCTGATTACAGGTCGCTATTGCGTCATCGGCGTCCTGACGGGAGACGCCGTTATCTTTGACCAGCACCGCATAGCGCTGGGCTTTTTGACAGTCGGCGGTCACCAGCGCCTGGGCCTGTTTCAGCGATGCGGCGGCTTCGTTAAACGTTGCTCGATAGCTTGACGGGTCGATTTGGTACAGCGCCTGTCCGGCTTTGACCATATCGCCTTCGGTAAACAGGCGTTTTTGCACGATCCCGCCCACCTGCGGGCGAACTTCAGCGCTAAGCGAGGCGGTGGTGCGTCCGGTCAGGCTGCTTACCACCGGGACAGGTTGCCCCTGCAGAGTGACGACGCCGACTTCCGGCGTCATCTGCTGCGGGGAGGAGGTTTGCGCATTATCGCACCCGCTAAGGAGAAATAATGCTGCTGCGATGGGGGCTATAGTGTATTTCATTATATTTTCTCAGGATGAACGACGTCCGCCCCGCAAATTCACTGGCGGGGTGATGGGCCGGGCGATGATGCATCTCCGGGCAAGCACAAATAACAAAGTGGGAAATAAATATTCCTGTTTGCAGTAAATAACTCGGTGAATACCGCTATTGATTGCGCGGTTTTTCCGAGATTTTCCTGTGCGGCGAATACGGCATCAGACGGCGGTTACAGGCTCTGAACCGAGTAGTCATGCCTGCTACAGGCTATTTATCACGGGTTTCTCCATGGTTTAAGATGATGAGAATGATCGTTCTCATTTTTTCCATTATACGTCTGAACCGAATGATGGGAAGATTTTTTACACAAAATTTAGTGCAGGGAATTTAGTCAGGAAATAATGGAGAAAAAAAGGATATTTTGTGAAAGTAGGGTGGTGAATGGTCTGTGAAAAATAAAAAATGGAGATAATCAATGGCATTAATAATAACAGAGAACATTAATCCTACCGATCAAGAAGAGCTGCTGGCGGGCCTGCGGGAATACAATTTGCGCTTTCTCGACCCGGCTCAGTTCGGCGAGCTGGGCGTTTATTCACGCGATGAAGCTGGCGCGATGCGCGGCGGGTTGATTGCCAAACGCAAAGGCAGCTGGCTGTGCATTGAGTATTTGTGGGTCAGCGAAGCTTCGCGCGGCAGCTGCCTGGGCAGCGAGCTGATGTATGAAGCGGAAGCTCAGGCGCGGTCGCGTGGCTGCAGCCATATGCTGGTGGATACATTCAGCTTTCAGGCGCTGCCGTTTTATCAGAAGCTGGGCTATCAGCTGCAGATGTCGCTGCCGGATTTTCCGCACGCGGGTATGCAGCGCCATTATTTATCGAAAGTCTTGTAAATCTGGCTTCAGGAGACCATCCCGGAGGCGGCGCTGTGCGCCTGTCCGGGCTACCCAATTGCAGGCGGCTGTGAATCGGGTTAAATCCCCCGGATGGCGGCTGCGCCTTATCCGCGCTACTCAACCGCAGACGGTTATAAACCTGTAGCCCGGCTAAGCGCAGCGCGAGCCGGGGGGAATTAGCCGCCGATGCCATTGCCTGTTAACGCCAGGGCATGGCTGACAATCATCTCCCGGTCTACCGATTTTAACCGCGGATCGGTGTGGGTGCGGGAGAACGGCACCAGCACCAGGCTTATCAGGGTGGTAAACAGCAGCTCCGGGGAGAGCGCCGGATTAAGCTTGCCCTCCCGCTGCCAGCGGCGCACCGTCTCCAGCATCTTATGATACTTCTCATCGCCAAAACGCGCGTGCATATGCTGGCGCAGCACCGGCATCTCGCCGATGATCTCCTGCATCCACAGCGGCGCGAACCACGCGTTTTTCTCCGCCATGGTCGCCAGGGTTTTAATGAGCAACGTAAAGGCGGTGACCGGATCGTCGCCGTGCGCGACAAAAATCTGTCCGATCTCGCTGCGTAGCGGCATAAAGCGCTCTTCAACCAGCTTTTCCACCAGCGCTTCGCGCGAGCTGAAGTAGTAGTGCAGCATCGCGGGCGTCACCCCCGCCTCTTTAGCAATGGCGTTCAGCGAAATTCGGGCGATCCCGTGGCGCGCAAACAGCGCCAGGGCAATATTCATCAGCTGTTCGCGGTTGGCGGAGCCGGATTTTTGCCCGCGCGGACGACCGGGACGACGCGGTGCTTCGTTGTCTTTTTGTGCTGACATCTTGTGGCGATCCCTTGACCAGATTCATCATTTCCCTAAATATTAATTATGCATTTAATTAATTTCAAGCGAGTGATGTTATGACATCTGAAGTCGCCACCCAACCGGCGGTACCCTCGATCCGCCTGCTCTTCAGCGCCCTGCTGCTGGTGATGCTGCTCTCGGCGCTGGATCAGACCATCGTCTCCACCGCGCTGCCGACCATCGTCGGTGAACTTGGCGGGCTGGATAAGCTTTCCTGGGTGGTCACCGCCTATATCCTGAGTTCGACCATCGCGGTGCCGCTGTATGGCAAGTTTGGCGATCTGTTCGGGCGCAAAATTGTCCTGCAGGTGGCGATTGTACTGTTTCTTGCCGGTTCCGTTCTTTGCGGGCTGGCGCAAAATATGACCCAACTGGTGCTGATGCGCGGCCTACAGGGGCTGGGCGGCGGCGGCCTGATGGTGATCAGTATGGCGGCGGTGGCTGACGTTATCCCTCCCGCCAGACGCGGCCGCTATCAGGGACTGTTTGGCGGCGTCTTTGGCCTGGCGACGGTCATCGGGCCGTTAATTGGCGGCTTCCTGGTGCAGCACGCCTCCTGGCGGTGGATTTTTTATATCAACCTGCCGCTGGGGCTGTTTGCGCTGCTGGTGATCGGTGCGGTTTTTCACAGCAGCAACAAACGCAGCCAGCATCAGATCGACTGGCTGGGAGCGATCTATCTCAGCATGGCGCTGCTGTGCATCATCCTGTTTACCTCCGAGGGCGGCAGCGTCCGCGCGTGGAGCGACCCGCAGCTGTGGTGCATCCTGGCGTTTGGTCTGGTCGGGATCGTTGGCTTTATTCATGAAGAGCGGCTGGCCAGCGAGCCGATTATTCCGCTCTCCTTGTTCCGCAACCGCAGCTTTTTGCTGTGCAGCCTGATTGGCTTTGTTATCGGCATGGCGCTGTTTGGCTCGGTGACCTTTCTGCCGCTCTATTTACAGGTGGTCAAAGAGGCGACGCCGACCGAGGCGGGCTTGCAGTTAATTCCGCTGATGGGTGGCCTGCTGATGACGTCAATCATCAGCGGGCGCATTATCAGCCGCACCGGCAAGTATCGCCTTTTTCCGATTATCGGCACTCTGCTGGGGGTCATCGGCATGGTGCTGCTGACGCGCATCACTATTCACTCCGCGATGTGGCAGTTGTACCTGTTTACCGGGGTGCTGGGGGCGGGCCTGGGGCTGGTGATGCAGGTGCTGGTGCTGGCGGTGCAGAACGCGATGCCCGCGCAGATGTACGGCGTGGCGACCTCCGGGGTCACGCTGTTTCGATCGATTGGCGGTTCCATCGGCGTGGCGCTGTTTGGAGCGGTGTTTACGCATGTGCTGCAAAGCAATCTCCAGCGCCTGCTGCCGGAAGGCGCGCAGCTGCCGAGGGCGCTGAACCCGGCGGCGGTGCAGAATCTTCCGGCGGAGATTCGCCTCGATTACCTGGATGCCTTCGGGTCCGCTATTCATGCGGCGTTTCTGATGGCCGCCGGCATTATGGCGGTAGCGTTCGCGCTCTCCTGGTTCCTGAAAGAAGCGCCGTTAAAAACCACCGCAGGCTAGACGGCGGCGGCAATACGTAACAGCGCCTGGCGCAGTGCCGGTGTGGCAAAATCGATAAATTTACGCAGCTTGAGCGGAGCCAGATCCCGGGAGGTGTACAGCAGGTGCACCGGCACAGGTTCCGGCTCCGTCGCTTGCAGGATCATCCGTAATTCGCCGCGGGCCAGGCCATCGATCGCCTGGTAATGCAGCAGTCGGGCCACGCCGACTCCCTGGCGGGCAGCCTCGGCGGCGCTCTCCGGCGTGGTCAGTGACAGCACCGGCTGCACCAGCACCAGCCGGTCCTCCGCCTCTTCGGCGTGAAAGCGCCAGCCGCGGTAAGGCATCGGTGATTCAATACCAATGATTGGTAGCGCGGCCAGCTCGCGCGGGCGTTGTGGTATGCCGTGTTTTTCCAACAAAGCCGGGTGGGCGCAGGTCACGATGCGCATCTCGCCCAGCCGGGTGGCCACCATCCCGCTGTCCGGTAGCGGGCCGATACGTACCGCTAAGTCAATATGTTCGCCCACCAGGTCGGCATTGCGGTCGCTGAGCAGCAAACGGACGCGAATCTGCGGGTAACGAGCGAGAAAACGGGCGACTATCGGTAAAACATGCAGGCGTCCAAACATGGTTGGGGCTGAGAGAACCAGTTCGCCTTTTGGCTCCTGATATTCGCCCGCCGCCTGGCGCTCGGCGCGCTCTACCTCTTCCAGAATGCGCCGCGCGGCGGCGACATAATCGACGCCGGCATCGGTCAGCGTCAGCTTGCGCGTAGTGCGGATCATCAGGCGTACGCCGAGGGTATTTTCCAGTTCGCCAATCTGGCGACTGACGGTAGTCAGGGGCATATTCAGCGCCCGCGCAGCCGCCGACATACTGCCGAGTTCGGTCACTTTTACCAGCAGCGCCATCGCGCTAAGTCGGTCCATAATTATCCCGTTTTACGGAAAGATGATTGTCATATTCCCACTATTATCTTTTCTGCCAGCACAGTCCATGATGAGTTACGCCGCAACGTATCGGGAGGATCTATGCCAGCAGAATTTCTTGATATCGCCATGACGCCGGACGTAATGGATGTCCAGCATGAAATGGGCAGCGATGAGCTGTGGCAGGCGCCGCATCGCCAGCGCCGGGGTGAGCGCTTCGGCGCCAGCGAGGAGGCGATGATTGTCACCCGCGACAGCTTCTATCTGGCCACCCTTTCGCAAACCGGCTGGCCCTATGTTCAACATCGCGGCGGTCCGGTGGGCTTTGTGCATCTGCTGGATGAAACCACCCTGGCGATGGCGGATTTTTCCGGTAATCGCCAGTACATCACCACCGGCAACCTGCGCGGCAGCGATCGAGCCTGTCTGTTTTTGATGGATTACCCGCGGCGTGCCAGGCTGAAAATCTACGCCACCGTAGAGGTTGTGGCGGTGGATGCCGACCCGCAGCTGCTGGCGCGGGTGGCCCCGGAGAACTATCGGGCCCGGATTGAGCGCATTTATCGTTTCCGCTTACAGGCTTTTGACTGGAACTGCCCGCAGCATATTACCCCGCGCTACACCGCCCGACAGGTGGCGGAGTATAGCCAGACGCTGCAACAGCGTATTGACGAGCTGGAGCGGGAAAATCAGCGCCTGCAGCAGCGTATTCATACAGGAGATTCATGATGACCGAACAACGTCCGCCTCTGCCGCCGTTCACCCGCGAGAGCGCCGCACAAAAAGTCCGTGCCGCTGAAGATGGCTGGAACAGCCGCGATGCCGCTAAGGTCGCGCTGGCCTATACCGTCGATAGCGAATGGCGTAATCGCAGCGAATTTGTTCACGGCAGAACGCAGATTATCGACTTCCTGCAGCGCAAATGGCGTAAAGAGCAGGAGTACCGGCTGATTAAGGAGTTGTGGGCGTGGAGCGATAATCGTATTGCGGTACGCTTTGCCTATGAGTGGCACGACGACAGCGGCAACTGGTTTCGTTCATACGGCAACGAAAACTGGGAGTTTGATCGGCACGGCCTGATGCAGACGCGCTACGCCTGCATCAACGATCTGCCGATAACCGAAAGCGAGCGTCTGTTTCACTGGCCCCAGGGCCGTCGTCCGGACGATCACCCGGGGCTGAGTGAGCTGGGGCTGTAAGGCGCTGTTCTGCGGAACGAGCTTCACCGTTGAAGAGATCCCCGGAGGCGGCGCTGCGCACCTGTCCGGGCTACTCGATCGTAGCCGGCGGTGAATCCGTAGCCCGATGTGATGGACACCTCCCCCTTACGGCATCAAAGTGCCAGACTGA
>NZ_JBEAIJ010000034.1:0-120936 GCF_040065315.1 Klebsiella sp. CN_Kp100
GCAGCCAACGCCTCTGCGGCGTGAAGGGCCCCTTTCATTTAACCAAGAATTTCGCGCTGCAGAAAGGCGGCAAGCGCTGAAATCCCCGGGAGCTTACATCAGTAAGTGACCGGGGTTGAGGGGCGCAGACAACGCATCTGCGGCGTGAAAGGCCCCTTTCATTTAACCAAGAATTTCGCGCTGCAGAAAGGCGGCAAGCGCTGAAATCCCCGGGAGATTACATCAGTAAGTGACCGGGGTTGAGGGGCGCAGCCAACGCCTCTGCGGCGTGAAGGGCCCCTTTCATTTAACCAAGAATTTCGCGCTGCAGAAAGGCGGCAAGCGCTGAAATCCCCGGGAGCTTACATCGGTAAGTGACCGGGGTTGAAGCGTGCAGCCAACGCCTCTGCGGCGCGAAAGGCGCAGGTTAAATTTATTTGGCGTCGGTCGCCGTACCGTTCGCATGCCAGGTAAACACACCGAATTCGAAGCCTTTCAGGTCGCCCTTCTCGTTCCAGGAGAGCGGCCCCATCACGGTCTCAACCGTTGCCCCTTTCAGGTATTTCGCGATTTCAGCCGGATCGTCAGACTGATTCAGGCCCGCTTCCAGCGACTGCAGCGCGGCATAGGTGGTCCACACGAACGCGCCGCTCGGATCCTGTTTCTTCGCCTTGATCGCATCCACAATCGGTTTGTTCGCCGGAACCTGGTCGTAGTTTTTCGGCTTGGTGACCAGCATACCTTCCGCAGAAGCGCCCGCGATATTAGACAGCGACACGTTGGCGACACCTTCCGGCCCCATAAACTGCGTTTTCAGGCCAGCGGCGCGAGACTGACGCAGGATCTGCCCCATCTCCGGGTGATAGCCGCCGTAGTAAACGAAGTCGATATTCTCTTTTTTCAGGCGCGCCACCAGGGTGGAGAAGTCTTTCTCGCCGGCGGTGATGCCATCAAAGAACACCACGTTGGCGCCACCCTTCTTCAGATTATCCTGTACAGCACGGGCCAGGCCTTCGCCGTACTGCTGCTTATCGTGAACAATCGCGATACGCTGTGGTTTCACGCTTTCCAGAATATATTTGGCGGCGGTTGGCCCCTGGTCGGAGTCCAGGCCGGTAGTGCGCAGAATCAGGTGATAGCCGCGAGCTGTCAGCTCCGGCGCGGTGGCCGCCGGGGTGATCATCAGCACGCCTTCATCTTCATAGATATCAGACGCCGGCTGGGTGGAAGAAGAGCACAGGTGGCCGATAACGTATTTGATACCGTCGTTAATCACTTTGTTGGCGACGGCAACCGCTTGTTTCGGGTCACAGGCGTCATCGTACTTTACCATCTGCAGCTTATTGCCTTTGATACCGCCTTTAGCGTTGATATCCGCAATAGCCTGCTCTGCGCCAGTGAACTCCTGGTCGCCGTACTGCGCTACCGGACCGGACATCGCGCCAACAACGGCCACTTTGATATCCTCGGCCATTGCCGCACCGCTCATGATTAAGGCAATACATCCTGCCAGTAACGCTTTACCCTTCATATTCATCCTGAGGCTCCCCATTATTATGGTTTTTGCATTTGTTGTGATGTTGTTTATTAGCGCATTATTCTAATTAGACACATAAGTAAAGCATATGATAGTTAGATTAGGGTCTGCCGCCTGCGCTTTTGCAGCACACTATGCTAAACATACCGTCATTCAGGAGAATTGGAAACGATAAAATTGCGGAGTATGTAACAGATAAGTGACAAATAAAAACCCGCGCCGGAATAAACCGAACGCGGTGGCATGAGCGACGGTACTACCAGCCCGCAGGCAGGTAGCCAAAGGCGGAAGCAATGGCGTAGGCGGCGCTGCAAAGATAGAGCAATACGATGAAGATCTGGATTAAAGGATGCGTAATCAGCGCCGGGCAGGTCCAACCGGGATTGATATCACCCTGCCTGCGCGAGCCTTTAAGGATCAGGATCGGCATGATAGATAAAATCACCCCGCTAAATACCCCGGCAAAATAGAGCGCATTCACGAAGGATACCATCCCACTGTAGGCCAGAATGAAAGGCGGTACGGCGACCACTAACAGCACCTTAAAGCGTTTCAACGGCTGCTCGTCGTTGCCAAGGCGAAACTGATCGAAGATATTGGTCAGGAAGCTGCCGCCCAGCCCCCAATAGGAGGTCAGCATCGCGCAGAGCGCAAAAAGGTTTGCCGAGAAGAAGGCCCACTCGCCGAGCGCACGGCCCCAGGAAATGGTCGCCACATCAGAAATATTATCCAGCCCGCTTAATGCAATCACCGAGAGCGGGACCAGCGCCAGCAGGCAAAAGGTTAATAACATCCCCACCATAATGGCCTTCGGCAGTTTCTCCGGTTTATCAGCGAAACCGCGCGCCATTTCCGGCACGATATACTGCGCGGAGAAGCAGAACGCGACAACGTTAAATACCGGCACCATATACAGCCAGTTACCCTCCAGCAAATAGCCGACGCTGGCGGTCTCTTTCAGCAACGTCGCGGCGACAAGTATGGTTATCATGACGACCATGCCGATACTGATAAATTTCTCGCCCCGGCCAATCGCCTTCAGGCCAAGATAAAGCACCCCGGCCGCCGGAATAAAAAACAGCGCGCTGCCGAGAGCCGGCGAGATACCGAATAACGAATGCAATAATTTACCGCTGCCGGTCATATAGGCCGTCAGCGCGCCGACGCTGTTGACGCAAACAGAGAGGAACATCATCAGCGCGCCAAAGCGGCCAACGTAGCGCTGCGACAGGCCGCTAAGCTGCAGATGCTTGCGCGTGCGCAGCGTCGACTCCGCTACGTAGAGCATGGTAATGGTCGTCAGACTACCGACCACAATCAGCCAAAACAGCAGCGGCAGAAAGCCCGCTTTGCTGGAGGCATAGGCGATGGATAGCACCCCAGCGCCGATATTGGTGCCAACGATCATCGACACGCCTTCAATGAAACTCAGGGATTTTGCAGGTACAGCGGTACGCTCCCGGCTCGTCAGAACCGAAGAAAAGGTGGAGTTGTCAGACATAATATTTTCCGTTTTATTCCGGCAGCATGCGCTGCCGGAAAAAAGGTGATATCAGGGTGATAAACCACTCACGCTGAGCATGAATAACCAGTCTGCGGCCTCCTGTTTCTGTTCGGCTTCCGTGCCGCCGCAGCCTGACCGGACGAAAAGTTAGCGCTTCAGCACGCGGGCCAGAATATCCAGCGCTTTCGTAAACTGCGCATCCGGAATCGTTAACGGATAGAGGAAGCGAATAACGTTGCCATAGACGCCGCAGCTCAGCAGCAGCAGGCCGTTCTCCTGGGCTTGTTGCTGGATTTGACGGGTGATCTCCGCCGACGGCTCCCCGGTTTGCGGATCGTTAAACTCCACCGCCACCATCGAGCCCTGACCGCGAACGTCAGCAATGGCCGGGCAGCTTTGACGCGCCTGATTCAACACCTCTTTCAGATGGCTGCCTAAGCGCTCAGCGCGCTGGCACAGCTGTTCTTCTTCAATCACGTCCAGCACCGCGTGCGCCGCCGCGACCGCCAGCGGGTTACCGGCATAGGTGCCGCCCAGGCCGCCCGGCGCAGGCGCATCCATCACCTCGGCGCGACCTACCACGCCGGAGAGCGGGAAACCGCCGGCCAGGCTTTTGGCCATCGTCATCAGGTCAGGCTTCACATCATAGTGCTGCATCGCAAATAGCTTACCGGTGCGCGCAAAGCCGGTTTGTACTTCATCGGCAATCAGCAGAATGCCGTGGGTATCGCACAGCGCGCGCAGCGCCTGCATAAACTCAGGCGGGGCAACGTTAAAGCCGCCTTCCCCCTGAATCGGCTCCAGCACAATCGCCGCCACCTGATCGGCCGCGATATCCGCTTTGAAAATGCGCTCCAGGCTCTTCATCGCGTCGGCGGTGGTAATGCCATGGGCGGCGTTAGGGTAGACGGCGTGATAAACCGAGCCCGGGAACGGGCCGAAACCAATCTTGTAAGGCGCCACTTTGCCGGTCAGCGCCATGGTCATAAACGTACGGCCGTGGAAGCCGCCGCCGAAGGTAATCAACCCCGGACGGCCGGTATAAGCGCGCGCGATTTTCACCGCGTTTTCAACCGCTTCTGCCCCCGTGGTAAAAAAGGCGGTTTTCGCCGGACCGTCAATCGGCGCCAGTTCGTTAATCCGCTCGGCCAGCGTGACATAGCTTTCGTACGGGACAATCTGGTAAGCCGTGTGGGTAAAGGCCTGCAGCTGCTGTTCAACGGCGGCAACGATTTTTGGGTGGCGATGGCCGGTATTCAGCACCGCGATGCCGGCGGCGAAATCGATCACCTCATTCCCTTCAATATCCCACAGCGTAGCGTTCTCAGCTTTCTCAACAAAGTAGCTGCACATCACCCCTACGCCGCGTGGAGTCGCCTGCTGGCGACGCTGATTCAGTTCTGAACTTTTCACCGGGAATCTCCTGTCATGTGTGTCACGTTATCGCAACAAATCCGAAACTATGTCGTTTATTTACACAGGATTTGGCCCTATAATCGAGTACCAATTCAGATTATCTGAGGGATCCAATTGCGTTCGCTTATCGCAGACCTGGTGCTGGTCAGATTGCAGAAAGAAACCGATCCGCTCCTGCACAAGCGCCTTTATAAGGCGATTCGCCACGCCATTTTGGATGGTTCTCTCCCGCCCCATAGCCGGCTGCCGCCGTCGCGGGATCTGGCGGGGGAACTAGGAATGTCTCGCAACACAATTTTAACAGTTTACGAACAACTCCTGGCTGAGGGGTACGTTGTGTCCCGTCGCGGCAGCGGCACTTTCGTGGCGAAAACGCTGCCCGATATGTTTCTTCCCGCCAGCAGCGCCAACGAAAGCCATCCCGCGCAGCCCCCCAGCGGGACTATTTCCCGTCGCGGCCAACATCTGCTGGGGCACATCAGCGCCAGCCCGCGTCAGTGGGGGGCGTTTATCCCCGGCGTACCGGACGTCAATGCATTTCCCCACCCGCTGTTCAGTAAAATTCAGGCACGCATCAGCCGCCGTCCAAAACCCGAACAGCTCAGCTATAGCTGTAACGGCGGTACCGCCGAGCTGCAGCACGCGTTGGTGGACTATCTGAGAGTAGCGCGCGGCGTTCTGTGTCAGGCAGATCAAATTCTTATTACTGAAGGGATCCACCAGGCCATCGACCTGATCACCCGCATGCTGTGCGACCGCGGCGATCTCGCCTGGGTGGAGGAGCCTTCCTACTGGGGCATTCGCCACGTGCTGGCGATGAATGAAGTGCGGGCTGAGCCGATTGTGGTGGATGCCAGCGGCCTGTGCCCGCCCGAAAGCGTAGCCGAAGCGCCGCGGCTGATCTTCGTTACGCCATCCCATCAGTATCCCCTCGGCGCGGTAATGAGCCTTGAACGCCGACAGCGCCTGCTCACCCTGGCCCATCAGCACGGCAGCTGGATTGTGGAAGATGATTACGACAGCGAGTTTCGCTTTTCCGGCCAGCCGATCCCGGCGCTACAGGGCTTAGTCCCCGAAGCGCCGGTGGTCTACGTCGGCACGTTCAGTAAAACGCTCTACCCGGGGCTGCGGCTGGGCTACGTCGTGCTGCCTCGACCGCTTGCGGCTGAACTCAAAAACGCCCATGCCGAGCTCTACCGCGGCGGCCATTCGCTTATCCAGCTGGCGCTGGCGGAATTTATCAATGCCGGTCATTACTCGGCGCACATTCGTCGTATGCGCCTGCTCTACAGCCGCCGTCGCGTCTTTTTGACCGATCTGATTCAGCGGCACTGCGGAGCGCATGCGCTGTCGGACTTCAGCGACAATGCCGGACTGCATCTGATTCTGAATTTGCCGGATGAGGCAGATGACGTGGCGATTGCCCGCGATGCCAACGCGCGCAATATTTTAGTGCGTCCGCTGTCGCGCTATTACCTGACGGCGCAGCGGAAGAAAGGACTGTTGATGGGGTTTGCTTCGCAGCCGGAAACGCAGATGGAGCCAGCGTTCAACGTGCTGCTTGAGTGTCTGAACAGGCACTGCCCGCAGGCGCTGACGGAGGCAGAAAAACAAAACGCCCCAACGTAATGTGGGGCGTTATCGCGGGACTGGCGCGCAGATTAGGCTTCGATAGCGGCGCGCAGTTTTTTCATGGCGTTCTTTTCCAGCTGCCGTACTCGCTCGGCCGATACGCCGTAGCGATCCGCCAGCTCCTGCAGCGTGGACTTATTGTCTTCGTCCAGCCAGCGGGCGCGGATGATATCCTGGCTACGTTCGTCAAGACCCTGCATCGCGTCAGTCAGCTTGTTCGCCGCCTGCTCTTCCCAGTTGTCGTCTTCAATGCCGTCGGCAAAGTTAGACGTTTTATCCTGCAGATAGAGCACCGGCGCCATCGGCTGGCTATCGGATTCATCATCCGACGACATGTCGAAGGTCATATCCTGCGCCGCCATACGTGACTCCATCTCACGCACGTCTTTGCTCGATACGCCCAGTTCGCGAGCCACCATTTCGACTTCGTCCTGGTTGAACCAGCCCAGACGCTGCTTAGTTTTACGCAGGTTAAAGAACAGCTTACGCTGCGCTTTCGTGGTCGCGACCTTCACAATACGCCAGTTACGCAGAACGTATTCATGAATCTCCGCTTTGATCCAGTGCACGGCGAAGGAAACCAGACGCACGCCCACTTCCGGGTTAAAACGGCGCACGGCTTTCATCAGGCCAATGTTGCCTTCCTGAATCAGATCCGCCTGCGGTAGGCCATAACCCGAGTAGTTACGAGCAATATGAACAACAAAGCGCAGGTGAGACAGGATCAGCTTTTTCGCTGCTTCCAGATCGCCCTGGTAATGCAGCTTTTCAGCAAGCTCCCGCTCTTCATCAGCCGACAACATCGGCCAAGTGTTAGCAGCCCGGATGTACGATTCCAGGTTACCAACGGGGGCTAAGGCTAAAGTTTGCATATCTTTGGTCATTCAAATCCTCTCAATCGATATCTTCTGGCACCATTCTGTCCTCACAGCGGAGCAACAAACATGCCAGCATTGATGAGCAACGAGAATATCACTCACATTAGTATCAGACAGTGATTTTATCCACAAGTTCCATGCAACGATGTGAATAGATTACGCACAAAATGTGACATGGTTATGAAGTTTAGGGAAGCGTCGACAGGGACTCTTTCCCTGCAGAGAGATATTCAGTGCAGGGAAAGATTATACCAGATTTTTACTACTCGGGAGTAAAGTGACGTAAATGTTGTACAGTTGCCAGCCAGGCGGCGACCCAGCCAATCATTGAGCAAACAATCAGCATCAGCAGGCACTCATCAAAGCCTAAGCCGCTGAGTTCAAACTGCGTGCCGAAGACTTTCGCCACTTCGGTGACCGCCGACGAAAGGCGCATGACCATAATTTCCGACAGGATCAGCGACAGAAACGCGCCGGAGAACCCCAGCAGCGCACCGCCGTAAAGAAAAGGACGCAGAATAAAGCCGTCGGTTGCGCCAATCAGTTTCTGCACGTTAATGGTATCGCGGCGGGCGAAAATGCTCAGACGCACGCTGTTGCCGATCACCAGGAACACCGCCGCCACCATCAGTACGCCGATCATCGCCGACACGCGTCCGACCAGCCCGGTCAGCGACGAGAGGCGCGCAAACCAGCTATCATCCATTCGGACTTCATCGACGCCCTGAACATGACTCACGCGGTCGCGCAGCGTGTTCAGCGCTTCGACACTCTGGAAATCAATTTTCGGCACGACGATCGCCACTGCCGGCAGCGGGTTCTCTTCCAGCATATCCAGCGCGCCGCCGAAGCCTGACCAGTTGCGGAATTCGCCAAGGGCTTCATCGCGCGACAGATAGTTGACCTTCTCGACGCCCTGCTCCGCCTGCAGCTGACCGACTACCCGCGCAGCGGCATCGTCATCCAGCGTTTTCTCCAGATAGACGGTGATTTGCGGCGTGGGATAATACTGCGACGCCGCGGTGCTGACGTTTTTGTAGACCATGTAGCACACGCTTGGCAGGGTCAACGAAATGGCGATAACCATCACCGTCAGGAACGTCGCCAGGGGCGTGCTTTTCAGATCCTGCACCGCACCATGCCAGGCATAGCGCACCTGTTCATTGAACACGTTGCTCTTGCGGGAAGCCGGATTCGGCGCCGCCTTAGGCCGCTTCGACGTATTGCGTCCACCGCTGCCGCCCGCTCCGCCCGCATTGCGGAAACGATCGAATCGATTGCCGAACCGGCGAATGTGGTTCATTGCCTCGCGCTTATTCACCGATATGGCCTCCATGCATATGCCCCTCGCTGAGGGACAGAACGCGATACGGACGACTGGAGATAAGCCCCAGATCATGCGTCGCCATCAGCACCGTCACCCCAACGCGGTTAAACTCTTCAAACAGACGTAAGATCCCTTCCGACAGCGCTTCGTCGAGGTTACCGGTCGGTTCATCCGCCAGCAGGACCGCTGGTTTGTTGACCACCGCGCGGGCGATACCCACGCGCTGTTGTTCCCCGCCTGAAAGCTGAATCGGCAGGTTTTTCGCTTTGTCCAGCAGCCCGACTTTATCCAGCGCCGCCGACACGCGACGGCGAATGTCATCGCCGCTGGCGCCGGCGATAATCAGCGGGATCGCCACATTATCGTAAACGGTACGGTCCATCAGCAGATGGTGGTCCTGGAAAATCATGCCAATCTGACGGCGCAAAAACGGCACTTCGCGGCTCTTCAGGCGGCTAATGTCATGGCCGCCGAAAAGGATTTTGCCGGCGCTGGGCCGCTCGATACCGCAGATAAGCTTCAGCAGGGTACTTTTCCCCGCGCCGGAATGGCCGGTCAGAAACGCCATCTCACCCGCCTGCAGGTGAAAAGTCACCCCCTGCAGCGCTTGTCTCCCACCGAGATAGGCTTTGCTGACTTGTTCAAAGCGAATCATTTTTAATCCTCTCGGGCAAAAAGTGCCTCAATAAAGTCGCCCGCATTAAACGGACGCAGATCTTCAATACGTTCGCCAACACCGATGTAGCGAATCGGAATACCGAACTGATCGGCAACCGAGAAGATAACCCCGCCCTTGGCGGTACCATCCAGCTTAGTCAAAGTGATACCGGTCAGTCCAACCGCCTCATGGAACAGTTTGGCCTGGCTAATCGCGTTTTGCCCGGTGCTGGCGTCAATGGTCAGCATGACCTCATGCGGCGCATCGACATCCAGTTTTTTCATGACGCGGACAATCTTCTTCAGTTCTTCCATCAGGTGCGATTTATTCTGCAGACGACCCGCAGTATCGGCAATCAGGATGTCAATGTTGCGCGCCTTCGCCGCCTGGATGGCATCGAAAATAACCGATGCCGAATCCGCGCCGGTATGCTGGGCAATCACCGGAATATTGTTGCGTTGACCCCACACCTGAAGCTGCTCTACCGCCGCCGCGCGGAAGGTATCGCCCGCGGCCAGCATCACCGATTTGCCCTGCTGCTCAAACTGACGCGCCAGCTTGCCGATGGTGGTGGTTTTACCGACGCCGTTGACGCCAACCATCAGAATGACAAATGGCGCCTTGCCTTCTACGTTCAGCGGCTCGTCCACCTTCGCCAGAATATCGCCCATCTCTTCTTTCAGCAGGCCGTACAGCGCCTCGGCGTCGCGCAACTGCTTGCGGCTGGCGTCGTTGGTAAGATTAGTGATGATCTTACGGGTGGTTTCCACGCCGACATCGGCAATCAGCAGCTGCTCTTCCAGCTCTTCAAACAGATCATCGTCGATTTTCTTGCCGCGGAACAGACTGATAAATCCGGAACCGAGGTTCTGCTTGGTTTTTATCAGGCTGCGTTTGAGGCGAGCGAAGAACCCTTCTTTGGTGGGTTTTTCCTGCTCTAACGGCGTCACCACGGTTTCGTCCGGCACCACTTCCACGGCGTTTTCCGCCGCATCGGCTGCAGCCAGCGCCTGCGCTTCCAGCTCTTCGTCGGTGATCTGGGCTTCTTCTACCGGCTCAACGATTTCCGGCTCTTCAATGACAGCCTCTTCACCCTTTTCAACAACGACAGCTTCCGGTTCGGCAATCACCTCTTCCGGCGTCAGCTCAACTATAGCTTCAGCCACTACCGGCTCGGCGATAGCTTCTTCAACTACAGGCTCAGCGACAATTTCTTCAACCACAGGCGGTTCTGCAATCGTCTCAACCGCCGGGGAGTCGACAACCGCCTGCGGCTGTTCGCTCTCCACAACCTGCCCGGTCACCTCGACCACCTCGGCGGCAAAGGCTTCGGCATCCTGGTGCTCCGTCGCCAGCGCGTCGACCGTTTCCGGCGCAGCCGCAGGCGTTTCGCTTTCCGGAGCCTGTTCTTCAACCTCTTGCTGGGCTTCTACTTTTTGTTCTGCGTCGGTTTCCTGCGCCTGTTCTTTTTGACCAAAGCCCAGCCAGGAAAAGAAGCCACGTTTTTTGTCTTTCGCCATTTGCGACTACACTCCTCGCTGTTAATTCATGGCACAGCTTCGGCCTGTTGATAGCGGAAGCTGAAAAATGATGAAATTAGTCGGATAGTCTACCACTTAACTTAACTCGCATCACCGCCCCCGGATTAAGGTTTCGTCAACCGCTGGCGATCGTTAGAATAGCAGCCCGGAAGTTGAGACTTGAGCAAAGAAATGAAGAAACCAAACCACGCAGGCAGCGGTCAGATCCGTATTATCGGCGGGCAATGGCGAGGCCGTAAATTACCGGTGCCGGAGAGCCCGGGTCTGCGCCCGACCACCGACCGGGTGCGCGAAACGCTATTTAACTGGCTGGCGCCGTCGATCGTTGACGCGAGCTGCCTCGATTGCTTCGCCGGCAGCGGCGCGCTGGGCCTTGAAGCCCTCTCCCGCTACGCGGCTAACGCCACGCTGCTGGAAATGGAACGCGGCGTCGCGCAGCAGTTGCAAAAAAATCTGGCGACTCTCAAAGCCAGCAACGGCAAAGTCGTGAATACCAATACCTTAGCGTTTCTTGCTCAGGCGGGCACGCCGCATCACATCGTGTTTGTCGATCCCCCGTTTCGCAAAGGGCTGCTTGAAGAGACGCTAAAGCTGCTGGAAAACAACGGCTGGCTTAGCGATGAAGCGCTCATCTACATTGAAAGTGAAGTTGAAAACGGGTTACCGCCGGTGCCTGTAAACTGGCATCCGTACCGTGAGAAAGTAGCCGGACAGGTCGCCTACCGTCTCTATCAACGTGAGGCACAAGGAGAAAACCATGCTGATTAACTTTGGCCGCTTGCTGATGCTGTGCGTGTGGGCGTTTTTATTGCTGAATCTGTTCCAACCGTTCCCAAAGCCGCTCAATATCTTTGTTAACGTGGCGCTGATCTTTATGATTCTGATGCACGGCCTGCAGCTCACGCTGCTCAAGGCGACGCAGACGAAAGAGATGCCGCCGCTGGGGCGCTTCGAGCAAATTCGTATTTTCATCTTCGGCGTGTTCGAACTGGTCGCCTGGCAGAAAAAGCTCAAGGCGACCCTGAAGAAGAAATAAGGCCGAATAAAAGGTTCAGGGCTCGGGCGTAAAACCCATAAACCGCGAACCTTTATAGCTCAGTACGCCCTTATCGCCGACGCTTAGCGCATGATACTGCGGCGCCTGCAGACGAAAAACCACTTCCAGCCCGCCGCTTTCCGGCCTGAAGCTTGCTTCATAACGCATTTCGCTGCCGGCAGGCGTCACCGTCTGCTGGCGCGAACGGCGATCGTTAATCACCTTCTCCCGCTTATTGCTCACCACCACCCGTTTTTGCAACAGCGGCGCGGCATCGTTATCCATTTTTTCCCGACGCTGCTGCACATAGCGATACGACGCGGCAACCGCAATGATGGCAACGGCAACCATAAAAAACAGCGGAACTTTACTCATTCACCTTGCCCCCAGGAATTATCAGGAATAAGCATACTGTGGCTTGATTATCATTGTCATCTTCCTCTGCAAACCACTACACTGAGATTCAGTACTGTAAGTACAATCACTTACGTAATGATAACAGATACAGGGACTTACTATGCTTTGGTCATTTATTGCTGTCTGTTTCTCCGCATGGCTTTACGTCGATGCGTCTTATCGTGGGCCTGCCTGGCGTCGCTGGGTGTTTAAACCCGTCACGCTGATCCTGCTTCTGTTACTGGCCTGGCAAGCGCCGATGTTTAACGCCATCAGCTATCTGGTGCTGGCGGGGCTTTGCGCCTCGCTGGTCGGCGACGCGCTGACCCTGCTGCCGCGGCAGCGGGTAATGTACGCCGTGGGGGCATTCTTTCTCTCGCATCTGCTCTACACCATCTGGTTTGCCAGCCAGCTGACGCTATCTTTCTTCTGGCCGCTGCCGCTGGTGCTGCTGATCCTCGGCGCGCTGCTGCTGGCGATTATCTGGACGCGTCTGGAAGAGATGCGGATGCCGGTGTTTACCTTTATCGCGATGACGCTGGTGATGGTCTGGCTGGCCGGGGAGCTGTGGTTCGCCCGCCCGACGGATACCGCCCTGTCCGGCTTCGCTGGCGCGGCATTCCTGCTGCTCGGCAACGCGGTCTGGCTGATCAGCCATTATCGCCGCCGCTTCCGCGCTGACAACGCGATCTCCTCGGCATTTTACTTCGCCGGGCACTTCCTGATCGTCCGCGCGCTTTATTTGTAATTAAGCGCTTGACTCTGGAGTCGACTCCAGAGTGTATCCTGCGGGTAATGAGAAAATTATCATTACCCGGAGGGTCCTATGTCGGCTCCAGAATCGCAGGATAAAAAAGTCCCACACTTCTCATCGTTAAAATTTACCCCTGCCGCGCAGCCGGCGGAAAGCTGCTGCGCGGACCACGCCTGCCGCAGCGAAACCACCGAGGAAAACGAGGCTCTGAGGCACGCACGCTTTAGTTGGCTGGTAGAAGGCATGGATTGCGCAGCCTGCGCGCGCAAGGTCGAAACCGCCGTTCGCCAGGTACCGGGGGTCAGCCAGGTGCAGGTACTGTTCGCCACCGAAAAGCTGCTGGTCAACGCCGAGGGCGATGTTGGTCCGCAAATCGAAAGCGCCGTGCGCGCCGCGGGCTATCAGCTGCGTGATGAAAACGCGCCACGGGCAGAGGCGCCCACTTCGTGGCTGCGCGAGAATCTGCCGCTCATCACGCTGGTCATCATGATGGGACTAAGCTGGGGGCTGGAGCAGTTCAGCCCGCCTCTGGGCGAAATCGCCTTCATCGCAACCACGCTGGTCGGCCTGTGGCCGGTCGCCCGGCAAGCGATACGCCTGATCAGAAGCGGAAGCTGGTTCGCCATTGAAACCCTGATGAGCGTCGCAGCCATCGGCGCGCTGTTTATCGGCGCCACCGCCGAAGCGGCGATGGTCCTGCTACTGTTTTTAATCGGCGAACGTCTTGAGGGATGGGCTGCCAGCCGCGCGCGGCAAGGCGTCAGCGCATTGATGGCGCTGAAGCCCGACACGGCAATCCGCGTGCGCGATGGCGTGCGTGAAACCGTAGCCCAGCGCGACCTGCGCCCCGGCGACGTGATTGAAGTCGCCGCCGGAGGCCGCCTCCCTGCCGATGGCCAGCTACTCTCCCCCTTCGCCAGCTTCGATGAGAGCGCTTTGACCGGTGAATCCGTACCGGTAGAGCGTAACGCCGGGGAACGCGTAGCGGCCGGCGCCACCAGCGTCGATCGTCTGGTACAGCTGACGGTGATCTCCGAACCGGGCGACAGCGCTATCGATCGTATTCTTAAGCTGATTGAAGAAGCGGAGGAGCGCCGCGCGCCGATTGAACGCTTTATCGATCGCTTTAGCCGCATCTATACCCCGGCGATTATGGTCGTCGCCCTGCTGGTGGCCATTGTTCCGCCGCTGCTGTTTGCGGGCGCCTGGCTGCCGTGGATCTATAAAGGCTTAACGCTGCTGCTGATTGGCTGTCCGTGCGCGCTGGTGATCTCCACCCCGGCGGCAATTACCTCCGGGCTGGCGGTAGCGGCACGACGCGGCGCGCTGATTAAAGGCGGCGCGGCGCTGGAGCAGCTCGGCCGCGTGCGCCAGGTGGCGTTTGATAAAACCGGTACCCTGACCATCGGCCAGCCGCGCGTCACTGCGGTGATGGCGACCGCAGACATCAGCGAAAACGATCTGCTGGCGCTCGCGGCCGCCGTGGAGCAAGGCTCCAGCCACCCGTTAGCCCAGGCTATCGTGCGTGAGGCAGAACAGCGCCGGCTGGTCTTTCCGTCGGCAAGCGATCAGCGCGCGCTGGCCGGATCCGGCATTGAGGCTCAGGTTGAAGGACGCCAGGTGCTGATTTGCGCCGCCGGTAAAACTCGCGATCCGCAGTACGATGAACCTATTCAGCAGCTGGAGAGCGCCGGGCAAACCGTGGTGCTGGTAATGCGCGATAAGACGCTGCTGGGAATTCTGGCGCTGCGCGATACGCTTCGCGATGATGCCCGTCAGGCGGTGGATGAGCTCCATCAGTTGGGCGTTCAGGGAGTGATACTGACCGGCGATAATCCACGTGCGGCGGCGGCTATCGCTAACGAGCTGGGACTGGCGTTCCGCGCCGGGCTGCTGCCCGCGGACAAAGTGCAGGCGGTGATAGCGCTTAATGCCCAGTCGCCGCTGGCCATGGTCGGCGACGGTATCAACGATGCGCCGGCGATGAAAGCGGCGACGATAGGTATCGCGATGGGCAGCGGCACCGACGTTGCTCTGGAGACCGCCGATGCGGCATTGACCCATAACCGCCTGACCGGGCTGGCGCAGATGATTTCGCTGGCGCGCGCCACCCACGCCAATATCCGGCAGAACATCGCCATCGCTTTGGGTCTGAAGGGCATTTTCCTCGTCACCACCTTGCTCGGCCTGACCGGCCTGTGGCTAGCGGTGCTGGCTGATACCGGGGCGACGGTGCTGGTCACCGCTAACGCGCTACGCCTGCTGCGTAAGAAGTGAGGGCAAGCCCCGGGGGCGGCGCTTGACGCGCCTTGCCCGGGCCATGGATGAGTGCGGTCTGGTTTTTTGTAGCCCGGATAAGGCGTCAGCCGCCATCCGGGAAATCACTGGCTGCGAACTCTGCATACTTTCCCCGGGGGCGGCGCTTGACGCGCCTTGCCCGGGCCATGGATGAGTGCGATCTGTTTTTTGTAGCCCGGATAAGGCGTCAGCCGCGATCCGGGGAGGCCTGGCTCAGTGGCTTTTACGAATCAGATAGCGGTACGGCAGCGCCTCGGTTTCCTGCGCCAGTAGCTCATGCTCCATAAAGCGGCAGAAACCGGGAATATCGCGGGTCGTCGCCGGATCGTCGGCCACGATTAGCAGCGTCTCGCCCACCGGCATCGTACGCACGGTCTTGCGCACCATCATCACCGGTTCCGGGCAACGAAGCCCCTGCGCATCAAGCGTATGGTCAGGGCTGGAGAAAAGTTCGCTCATTTTCATCTCACATTAACAAAACGGCCCTAGTTTACCCCCAGTTCGCCAGTACGCAAGCCAGGTTAACGTTTGCGCGAAAAACAACCATTGCATTACGCACGCAACGCAGTATCATGCAGCCGTTTTTATTGGGTTCCCTCACCCCAACTCTCTGGCCCTAAATCATTCGAGTTGCAGAAAGGCGACGACGCAGCGAATTTCCAGGAGCTTACATCAGTAAGTGACTGGGATGAGCGAGGAAAGTTAACGCATCTGCAGCTTGAAGAATAATGGGCATAAAAAGGTCACAATATGAGTCCGTTTACTACCGTACAGCGTAAAAAAGCGCTGATCTGGCTATCGCTTTTCCATCTGCTGGTCATCACTTCCAGTAACTATCTGGTGCAGCTACCGATCTCCATCTTTGGTTTTCATACCACCTGGGGCGCGTTCAGCTTTCCGTTTATTTTCCTCGCCACCGATCTGACGGTACGCATTTTCGGCGCTCCGCTGGCGCGACGCATTATCCTCGCGGTGATGATCCCGGCGCTGCTGATCTCCTACGGGGTTTCCGCGCTGTTCTACATGGGCGAGTGGCAGGGCTTTGCCGCCTTAACCAGCTTTAACCTGTTTGTCGCTCGTATCGCCGCCGCCAGCTTTATGGCCTACGCGCTGGGGCAAATCCTTGACGTCCACGTCTTTAACCGCCTGCGTCAGAGCCGCCGCTGGTGGCTGGCGCCCACGGCATCCACCCTTTTCGGTAACATCAGCGATACGCTGGCCTTCTTCTTTATCGCCTTCTGGCGCAGCCCGGACCCGTTTATGGCGGCGCACTGGGGGGAAATCGCCATCGTCGATTATTGCTTCAAAGTGCTGATTAGCATCGTATTCTTCCTGCCGATGTACGGCATGTTGTTGAATATGCTGCTGAAAAAACTGGCAGATAAATCTGATTTATCCGCATTGCAGCCAGGTTAAGAGTACTCGCGAAACGATGTGATAAGATAAGCGAATGAGCCGTTAATGGCCGTTTATCGAAAGGAAGATGTCAATGCGCAATTTGGTTAAATATGTCGGTATTGGCCTGCTGGTTATGGGGCTTGCTGCCTGTGATAACAGCGATACCAAAACGCCGACTGCCGGGGCTGCTGCGGAAAGCAACGCCAGCGGGCAACCTATTAGTCTGCTGGATGGCAAACTGAGCTTCTCCCTGCCTGCCGGTATGACCGACCAGAGCGGCAAGCTGGGCACCCAGGCCAACAATATGCACGTCTACTCTGATGCCACCGGACAAAAAGCGGTGATCGTGATTGTTGGCGACAATACCAATGAAGAGCTGGCGGTGATGAGCCAGCGCCTGGAAGAGCAGCAGCGCAGCCGCGACCCGCAGCTGCAGGTCGTGAGCAATAAATCCATTGAGCTCAAAGGCCACACCCTGCAACAGCTGGACACCATCATCTCCGCTAAGGGCCAGACCGCCTGGTCTTCCGTGCTTCTCGGCAAGGTTGATGACAAACTGCTGACGCTGCAGATCACGCTGCCAGCGGACAACCAGCAGCAGGCTCAGACCGAAGCGGAAAACATTATCAACACCCTCGTCATCCAGTAACTACTGGCCTGACGCCGCGGCCTCCGGTTCATTGACCGGGGGCCGTTTTTTTAATCGCCATCCCAGCAGCAGCGCTACCGCGACCAGCCCCGCCGTCGCCAGATAGATCGATGAAATTCCCGCCCACGCCATCAGCAGCCCGGCCAGCGGGCCGGTGATCCCCAGCGAGAGATCCATAAATACCGTATAGGTTGCCAGCGCCGACCCCTGGTTGTGCTGCGGCACCGCCTTCACCGCCACCACGCCAAGCGCCGGGAACACCAGCGAAAAACCGGCTCCGGCAAAGAAAGTACCGATTTTCGCCATCAGCGGCGTCTCCGCCAGGCCCACTAACAGCAGCCCGATAATCTCGACGACAAAACAGATCATCGCCACGTTAAGCCCACCGAGGCGATTAATTCCGTTGGGAAACAGCAGGCGAGTGCCGACAAAGGCGCAGCTAAACAGCGTCAGGGCGAAGGCCGCGCCGTCCCAACCTTTGGCATCATAAAACAGGGTGATAAAGGTGGCGATAACGCCGAAACCCGCCGATGCGAGGGCCAGCGCCATGCCATAGAGCCAGACGCGCCCCAGCACCGCGCGAAACGACATCGCTTTCCCCTTACCCGCTTTTACCGCCGCCCGCGGCAACGCGCACAGCACCGCCACCAGCGCAACCACCATAATCGTCAACGCCAGACCGTGCAGGCCAATCAGCGAGTAACAGAGCACCCCGAGCGGCGCGCCCATCGCCATCGCCCCGTAGGTCACAATCCCGTTCCAGGAAATAACCCGCCCGATATGCAGCGAACCGACTACCCCTACGCCCCACAGCGTTGAGCCGGTGCCCGCAAAGCTCTGCCCTATGCCGAGAATAATGCGCCCCAGACACAACAGCGCCAGGCTAACCACGGGCCAGTCGCCGCAGAACGCCGCCAGCAGATAGCACAGTCCGCTCAGAAAGCAGCCGCACAGGCCAAAAACAACGATTTTTTTCGGGCCCAGCAGATCGGCATAGCGCCCGGCGTGAGGGCGGCTGAGCAGCGTAGCAAAATACTGCAGGCTAATCACCAGCCCGGCCCAGAAGGCGCTATACCCCATTACATCATGAACATAGCCGGGTAATACCGCCAGCGGCAGGCCTATGGTCAGGTAGCTGGCAAAGTTAAAGATAACGACAGAGACAATCCGCAGATTGAGGCGCAATCTATTAAGCGCCGGTTCAGCGACGGTTTCGGGCATCGGGTTCCACCAGATTTTTACAACAGTGTTTCATTTCTACCACGCCGCACGTTATAAATCAGCAGCCAGATTAGGATTCCTGGCAGCAAGCCAGACGCTACACTTAATGAAAATCATAGAAAGGAAGAGTGAATGACAACCCCTCAGCCCGATAAAACGGGCATGCATATTCTGCTCAAACTGGCGTCACTGGTGGTTATCCTCGCCGGTATCCACGCCGCGGCAGATATCATCGTGCAGCTATTACTGGCATTGTTCTTCGCCATTGTCCTGAATCCGCTGGTCACCTGGTTTATTCGCCGCGGTATCAGACGTCCGGTAGCCATTACCATCGTGGTCGTGGTGATGCTGATCGTACTTACCGCGTTAATTGGCGTGCTGGCCGCGTCGGTTAACGAATTCGTCGCCATGCTGCCAAAGTATAATAAGGAGCTGACGGCGAAAGTCCTGCGCCTGCAGGAGGCGCTGCCGTTTTTGCATATTCACATGTCCCCGGAACGTATGCTGCAACGCATGGACTCCGACAAGTTAATGACATTCACTACCGTCCTGATGACTGGCCTCTCTGGCGCCATGGCCAGCGTTATTTTACTGGTCATGACCGTGGTCTTTATGCTGTTTGAAGTCCGTCATGTCCCCTATAAACTCCGCTTTGCACTGAACAACCCGCAAATCCATATCGCCGGTCTTCACCGGGCGTTAAAAGGCGTCTCGCATTATCTGGCGCTGAAAACGCTGCTCAGCCTGTGGACAGGGGGGATTATCTGGTTAGGACTGATGCTGATGGGGGTTCAGTTTGCGCTGATGTGGGGCGTGTTGGCTTTTCTGCTGAACTATGTGCCTAACATTGGCTCGGTGATTTCCGCCGTCCCGCCAATGATCCAGGCGTTACTTTTTAACGGTTATTACGAATGCCTGCTGGTTGGCGCGCTCTTTTTAGTCGTGCATATGATTATCGGCAATATTCTCGAACCGCGCATGATGGGCCACCGGTTGGGCATGTCTACGCTGGTAGTTTTCCTCTCATTGCTGGTCTGGGGGTGGCTGCTTGGCCCGGTGGGAATGCTGCTGTCGGTGCCGTTAACCAGCGTCTGTAAAATATGGATGGAAACCACTAAAGGCGGCAGTAAGTTAGCCATCCTGCTCGGGCCCGGACGCCCGAAAAGCAGGCTGCCGGGCTAGCCCTGCCGCTTCACCGGCCAGAAGATCGTCAGCACCCCGGCGACAATCAGCAGCACGCCCAGCAGCGATTGCCAGTGGAAAGGTTCATGCCAGCCGGGGAGCCAGATGGCGGCGGCCCAGACCAGAATGTAGCTCAGGCTCAGCAGCGCGTAGGCTTTCGCCAGCGGCAGCTGATGCAGGGCAAAGTACCAGCAGACCATCGACAGCAGGTAGCCCAAAAGACCAAACGCCAGGCCAAAGGTGCCCGCCCGCAGATGCAGCAGATGGTTGAGGAAGGTAAATAGATCCGTCAGCGGCGGCAGCTCGACCATCGCGCTGCGCAGCAGCAGCTGCGCGCCGCTCACCAGTCCGACGCTGAATAACGCCCAGTTTAAGCCCATCAGATGCGGCTCCCCAGAATAACGATCCCAACGACGATAAGCGCCACGCCAAACCAGTGGCGGCGTGCGACCGGCTCGCGCCAGATCCCCCATGCTGCCAGCGTCACCCAGACAAAGTTCAGGCTCAGCATAGGGTAGGCGATGCTGACCGGAATCGACTGCAGCACGCTAAGCCACAGCAGCATGCTACAGCCCAGAGAGAGCAGCGCCAGCCCCAGCCAGCCAAGAATATGGTGCCCGCGCCACCCGGATTTGGACGGGCGGGTCGCCTGTTTCTGGCACAGCTGTCCGGCGCAGCTCAGCAGGCTGGCGAAAACCAGACAGATCCACACGCTCATTGCGGCAGGTACTGGATAAACACTACCCGCCCCAGCTCATAAGAGCTATCCGGTTTCGGTAGCGGTAGATCGGCCATACTCTCTCCTTTATCCATCAGCAGAACCAACGAGATCGGCCCCTGCTGGCGGTGCGCCGTTAACCAGTCAGCAAATTGCGCCTTATCGACAAACTGGTGCTGCGCATCCGGCCAGGAGAGACCATATTTCAGCTCGCCCTGCTTGTCGAACAGGATAATATCGCTGCGCTTGAGCTCCCAGGACAGTCCGCCGGCAATACCGACGTTATTGGTCAACACGTAGCGGCTCGGCGTCAACGATTCGCTCACGATATCCACCATAAACTGCGGCTGCTTGCTGTCGATAACCCGGTCGGGAATCGCGAAACCCACCAGCAGCGCCAACCCCAGCGGGCAGCACGCGGCAAGCGTCCAGCGGCGACCGTTATTCTTCATCGCCAGCCATCCCATCAGCGCCCAACAGCCGAATATTAGCGCCGCCAGCAGGCATTTATACAGCTCAATATGGCTCCATACCGGCTTGTGCATAAAGCCCCACGGCGAAACCACCAGCACCGCTACCAGACCAATCAGGCCAAAAGCCAGGTTGATCGCGCCGTTAATTTTCAGCGCTTTCGCCCCCGCCTTTGCCGCATCCAGCGCGTAGCGCGCCATCAGAATCGACAGCGGCGCGAAACACGGCAGGATGTAGGTCGGAAGCTTACCCTTAGCAATGCTGAAGAACAGAAACGGCATCGCCACCCATCCGAGCAAATAGAGCGCCCCGCGCGACTCGTCGCGCTCGGTCCAGCCGCGCTTGAGCGCTCCCGGCAGCAGCGCCAGCCACGGCAGGCTTCCGGCAATCAGGAATGGGATGTAGTACCAGAACGGCGCTTTATGCTGGGCATCTTTTTCCGCGAAACGCTGGATATGTTCAACCCAGAAGAAGTAGCGCCAGAAGTCCGGCTCTCGTTTGGCGATGGCCAGCCCCCACGGCAGAACCACCAGCGCGCAGACGCCCACCGCCAGCCAGCCGTAAGTCAGCACTTCACGCCAGCGTTTACGCGCAATGACCCATGGCAGCACTCCAACCACCGGCACCGCCAGCGCGAGGAAGCCTTTGGTCATCACCCCCATCCCGCAGGCCACGCCCAGCAAGACGTAGCCGAAGATTTTACCGCTGTGGCTTTGAGCCTGCGCCGCACCCCAGAAGCTGCACATTGCCAGCGCCAGCCACATGGTAATCATCGGGTCGAGCACCGCATAGGTGCCGATACCGTAGACCAGCAGCGCGGTCAGGAATATCACTGGCGACAAAATCGCCAGGCGTTTATCGCGGAAAATACGCCATGCAAGCCAGGCCACCAGCAGGGCGGTGACGGTAATGGAGAACACCACCCCAAAGCGGACGGCAAAATTATTATGACCGAATAGCCACTGGCCGATGCTGTTGATCCAGTAGCCGGCAATCGGCTTCTCAAAGTAGCGCAGACCGAGGAAGTGCGGCACCACCCAGTCGCCGGTCGCCAGCATTTCGCGGCTGATCTCCGCGTAGCGGGTTTCATCCGGTTGCCACAGCAGGCGGAAGTTGAGGGGGAGTAAATAGTAGAGGACAAAAAGGGCGACCAGAGAGGCGCCGTAGCGAATGCTTTTCATCAAACACCCGAATTCAGTAATTGTTCACGCCCAAGCCAGCCTTCCCGGCCAGCTAATTCACCACGAACCACCTTGCCTCGCGGCAGCGCGCTAAAATCGGCGGGCAGCAGCTGGCTTAGCGGGCAAAAACGGATCTCTTGCTGAGCGGCCATGGTCAGCAGCTCGTCAAACTGTTGCGCAAAGGCGATCCCTTCCACTTCAGCGTGGATGGTATAGACCGGGGTGCCCTTATCGCGGTGGATGCAATCCAGCAGATAGCGATTGAAGCCCGCAATATCGACCGCGCTGCCGACCACTTCATCCCAGGTGGGTAAGGTAACCGGTATTTGCACGGTCCCGGAAGCGCCGTGACCGAGCTGCGGCAGAAAAGGGGCGGTTCCCCGGCAGTCGCTGTTGTAGAGGAAATCAAACGCCTCTTTGGCTTTAATGACCCGCTGATCGGCACGCCAGCCGGCAACGGCGGAGCAGGTCACCGGACGACCGATGATCCGCTCCAGCTCCAGCAGCCCGCGCTCCACCTCCAGCGTCAACTTCTCCTGCGGCCAGACTCCGCTCCACGTTTGCCAGCTATAGTGATCCCAGGCGTGCAGACCGACTTCATGCTCCTGCGCGGCGGCGCGGATAACCTCTTCATTGCCCGCGCCGATCCTGCGCCCTGGCCAGGCGGTACCTGCCAGCAGGATATCCCAGCCGTACAGCGAAGCGGCCTTTGAGCGCAGCATCTTCCACAGAAATTTCGGTTTTATCAGGCGCCATAAATGACGCCCCATATTGTCCGGCCCGACGCTGAAAAAGAAGCTTGCCTGAATCCCGTGCTGGCTCAGCAGAGCCAGCAGCCGCGGGACCCCGTCCCGCGTGCCGCGAAAGGTATCGACATCTATGCGTAAGCCGACCTGTTTCATGATTTGCCGTTGTCCGTCAATTCAACCGTGCGCAGGAAGAAGTCCAGGGTATGTTCCACGGTCTCTTCCATTTCGACCGTCGGCACCCAGTTCAGGCAGCGTTTCGCGTTGCGAATGCTGGGTTTACGGTGCTCGACGTCCTGATAACCCTTCCCGTAATAATCGCTGCTTTCCACTTCGCGGAAACCGGCAAACGGCGGGAAACGGTCGCGCAGCGGATGACGTTCAAAGCAGGCCAGCAGCATTTCCGCCAGCTCTTTGATGCTCGCTTCGTTATCCGGGTTACCGATGTTGATGATCTGCCCGTCGCAGCGGCCGTCTTTGTTCTCAATGATGCGGAACAGCGCTTCGATACCGTCGCTGATATCGGTGAAGCAGCGCTTCTGTTTCCCGCCTTCAATCAGCTTGATCGGCGAGCCTTCTACCAGGTTGAGGATCAGTTGGGTAATGGCGCGAGAGCTGCCGATACGCGCGGCGTTCAGGTTATCAAGGCGCGGCCCCATCCAGTTGAACGGACGGAACAGGGTAAACTTCAGGCCGTTCTTATCGCCGTAGGCCCAGATCACGCGATCCAGCAGCTGCTTGGAGACCGAGTAGATCCAGCGCTGTTTGTTAATCGGCCCGACGACCAGATTAGAGGCATCTTCATCGAAATTGTTGTCGGTGCACATGCCGTACACTTCGGAGGTCGACGGGAAAATGATGCGCTTATCGTACTTCACGCAGTCGCGGATAATCTTCAGGTTCTCTTCGAAATCCAGCTCAAACACGCGCAGCGGGTTACGGGTATATTCGATTGGCGTGGCAATCGCCACCAGCGGCAGGACCACATCGCACTTCTTGATGTGATACTCGATCCACTCGGAGTGGATGCTGATATCGCCCTCAACGAAGTGGAAACGCGGGTTGTCGAGGAAGCGGCTGATGGCGTCTGAGCCAATGTCCAGTCCGTAAATCTCGTAGTTGTCGTCCTGCAGCAGACGCTCGGTCAGGTGGTTGCCGATAAAACCATTCACCCCGAGGATCAGCACGCGGGTGCGCCGCTTAATCGCCACGACCGGTTTGCTGCTCAGCACCGCTCCGGCTACCAGCCCCAGCGCCTGCGCCAGCTGCGTACCCTGCATATAAACGCCGCGCTCGGTCTGCCCGGTGACGATTTCTAATGCCCCTTCCTGACAGGCGACGACCAGCGGCGTGACGGAAAGCACGGTCCCCGCTTTGGCGGCGGGTAGATCGTCACGTACGCGGGACTTCCAGACGATAAACTTGTTCGCGCCAGCATAGCCGAACGCGCCCGGCCATGGATCGGAAACCGCGCGCACAAGATTATGCAGGCTCCGGGCGGAGTGATCCCAGTCGAGGCGACCGTCTTCCGGCGTGCGGCGACCGACCCAAGTCGCCTGGCTTTCATCCTGCGCGCGCTCTTCGATTTTGCCATCGCGGATCGCGGGCAGCGCCTGAGCCAGCAGGTCCGACGCCGCAGCGCAGAGTTTACGATGCAGGGCCAGCGCCGCCTCATCCTCGCCGATGGCTACGCTTTTCTGCGCTACGATATTCCCGGCATCGGCGCGGCTCACCATGCGGTGCAGCGTCACGCCAGTTTCGCTTTCGCCGTTGACCAGCACCCAGTTCAGCGGCGCGCGGCCGCGGTATTTCGGCAGCAGGGAACCATGCAGGTTAAAAGCCCCCTGCGGCGCGATATTCAGAATGTCCTCGCACAGCAGATTGCGGTAATAGAACGAGAACAGCACGTCCGGTTTTATCTCACGGAGACGTTCGATCCACAGCGGATGATTCACATCTTCCGGCGCCCATACCGGAATACCTTGTTCCGCGGCAATGCGCGCCACGGAGCCAAAGAAATGGTTTTCGCCAGGGTTATCCGGATGGGTAAAAATGGCGGCGATGTCATAACCGGCATCCAGCAGAGACTGAATACCTGCACAACCCATATCGTGATAAGCGAAGACTACGGCTTTCATGAACGATCTTCCTCTTGAGATGCCGTTTCCGGCTGGCGAACAACACGTTGAATAAAGTAGCGGGGACGGGCGCGAACGTCGTTATAGATACGGCCGATATACTCCCCGAGCAGACCCATACCGACGAACTGGGCGCCGATAAACATAAACAGCACCGCGAACAGCATGAACACCCCTTCCGCCGCCCACTGCGGGCCAAATACCAGGCGCAGCACCACCAGCAGCAGACCGAAGGCGAAGCCCAGCAGAGCGATGGCGCTGCCGAACAGGCTCAGCAGGCGCAGCGGCGTGGTAGTGAGGCAGGTCACCAGGTCATACATCAGGTTAATCAGACGCATAAAACTGTATTTGGAATCACCGAACTCGCGCTCGGCGTGCATCACCGGGATCTCCACCGCGCGACGGGCAAAAGTATTCGCCAGAATCGGGATAAAGGTACTGCGCTCATGGCAGTTAAGCATCGCGTCGATAATATGGCGGCGATAGGCGCGCAGCATGCAGCCGTAATCGCCCATCGCTTTACCGGTGGTGCGCTGAATCAGACGATTGATCATCCTGGAGGCGCTTTTACGGAACCAGGTATCCTGGCGATTCTGACGCACGGTACCGACAACGTCGTAGCCTTCGTCGGCCTTCTCCACCAGGCGCGGGATCTCTTCCGGCGGGTTTTGCAGGTCAGCATCGAGGGTGATGATCAGGTCGCCGGTGACGTGGCTAAAACCCGCCATAATTGCCGAGTGCTGGCCGTAGTTGCGGTTCAACAGTACCGCCACTACATGGCTGCCTTCGGCTTCAGCGGCTTCGGTCAGCATTCGCGCCGAGTCATCGCTGCTGCCGTCGTCGACCAGCAGAATTTCATACTGCCGACCGAGCGTCGCGCAGGCGGTATCGGTACGGCGGATAAGCTCCGGCAGGCTCTCCTGCTCGTTATAGACAGGAATAACGACCGAGACCTTTTTCACGGGAGGATAGCTAAACATATCAACGTCCTGACAGCTGGTGCAGTGCGGAAATGACCCGAGTGACATCGTCGTCGGTCATATCCGGGAACAACGGGATGGAACAAATGCGCGCGCTGTTCCATTCCGTATGCGGTAATGAAACGTCGGGGAAACGCTCGCGGTAATACTTTTGCGTATGCGCGGCGCGGAAGTGCAGACCGGTGCCAATGCCCATGGCCTTCAGTTTTTCCATCAGGGCATCGCGGCTGATACCGCAGGCGGCTTCATCAACGCGGATAATAAACAGGTGCCAGGCGTGCTGATGCTCCCATGACGGCACCGCCAGCGGCCTGAAAGGCGTATCCGCCAGCTCGCGGAGATAGCGTTGCGCAATGGCGGCACGGCGCTGATTGGCGGCGGCAAGCTTGTCCAGCTGCACCAGCGCCAGCGCGGCGTTGATATCCGCCAGATTGTATTTAAAGCCCGGCGAAATCACCTCCGCCTGCGGGGCGCGGCCCAGGGTCTGCCGATCATAAGCATCTACGCCGAGGCCGTGGAACTTCAGGCTGCGAATACGTGCGGCCAGTTCATCATCGTCGGTTACAACCAGCCCGCCTTCGGCGCAGGTCATATTTTTGATCGCATGGAATGAGAAAATGGCGGTGCCGCGCCAGCCGACGTGACGGCCTTTGTAGTACGTCCCTGCCGCATGGGCAGCATCTTCAATCACCGGAATACCGTGACGCTCGGCAATCGCGCGAATGGCGTCGATATCCACCGGCGCGCCCGCATAGTGCACCGGGACGATCGCCTTGGTCCGTGGAGTGATCGCCGCTTCAACCGCTTCGGGAGTAATCATCAGGTTCTCGGGATCGACATCGATCATCACCGGCGTTGCGCCGAGCAGGCAGATCATGTTCAGCGTGGAGACCCAGGTCTGCGAAGGGGTGATCACTTCATCGCCGGCGCTGATACCCAGCGCCATCAGCGTAACGTGCATGCCGCCGGTCGCCGAACTGACGGCGATGGCGTGACGGTTGCCGGTTAATGCGCAAAACGCTTCTTCCAGCGCCTGATTTTTCGGTCCGGTGGTGATCCAGCCGGATTGCAAAACTTCACGCAGCGCAGCCAGCTCTGCGTCGCCCATCGACGGGCGCGAAAACGGCAAAAAATCGCTCATCATTTTCCTGTTCTATAAATGACCCGACTAAACACGGGGTCGATAAGAAATATCCTGCACCTGCTGACTTAAACAAAATGAAAATGAAAGCAAATCAGCCCGATGCCGCGTTTCATTACTTTGTATTCAGATGTTATTAAATCTAGACAGGTTTGCTTAGGATAATATTAAGAAATTAATATTAATTAATTTATAATGATAATTATGTTTAAATTCAATCAGGTAGGAAAAAATTCAGCGTAAGAAAGGGATGTGTAGCGTTCCCGCCATATGGCGAAATAGCGGGAACGCAGTGGGGAAAAGTAAACGGAGGTTAAACCACTTTTCAATTAGCCATTTTTAAACATGGATGACCAAATATAAAAAATCCAGTCGAATCACTAAACTATTTCAAAATTATTACAGATTGCCAGGAAAATTTTCAGGCAATTCATTAGCCGGGCAATTAATCACTTCGTCATTATCCGCGCCGCAATCGCGCACAAAAGTGATGGTGGCAAACTCATCAATCACCTCCGTCGGATACGCCGGGCCGGCTTCACGGTAGGAAACCATCAGCGGGATATGATCGTTCTGGAAGCAGACGGTTTTTTCCGGATTATTCATCACCCAGCGTGGGAAAAAGATAGTGCCGTGGAACAGTTTGTCGCCGAGGTTTACGATCAGGCTGACGTCGGTACCGGTCGGTTCGGTCCAGGAAATTTTGTAGATGCTTTCACCAACGCGAACGATGTAAGCCTGTTGATCTTTCACCCAACGATTCGCGACGATGCCGCTGTGAATGCGGTAATCCAGAGTGGTGGCGTTTTTCACGTAAATTTCGTAGTTCCAGCCATTATCATAGGTATAAACCAGATGTTTACCGATAAAACCGCTCAGGTCATGTTTGTCGAATGTGCTCATAATTTGTTCTCCTCTATTTGTTGAGAACAAGCATACTGCTTTAAAAAATGGATGAATAACGCTATGTTTGGATTAAACTCATTCACTTTTTAGATGAATCATGCACAAGACTACGCTGGAACAATGGGCGCTGCTGGAAAAGGTGGTCGAACTGGGTAGCTTCGCGAAGGCGGCGGAAGAGACCCACCGCAGTCAGTCGTCGGTGAGCTATAATCTCGCGCTGCTGCAGGAGCGCCTCGGCGTCACGCTACTCACGCCATCGGGCCGTCGCGCGGTGCTGACCCCGGCGGGTGAGCTGCTGCTTGGCCAGGTTAAACCGCTGCTGCAGGCCTTCGCTTACGTCGAAACCCATGCCGCCACCCTGCGCGATGGCACGCGAACCCGACTGGACCTGGTGGTCGACAGCATTTTTCCGCGCGAGCGGCTGTTCGCCATTCTGCGCCAGTTTCAACAGCGCTATCCGCAGACCCAGGTCAGGCTGACCGAAGTGCTGGAAAACGTTGAAGAGGAACATCCGGCCCGCAGCGAGGCGGACGTGATGGTGCTGACCCGCCGCCAGGATATTACCGGCCGCGGAGAATGGCTGATGAATATTGATTTTGTCGCCGTCGCCCATCGCGAGCATCCGCTCTCCGCGCTTCAGGGACCGCTGGATGATAACGCGCTGGCCCCCTGGCCGCTGGTGCGCATCGCCGATCGCAGCAACGACCCGCAATCCTCCCGCGATGCATGGACCTTTTCCACCATTGATGCCGCCATTGATGCGGTGCTGTACCAGGTCGGTTTCGGCTGGCTGCCGGAGGAGCGTATTCGCCCTCAGCTACAGCAAGGAGTGCTGAAGATGCTGCCGCTGGGACACGGCGCGCGGCGCGCCACGCCGCTGCATTTGATCGTTAAGCGTGTTTTAACGCCCATTGATGAGCAGGTCGCCACGCTGCTGGATCTGTTCAGAACCCCCTGAGGGTCTGATAGCCCGGACAGATGCGCAGCATCGCCTCCGGGAAATTCTGCCACGCTGCGCTCTGATCCCGAAGCTGATGCTTCAAGGCTTGCGCTACGCTTAGCCAGGCTGCAGGCGGGTTCACAATCTCATACAGCAGAAATAGACATATCATTTTCTTATACTTTCAGCCCCTATATTGATCCAGCTTACGTCGAAAGTATGATGAATTATTAAAATCGTCATACTTTCCTGTCGCTGAGAAAATGCTTTGTCTATCATCCGCACCACCCTGCTGGCGCTATTCGCCTGCGCTCCGTTGCTGGCCTGCGCCGCGCCCAATGAACTCACCACCGCATGGCCGGTCAACGTGGGGCCGCTTAATCCTCACCTCTACACGCCCAACCAGATGTTCGCCCAGAGCATGGTCTATGAGCCACTGGTAAAGTATCAGGCGGATGGTTCGGTAAAACCCTGGCTGGCCAAAAGCTGGACCCAATCGGCGGACGGCAAAGTCTGGATTTTCACCCTGCGCGATGATGTGACATTTTCCAACGGCGAAGCGTTTGACGCCCATGCCGCCGCGGAGAACTTCCGCGTGGTGCTCGATAACCGCCAGCGCCACGCCTGGCTGGAGCTGGTCAATCAGATTGTCGATGTCAAAGCGCTCAGCCAAAACCAACTGCAAATCACCCTGAAAAGCGCGTATTACCCGTTCCTGCAAGAGCTGGCCCTGCCGCGCCCTTTCCGCTTTATCGCCCCGTCGCAGTTTAAAGACAATGAGACCCTGCACGGCATTAAAGCGCCGATTGGCACCGGCCCTTGGGTACTGAAGGCATCAAAACTCAATCAGTACGATGTGCTGGTGCGTAACGAGCGCTACTGGGGGGAAAAGCCGCAAATTGAAAAGATTACCGTCAAGGTGATCCCGGACCCGACGACCCGCGCTGTAGCTTTTGAAACCGGAGATATCGACCTACTGTACGGTAACGAAGGGCTGCTGCCGCTCGACACCTTCGCGCGCTTTAGCCAGAACCCGGCATACCATACCCAGCTTTCCCGGCCAATAGAGACGGTGATGCTGGCGCTAAATTCCGCCAAAGCGCCCACCAGTGAGCTGTTGGTGCGTGAAGCGCTGAACTACGCGGTGAATAAAAAATCGCTGATTGATAACGCTCTGTACGGCACGCAGCAGGTTGCTGATACGCTGTTTGCCCCCACCGTGCCTTATGCCGACATTGGCCTGACGCCGCGCCGGTACGATCCGCAGCAGGCGAAAGCGTTGCTGGAAAAAGCGGGCTGGCTACTGCCTGCGGGAAAAGAGATTCGCGAGAAAAACGGCCAGCCGCTGCGCGTTGAACTGTCGTTCATTGGCACTGACGCCCTGAGCAAGTCGATGGCGGAAATCATTCAGGCCGATATGCGGCAGATTGGCGTGGACGTGGCGCTGGTCGGCGAGGAAGAGAGCAGTATTTATGCCCGCCAGCGCGATGGTCGCTTCGGCATGATTTTCAACCGCACCTGGGGGGCGCCGTACGATCCGCACGCCTTTATGAGTTCGATGCGCGTGCCGTCGCACGCCGATTTTCAGGCGCAGCAGGGTTTAGCCGACAAGCCGCTGATCGATAAAGAGATTAGCGAGGTGCTGGAAACCACCGACGAACCCCACCGTCAGGCGTTGTACCGCGACATTTTGACCCGTCTGCACAATGACGCGGTTTATCTGCCTATCAGCTATGTCTCGACGATGGTGGTCGCCAGACCGGAGCTGGGTGCTATTCCTTACGCGCCAATTGCGTCTGAAATTCCGTTTGAACAGATTAAACCGGTGAAACCCTAATGCTACGTTACGCGCTACGGCGGATCTCGCTGCTGATCCCGATGATCTTCGCCGCCTCGGTGATTATCTTCCTCATGCTGCGCCTGGGTACCGGCGACCCGGCGCTCGACTATTTGCGACTGTCGAACCTGCCGCCAACGCCAGAGATGGTCGCCTCTACCCGCGTGATGCTGGGACTGGATCAGCCGCTTATCGTCCAGTACGGCAACTGGCTGTGGCAGGCGCTGCATCTGGATTTTGGCATCTCGTTCGCCACCCAGCGTCCGGTGCTGGATGACATGCTGAACTTCCTGCCCGCCACGCTACAGCTGGCGGGGGCTGCGCTGGTGTTGATTCTCCTCACCTCCGTACCGCTCGGTATTTGGGCGGCGCGGCATCGTGACCGCCTGCCGGATTTTATTGTGCGGGTTATCGCCTTTCTTGGCGTGTCGATGCCCAACTTCTGGCTTGCCTTTCTGCTGGTGATGTTCTTTTCGGTTTACCTGCAATGGTTGCCTGCGATGGGCTATGGCGGCTGGCAGCACATCATTCTACCGGCGGTGTCGATTGCCTTTATGTCGCTGGCGATCAACGCTCGTCTGCTGCGCGCCAGTATGCTGGAGGTCGCCGGGCAGCGCCATGTGACCTGGGCCAGACTGCGCGGTCTGAACGAGAAACAAACCGAACGTCGCCATATTTTGCGTAACGCTTCGCTGCCGATGATCACCGCCGTAGGAATGCATATCGGCGAGCTGATTGGCGGCACGATGATTATCGAGAATATCTTTGCCTGGCCCGGCGTGGGGCGCTACGCCGTCTCGGCGATATTTAACCGCGACTATCCGGTCATTCAGTGCTTTACGCTGATGATGGTGATTGTTTTTGTGGTCTGTAACCTGATGGTTGACCTGTTGAATGCCGCGCTGGATCCGCGCATTCGTCGCCATGAAGGAGCGCGTTCGTGAACTTTTTCCTCTCTTCGCGCGGGTCTGTTCGCCTCTCTTTACTCATCATCGCCCTGCTGGCGGTCGTTGCGCTCACCAGCCAGTGGTGGCTGCCTTACGATCCGCAGGCGATCGATCTGCCTTCGCGCCTGCTGGCACCTGATAGCCAGCACTGGCTGGGCACCGATCATCTGGGCCGCGATATCTTCTCGCGATTGCTGGCGGCAACCCGCATATCGCTTGGCTCGGTGATGGCCTGCCTGCTGCTGGTGCTGGCGCTGGGATTGATCGTCGGCGGCAGCGCGGGGCTTATCGGCGGTCGCGTCGATCAGGTCACCATGCGCATCGCGGATATGTTTATGACTTTCCCGACCTCGATCCTCTCTTTCTTTATGGTCGGCGTGCTGGGAACCGGGCTGACCAATGTGATTATCGCCATCGCCCTGTCGCACTGGGCGTGGTACGCACGGATGGTGCGCAGCCTGACCCTCTCCCTGCGCCAGCGCGAATTTGTGCTCGCTTCCCGGCTTTCCGGCGCGGGCCATGTTCGGGTGTTTATCGACCATCTGGCCGGTGCCGTGATTCCGTCTCTGCTGGTACTGGCGACGCTGGATATTGGTCACATGATGCTGCACGTCGCCGGGATGTCGTTCCTTGGCCTCGGCGTCACCGCGCCCACCGCCGAATGGGGGGTGATGATTAACGACGCGCGCCAGTATATCTGGACCCAGCCGCTGCAAATGTTCTGGCCGGGGCTGGCGCTGTTTATCACCGTGATGGCCTTTAACATGGTGGGTGACGCGCTGCGCGATCGTCTGGACCCTCATCTGGTTACGGAGCATACCCACTGATGCCGCAACAAATTGAACTGCAAAACATCGCCTTACGGGCCGAGCGTCCGCTGGTGCACGGCGTTTCTTTGACGATCAAACGCGGACGCGTGCTGGCGCTGGTTGGCGGCAGCGGCAGCGGCAAATCCCTGACCTGCGCCGCGGCGCTGGGCATTTTGCCTCCCGGCGTACGCCAGACGGCGGGGATAATCCTTGCCGACGGCCAGCCGGTTTCTCCCTGTGCGCTACGCGGCAGCAAAATCGCCACCATTATGCAGAATCCGCGCAGCGCTTTTAATCCGCTGCGAACAATGGCCGATCACGTCCGGGAAACCTGCCGGGCCCTGGATAAAGCCTCAGACGACGCCACGCTTATTGCGGCGCTGGAAGCCGTCGGGCTGGAGAACGCGCCGCGCGTGCTCAAGCTATACCCGTTTGAGATGAGCGGCGGCATGCTGCAGCGAATGATGATTGCTATGGCGTTGCTGTGCGATGCGCCCTTTATCGTTGCCGACGAACCCACCACCGATCTGGACGCGGTGGTCCAGGCACGCATTCTCGATCTGCTGGTAAGTATTATGCAAAACCGCGGCCCCGGCATGCTGCTGGTGACGCATGATATGGGGGTGGTGGCCAGGCTGGCGGACGATGTCGCGGTAATGGATAGCGGCAGCATTGTGGAACAGGGCGATGTGGAATCTCTGTTTCGCGCCCCGCGACACGACATCACCCGCGGGCTGGTGGCGGCGCATCTCGCCCTTTATGGTCTGGAGCTAAGCTGATGACATTACTGACCGCCTCGACAATTACCCATCACTACCCGGACTTAAAGGTGCTAACAGAGGTCTCTTTAGCGCTGAAAAGCGGTGAAACCGTGGCCCTGCTGGGGCGTAGCGGCTGCGGCAAAAGCACGCTGGCGCGCCTGCTCGTCGGCCTGGAATCCCCAACGCAGGGTCGCATCTGCTGGCGGGGAGAGCCGCTCTCCCGGCTCAATCGCGCTAAACAAAAGGCGTTCCGTCGGGATATTCAGATGGTGTTTCAGGACGCCATCAGCGCGGTCAATCCGCGTAAAACCGTACGCGAGATTCTGCGCGAGCCTATGCGTCACCTGCTATCGTTGACGAAAGCGGAGCAGCTGGCCCGGGCCAGCGAAATGCTCAGGGCGGTGGATCTCGACGATAGCGTGCTGAATAAGCGCCCCCCGCAGCTGAGCGGCGGGCAGCTACAGCGCATCTGCCTGGCGCGGGCGCTGACGGTAGAACCGAAGCTGCTGATCCTGGATGAGGCGGTTTCTAACCTCGACCTCGTGATCCAGGCGAGCGTTATTCGTCTGCTCAAAAAGCTCCAGCAGCAGTTCGGCACCGCCTGTCTTTTTATCACCCACGATTTACGCCTGGTTGAGCGCTTTTGCCAGCGGGTGATGGTGATGGATGAGGGGAAAATCGTGGAGATACAAACCGTGGGCGAGGCATTAACTTTTTCCTCTGACGCCGGTCGCGTGTTACAAAATGCGGTACTTCCCGCCTTTCCCGTGCGCCGAAATAAGGTTTAAGCCAGATGCAACGAATTACCATTACTCTCGATGACGATTTACTCGATACGCTGGATAGCCTGAGCCAGCGCCGTGGCTACAACAACCGTTCCGAAGCGATCCGCGATATTCTGCGCGGCGCGCTGGCCCAGGAGGCCGCTCAGGAGCACGGTACCCAGGGCTTCGCGGTGCTCTCTTACGTCTATGAACATGAGAAACGCGATCTCGCCAGCCGTTTAGTCTCCACCCAACATCACCACCACGATCTCTCCGTCGCTACTCTGCATGTGCATATTAATCACGACGATTGTCTGGAAATTGCCGTGCTGAAGGGGGATATGGGCGACGTTCAGCATTTTGCCGATGACGTTATCGCCCAGCGCGGCGTGCGCCACGGCCATTTGCAGTGCCTGCCGACGGAGAAAGAATCCCCCCACTCATAAACTGTGCGCGGGGATAAACGGCTTTTTAACTCGCGAGTGGGGCTAACGCTATCATGCTGGCTCGTTAGCCCATGCGCCTCGTAGCGGTTTTGCCAGCAGGGCAAGAACGGCAATCATGCTGATTTCAATCGAAAACGACCAGCAAATATGACCGAGGGTTTCGCTCCACAGCTCGTAGCCGTTCAGGTTCCACAGCCATCCGGTTTCCCCGTTTAAATAGGCCGGGTGCCTGAAGCCCAACGCGGGAATGAGAAAGCCGTGCATAACGAGAGTAATAATCAGACCATAGGCCGCGCCGTACCAGAGCCGAATCTTTGGCCAGTACGCGGAAATAAAGACATAAAGAAAGGCGAAAGCAAAACTGAATAACCAGTGATAAAGCATGACGGCGCCGGGGATCGTCACTCCCTGGTAAACGTAGTCCAGCGAGTGTGAATTAATACCGAGCCAGCCAAGCCAGGCGTCGATATGCGCCGCCGGAGGCGATATTTCTCCCGCCACGCGAGGCGGCATATTGGCCTCCGTTCCCGACTTAACCAGGGAGCTAATAAAGCCCCCAATCAGCGTAGTCCAGATAATAACCTGGAGATTAACCCTGTTTTTCAACATAATAGATTTCCTCTTACAATATCGCTTATAGGATGTGTCACCTCTGATTTTTCAACTAATCAATGCGCTGATAACAGCCTGCTTGACTTATTCATCGATCATTATAGTTTGCCACTAACAAGTGCATGCTAAGACAACCCGCTCCTGCTACCTCCCCTATCGCGAAAACCAGCGGTTTTTCTCAACCATTAATAAACGATATGAATTATACGTTTGGTTAATTATTTCACTTCGCTAATAATCACGTCTCATTTAACGATCTCGTTATGGCGAGGCTCCTGCATAAACATAAGTTACCGCCCTGTTGGTATCGAGAGAGACCACTCAGGGAAATACAGGCTTCCATCGAATCAAGGTGTTGCCAAGGTAACTTCTGACGGCGTTCATGTCGGACAGATACGTTGTGCAGTGCTAAAACCAGGACGTAGGGATCTGCTTGTGCTCATCCTGTCTTGTTCGCCCCTATGAGTGATTTTTTATAGGGAATTACACCATGTCTTCCATTCAACTGTGCGCCGCACACCAGGCGACTTCGACTTTCGACGGCGACGCAATTGCCCAGTACATGCGTACCGATTTCATTACCCTGCCGGAGCATCTCAGCGTTCATGAGGCGCGAGAACTGTTCGTTTCTCAGCTGGCCAGCGATGAGATCCCCGGCCAGGTTTTTGTCGTCGCCGGAAAAAAACTGCGCGGCAGTTTATCGATTAAAAAGCTGCTGCAGGAGAGCGATACCGCGCAATCCATCCGTTATTTAATGGATAGCTGTCTGTTTCGCGTCAGGCCCGACGACCCGCGCCCGCAGGTGGTCGCCGAACTCGGCGAGCGCGGGCTCGATCTGGTGCCGGTGGTCGAAAAGGGTGAGCTGGTCGGCTGCCTGATGGAAAAAGAGATCGCTCATCTGCTGGAAGATGACGTGACCGAGGATGCTCAGCGCCAGGGGGCGACGCTGCCGCTGGAAAAGCCCTATCTGGAAACCAGCCCGTGGGCGCTGTGGAAAAAACGTTCGGTATGGCTGCTGCTGCTCTTTGTCGCCGAAGCCTACACCAGCAGCGTGTTACAGCATTTTGAAGAGGCGCTGGAATCGGCTATCGCGCTGGCCTTTTTCATACCACTGCTGATTGGTACCGGCGGAAACAGCGGAACGCAGATAACCTCTACGCTAGTACGTTCGATGGCGCTGGGGGAAGTGCGACTGCGCGATATGGGACGCGTGATCCGCAAAGAGGTCTCAACCTCGCTGCTGATCGCCATCACGCTCGGCCTGGCGGGCTGCCTGCGCGCCTGGACGATGGGCATCGGAATGGAGATCACCCTGATTGTCAGTCTGACGCTGGTATGCATCACCCTGTGGAGCGCGGTGGTGTCGTCGGTGATCCCCCTGACGCTTAAGCGCGTCGGCATCGACCCGGCGGTGGTGTCAGCGCCGTTTATCGCCACCCTCATCGACGGTACCGGATTAATTATCTATTTTAAAATCGCCCAGTATTTTCTTGGCCTGAATTGATTATTGCACCCGGCGGGCACGTCTTGCCGGGCTGTTTTATCCCCGCACGAATATCAGCAATCGCATTAAGCAATCTCAGTAAATCCGGTGCAAGTCGATAAAAAGCGTGCCCTTTCTCCGTTAAAATAACTTTTCTGATATTCCTGCCACGCGTAATCAGGTTAAAACCCAGTTCATTTTCTAGCGCACATATGCTGGTTGTTATTAGCGAAGGGGCAATACTCAGCCGCTGCGATGCAAAGTGAATACTCCCCTCCCGAACCATAAGCATGAATATCTCCACCTGTAATTTATTCATTGCCGAAATTCCTCCTGCTTAAACCTTTGGCTTACGTTTTAAGTTGTCCATTACGCAATGTCAATCGGTACAAACGGCCCCTCCGCCCCTACAAATAAAATAAAGTGTGAAGCTGACCGCTAGCGCATTTAATTATGCATTTCAGCCATTTCATTATTAAATATCCAGTCTCGCGGCGGCGTCTGCGGATGTGAACGACATCACTATAAGCCAGCCAACCAAAAAACAAAATATTCATATTTATCAAACAATTAAAGAAAACGCACTTGCTGAATTAATTTATGGCACACGCCATGCAATTACCTCCACGTAATCAACACTGGAGATAGTTAAATGACGTACAAAATTTTACTCCCGCAGGAAATCATGGCTGAAGGGAGAGAATACCTGGAAAGTCGCGGTTATCAGCTGATTAACGGATCAGGGATGGAAGAAGAAGATATCATTCGCGACATCGGGGACTGCGACGGTATTATCGTACGCCTTTCAAAAATGTCCGATCGCGTATTTGAGGCGGCTAAAAAGCTGAAAGTCGTTGCACGACACGGTGCCGGTTACGATACGGTCGATCTGGAGTCAGCGAAACGTCACGGCGTAGTCGTATTAAATGCGCCAATTGCTAACAGCATGTCCGTTGCCGAACTGGCCATATTTTATATGCTGCACTGCTCGCGTAATTTCAAGCTGGTACAGGAAAAGATGCTTGAAGATTATTACTGGGCAAAACTGCGCACACCAAAAGTTGAGCTGGATGGTAAAACGCTGGGCCTGATTGGCGTGGGAAATATCGGTTCACGCGTGGCAATCAAAGCGCTGCATGGCTTTAATATGAAAGTTATCGCCTACGATCCGTATAAAACCCAGCAGCAGATCCCCGAAGGCGTAGAGCTCACCGACGATTTTGACCGTATTTTCAAAGAGAGCGACTTCGTTTCTCTGCACTGCCCGACGACCGCGGAAACCACCGATTTTGTCGGTGAGAAACAGTTTTCCATGATGAAGCCCACCGCCTACTTCATTAATACCGCACGCGGAAAGCTGGTTGATGAAAAGGCGCTGTATCACGCCTTGAGCACCCACGCTATCGCCGGAGCGGGCGTGGACGTCTTAAAGAAAGAGCCGTTTGATGCCAACGATCCGATTTTCTCGCTAAGCAATATCGTGATTGCCCCGCACATTGGCGCCGCCACTATCGAAGCGACCGACAGAGCCTCGCTCCATTCCGCGATTGGCATTGATGAAGTCTTATCCGGTAAGAAACCATCCTGGCCGGTGCCGGGTTTTTAAGGAGAAAAACATGACTATTGGTAACCGTATTTTTTTAAAACGTCCGGCCTGCAGCGTCGATCTTCTGAAAGAATTTGAACAACTCCCGGCGGCGAATATTGCTGACACCATGAATCGTATTGCCGTACTGGGTAACGGGATTAAACGGATTTCTTCGCCGAAAAAACCGATTATGGCGGGCTTCGCCATCACCGTAAAAGTTCGTGCGGGCGATAACCTGATGCTGCACGCCGCGCTGGATATGGCGGGTGAGAACGATGTGATTGTGGTCTCCAACGAAGGCGACCGTTCGCGAGCGCTGATGGGCGAGATCATGGTGGCCTACGCCCACTGCATGAAGAAAGTCGCCGGTATCGTGCTGGACGGGCCAATCCGTGACATCGATGCGCTGTCGGTTCTCGATTTTCCACTGTTCGCCACCGGCTCCAACCCCGCAGGCCCGTTTAAACAAGGTCCCGGCGAGGTGAACACGCCGATCGCCGTTGGCGGCGTCGCGGTTTGTCCGGGCGACCTGATCGTCGGCGATGCGGATGGCGTCATTGTTATCCCCCTCGGCGACGCAGAAGCCGTACTGAATAAAGCCAAAGATTATGCAAAATTCGATGCAAGCAAAGTAGAGGCCGCGAAAAACGGCACCGCGAATCGCCTTTGGGTCAAAAAATCACTGGATGAGACAGGCGTTGAGTTTATCGACGACATGTATCGTTAATTTGATTAAATAATATCAGGCCGCGGTGCCCTGACGGGCCGTGGCTTTAAAGCAAAGGTAATAAAAATGCTTTATTTAAAACTCTTGCCCATTATCTTTTTTCCCGTTTTATTTTGGATAATACCGCACCCGGAAGGCGTCGCCGCGCCGACCTGGCATATGGTTGGCATCTATCTGGCGATGCTGTGCGGACTGGTTTTACGTCCGTTTACCGATGCGGTCATTATGCTGATTATTCTCGGGTTTGCCTCTCTGGTTCTCGACCCTGCTCCTCTGTTTGCGGGTTTTGGTAGCCCGATGGTCTGGTTTATCATCAGCGCCTTTATTATTTGCAAAGCGTTTGTCATTACCGGTCTGGGTAAACGTATCGCCTATCTGCTGCTAAAACGCTACGGTAAAAATACCCTCACCCTGGGCTATCTGATGATGGTGACGGATACCGTACTGGCCCCGGCAACAGGTTCAAATATGTCCCGTTCCGGAGGCATCACCTATCCCATCTTCAGGAACATCGCCGAAGCGCTGGGCTCGAAGCCCGACGACGGTAGCCGGAAAATCGGCGCCTATCTGACCATCCTGATGTACGTCGTCTCAATGGGAACCTCCAGCCTGTTTCTGACGGGGATGGCGACCAACTCAATTACCGTCTCGCTGGCTAACGAGATCATGAAAGTGAATCTCGAATGGATGACCTGGTTTAAAGCCGCCATTGTGCCCGCCGGACTGGTGCTGCTGCTCGCGCCATGGATTCTGTATAAAATCTACGCCCCGGAACTCAAAGTTATTGATAACGTGAACGAAATTGCTGAAAAAGGCCTGCGTGAACTGGGTCCGGTAAAGCGCGAAGAGAAGCTGTTGATCGTATTCTTTATTCTGGGCGTACTCGGCTGGATGACGGGCTCCATTACCGGCATCGCCTTTATTCCCGTCGGCCTGGCTTTCCTCGCCTGCCTGCTGCTTTTCGGCGTCCTGAGCTGGAACGACGTGGTGAGCGAAAAATCGGCCTGGCAGACCTTCGTCTGGTACGGCGCGTTTTATGGATGCGCGGTTGCGCTATCAAAAGGCGGGTTCTATGTCTTCCTGGTCGACGTTATCAAAAACTATCTTGACCTGTCGCACCTGAATGAAATCAGCGCGATTGCCGTCCTGGTCTTTATCAGCCTTGCTGTCCGCTATTTCTTTGTCTCTAATAGCGCGTTCGTGGTCTCATTCTACCCGGTACTTTTTACCCTGGGAATGACGACTCAGGCGCATCCTATGTACGTGGCGCTTTCTCTGGCCTTCTCCGCAGGCTATGGCGCATTGCTGACGCACTATGGCAACGGCGCTGGCGTATTTACGTTCTCCAGCGGCTACGTGCCGCAAAAAACATTCTGGATGCTGGGCACCATCATGGTGGTGGTCAACGTATTAATCTTCTTCCTGATCGGTATTCCCTACTGGAAGTTTATCGGCATTTAACAGGAGCATAAAATGAAACTGGATATTCTGATTAAAAACGGTCTGGTCGCCGATCTTGATAGCCGCGATTATATTAATCGCAATATTGGCATCATCGGCGATCGTATCGTTGACTTAAATGCCGTTGATGATTTGCAGGCCGAAACGGTTATTGATGCCGCAGGTTGTATCGTACTGCCTGGCTTAATCGACTTCCATGGCCATGTTTTTCATGGCGGGACCGCCATCAGTGTTAACCCTGATATCGTATGCTTGCCTAATGGGGTCACCAGTATGGTCGATGCCGGCAGCAGCGGCTGGGTAAATTATCAGCTTTTTCGCAATAGCGTGATTCATCCTGCCATGGTGAAAATCAAAAGCTATCTGAACGTGGTCAACGTCGGACTTTCTACCCTCGGAGGCGGGCCGACCGGTTATCTGGAAAATACCAATCCGGCAAATTACAACGAGGAGAAGATAGCGCAAACGCTGAATGGCAACAGAGACAATATTCTCGGCCTGAAACTACGCTACAGCCAGGATATCGCTAAAGGGAAACAGTACGCCAGCGACCCTCTTCTCTCTACCGTCTCCCTGGCGCGTAAACTGGATACCACGATTTGCGTTCACGTCACGGACTCTCTTCTCTGCGCCGATGAACTGATCCGCTATTTTAATGCCGATGATATTTACGCGCACTGTTTCCACGGCACCGGCCACTCGATTCTCAATGAACAAGGCGAGGTCTATGCGGCGATAAAAGAGGCCCAGTCCCGGGGCGTTATCTTCGACTGTTCAAACGGCGTGGCCCACTTTGATTTTCACGTTGCCAGAACCGCCATGGCGCAGGGATTCTATCCTGATATCATTAGTACCGATCTCACTTTAAGAAATAGCTTACGGACGGATAAGGTCTACAGTCTGCTCCACGTCATGTCGAAATATCTCAACATGGGAATGTCCTTCTTCGATATTGTTCGCGCGGTAACCGCTACGCCGGCCCGCCTGATGAAGATGCAGGGACAAATTGGTACCCTGGCGCCCGGCGCGTTTGCTGATATTTCGATTGTTAAACTGCAAAAAGAGAAGATTGTTTTTGAAGATACTCAGGGCGTTAAAATTGAAGGCGACCGTTACATTGATAACTGCGCTACCCTGTGTAATGGTCAAATTGTCTACCGCCGCCTGCGCTTCTAATCGCTAATTATTAAGCCTTACGTCTACATCGGCGTAAGGCTTTTATTCTGAATCGCGTATAATATGACTTCACTCATTGATTCTCCTCGCGCTCATCATATACTAAGGCTTGCCTACCCTGCTTTCTGCGAGAATAATGCATGAATAATAATGAAATTGTTATCTTTTCAGTTTCCAGGACAATAACCCAACGAATCATGAATGTCCTTATTGAAAGGAAACTCGACATCCCCGTGTATGAATTTCGTTATTCAGAAGTTCTCGACAAAGCCCATGAGATGATTCAATCCGGCACTAAGATAATTATTAGCCGAGGCGGTACCGCCGCACTCCTGCGTAGCAATATTACTATCCCCGTCATTGAAATAGCCCATGATTTTCATGGCGTTTATCGCATCTTACAAGAAGCGAATAGTAAGTCGCAAAAAATCGCCGCCGTTGGTTTCCCGCAGTTTTGCAGCGCCTTACGCCATTACCAGAACATGACCAATGAAGATTTTAAAATTTGTCAGGTTTATAATCATCACGATATTGAAAATGTTATAAAAAATCTTTCGGAGAATAATTACCATACCGTAATCGGCGGACTGACCGTTGCTGAAATGGCTCAAAAATATCACCTCAATGCTATTATGGGGGATACTGATAACATTTCCATTGAGCAGGCCATCAATGAAGCTCACAGTTTATTGAAATACATTAATCGTGAAAACAGCAAACTGATCATGAGCCACTCAGCATTGAATCAGGCGCGTGAAGGTATTATGTGCATCGATCAGCTTGGTGAAATTATCAATATCAACGCTACCGGCGTGGCATTATTCCAATGTCAAGCCGGAGATAAAATATTCAAAAAAGAAGCGTTTAAAGAGATCTACGCCAGTATTATTAATGAATTAGACATCAAAGAGCAGGCTATAGACATCAACGGCGTAACGATTCATATTTCCGTGCGCCACTTTTCTAACCGAAAAATATCTTATGCCGTTATTACGGGGCTAAGCCAGGAGAGCACGCTTTGGCAAAACAGCGTCAACAAAAAAAGTAAGCTGCGCGGTTTTTCCACAACCTGGTCTTTCGACGATATTATTGGTCAGTCTCCGGCCATCCTCGATGTTATAAAAAAAGCCAAACTGTGTGCCCGCCATGAACTGCCGATTCATATTTTAGGTGATACCGGCACGGGCAAAGAACTTTTCGCCCAAAGTATTCACCACTATAGCGCCAGAGGCCATAGTCCTTTTATCGCGATTAACTGCGCGGCCATCCCCGAGAGCATTCTGGAAAGTGAACTCTTTGGCTATGCCGACGGCGCCTTTACCAGCGCGCGGAAGGGCGGCAAACCTGGGGTGTTTGAAATGGCGATGAACGGTACGGTGTTTATCGATGAAATCAGCGAAGCGCCGCTATCGGTACAGGTTAAGCTACTGCGCGTATTGCAGGAAAAGCAGTTTTCTCGTCTCGGCGGCGATACGCTTATTACCGCCGATTTTCGCCTGATCACCGCCAGCAATAAGGATCTGCGCCAGCTCGTCGCCAACGGTGAATTCCGGCAGGATCTGTACTACAGAATCAATATCCTTGAGTTGACGCTACCGGCCTTACGCCAACGACCGGGCGATATTATGCTGTTAATTCAGCACTTGCTTCATCAGCAGGATAAGCAAATTACCTTTACCCCCGACGCGGTGGATTTTTTACATAGCTATCGCTGGCCCGGCAATATTCGCGAACTCCAGGCGGTGATCTACCGACTCATTGTGCTGCTCGATATAGACAGGGTGAACAAGGAGATTTTACTCCAGGTTAGTCAAATTACACCCGATGACCATCAGCAACTCGCTCACTCCCCGGCTGTGAGCGTCTCATCCGATGAAACCGATCTATTAAAGAAACAAGAGAAACAACTGATTACCAGCGTAATAGAAAAAACCGACGGAGACAGAACCAGAGCATCGGTCATGCTGGGTATTAGCCCCACCACCCTGTGGCGCAAATTAAAGCAGCATAATATCAGCGGATAAGTCGAAGCCTGCTCCGCTGATACAGAGCAGGCGGTTATTTCTGTTCCGCTAAAGCCTGCGCGCATGCCCAGGCTGACGCCCATGCCCACTGGAAGTTATAACCTCCCAGCCAGCCGGTAACGTCCATCACTTCGCCGATAAAGTAGAGCCCGGGCACCTTACGGGCCTCCATGGTGCGCGAAGAGAGTTCGTTAGTATCTACGCCGCCGAGGGTCACTTCCGCCGTACGATAGCCTTCGGTGCCATTCGGCTGGACGCGCCATGCGGTCAGCGTCTCAACCAGCGCCTGCTGCTCGCGGACGTTAAGCTGTTTCAGGGTGACATCCGGGAGTTGGCCCAGCTGCTGCAGGCACTCAACCAACCGTTTCGGCAGCTGCATCGCAAGCGTGTTTTTCAGGCTCTGATTAGGATGCGCCGCGCGCTGTTCGTTGAGGAAGTCATCAAGATGGCAATCCGGCAGCAGATTGATGCTGACGAATTCTCCCGGCTGCCAGTAGCTGGAAATTTGCAGTACCGCCGGCCCGGACAGCCCGCGGTGGGTAAAGAGCAGATTTTCCCGGAATACGGTCCCGTTTTCCGCCGTGATGGTTGACGGCACCGAGACGCCGGAAAGCACCTGCAGCTGCTCAAGCAGCGGCTTATGCAAGGTAAACGGCACCAGGCCCGCGCGGGTCGGCAGTACCTTCAGGCCAAACTGCTCGGCAAGCTTATAGCCGAACGGCGAAGCGCCCAGACCGGGCATGGATAACCCGCCGGAGGCCACCACCAGCCTGTTCGCCGCCATCGTCTCGCCGTTAAGCTGCAGCATGTAGCCCTCATCATCCCTCTCAACGCTGATAATTTCGCTACGCAGGCGAATTTGTACGCCGCCCTTTTCACACTCCGCCAGCAGCATGTTGACGATTTGCTCGGCGGAATCATCGCAGAAAAGCTGGCCCAGGGTTTTCTCATGCCAGGCAATACCGTGTTTGCTAACCAGATCGATAAAGTCCCACTGGGTGTAGCGCGCCAGCGCGGATTTGCAAAAATGCGGGTTTTGGCTGAGATATGCCGCGGGTTCGATATACATGTTAGTAAAGTTGCAGCGTCCGCCGCCTGACATCAGGATCTTGCGCCCGGGCTTTTTGCCATTATCGAGCAGCAGCACCCGGCAGCCTGCCTGCCCTGCCTGCGCCGCACAAAACATTCCCGCCGCTCCGGCGCCGATTACGATGGCATCAAACCTTTCCACACAACATTCCTCATATCCCGATTGTCGGGAATTGTAAATTTTTCACTCTGGTCGCACCAGCATGAAAAAAACAGATTTACGTACCTCATTGAAAGATATAGGAATACTCCCAACAAGGTAAAACTTAAACAGGAAGAAAATCAAAAAAAGTCTATATTTCACTTTGCCCGCGCCGCTAAAGTCACTGATAATGCGCCGCGTTCATGTCCTCAAAATGGCGTAACGTCCTATGCTACATTTATTTGCCGGTCTGGATTTACATACCGGGCTACTGTTATTGCTTGCTCTGGCTTTCGTGCTTTTTTACGAAGCGATCAATGGTTTTCATGATACCGCAAACGCTGTTGCAACTGTGATCTACACACGCGCAATGCGGTCGCAGCTTGCTGTGGCGATGGCGGCTCTTTTTAACTTCTTCGGCGTTCTGTTGGGCGGTCTCAGCGTAGCCTATGCCATCGTGCATATGTTGCCGACCGACCTGTTGCTTAACATGGGTTCAGCACATGGCCTCGCCATGGTCTTTTCCATGCTGCTGGCGGCAATTATCTGGAACCTCGGCACCTGGTACTTCGGCCTTCCGGCCTCCAGCTCGCACACCCTGATCGGCGCGATTATCGGTATTGGTTTAACCAATGCGCTGATGACCGGTACGTCGGTGGTGGACGCGCTGAACATCCCGAAAGTCATGGGTATTTTTGGCTCGCTTATCATCTCGCCAATCGTTGGCCTGGTCGTGGCGGGCGGCCTGATTTTCATCCTGCGTCGTTACTGGAGCGGAACCAAAAAACGCGCCCGTATCCACCTGACCCCAGCCGAGCGTGAAAAGAAAGACGGCAAGAAAAAGCCGCCGTTCTGGACGCGTATTGCGCTGATTCTCTCCGCCATTGGCGTTGCGTTCTCCCACGGCGCGAACGATGGTCAGAAAGGCATTGGCCTGGTCATGCTGGTTCTGATCGGCGTAGCTCCGGCTGGCTTCGTGGTCAATATGAACGCTTCCGGCTACGAAATCACCCGTACCCGCGATGCGGTCAACAACGTGGAAACCTTCTTCCAGCAGCGTCCTGAGCTGTTGAAGAAAGCGACCGGCGCTGAGCAGCTCATCCCGTCTCCGGACGCGGGGGCAGCCGCAAATGGCGAATTCCACTGCCACCCGGCAAACACCATCAACGCGCTTGACCGCGTGAAGACGATGCTGACCGGAACCGAAAGCTACGACACGCTCTCCGTTGAGCAACGCAGCCATCTGCGCCGCATTATGCTCTGCATCTCCGATACCACCGATAAAGTGGCGAAGCTGCCGGAAGTCAGTGCCGACGATAAGCGTCTGCTTAAAAAGCTGAAAACCGATATGCTGAGCACCATCGAATACGCGCCCATCTGGATTATTATGGCGGTTGCGCTGGCGCTGGGTATCGGCACCATGATCGGCTGGCGTCGCGTGGCGACCACCATCGGCGAGAAAATCGGTAAGAAAGGGATGACCTACGCACAGGGTATGTCAGCTCAGATGACCGCAGCCGTATCGATTGGTCTGGCGAGCTATACCGGTATGCCGGTTTCCACCACCCACGTGCTCTCCTCCTCGGTTGCGGGGACAATGCTCGTCGATGGCGGAGGTCTGCAGAAGAAGACTGTCACCAGTATTCTGATGGCATGGGTACTCACCCTGCCCGCGGCGATTCTGCTCTCCGGCGCGCTATACTGGCTCTCGCTGCAGATTATCTAAGCCGTCTCGGTAATAAGACAGATAAACGGGTCAGGAAACTGGCCCGTTTTTTTTACCCGCAGTGTCACTAGTGCCAGATAGCCAGGGCAATCATGCTCACCATCACCAGGCCGCAGAGGGCGCTGGTAAGGATAAACTGCCGACGAACCCGCTCGCAGCGGCGGATGAACTCATCGTCGTGATGATCGCGGTAGCGCTGAGCGTAGATATACCACACCAGGCGCATCTGTTTGCTGGGCTGTCCATGCGACGTAAAAAAACCGCCGCCGTCGACATATTGATAGAGCAAAGGGTCACAACCACGTAGCACAACAAGCAATGCACGCAGCGACGAGAAGTAGCGTGCCATATTCACTACACATACGATACACAGGGCCCAAAACAGCGCAACAGTGCTGATCATACCTCCTCCCCGGCGACCCGTCCTCGGAGGCTCCCTCCGGGACTACCGCTCCCCAATATCAAACCGACTGTACTGTGAAAGAGTGCGATTCCGATCACGTTTATTTATCCGACCGGCTCATTAAATAGTGTAGGAGATCAGTTAATTTTTTTACCACAACGTTAATCATTATCAATGCATAAGTCGGATATATTTGTTTAACTATTTGCTGAACAAGGTAGATTGACGGATCGCGAGGGGCGCTATAAGGTAGAAATATCTTCTACAATTAGGTCCTTAAGGACTAGCCCCCGCGAATGTAGCACGCAGGACGCGGGCGAAGCGGCAGCGCTGGCTGTCAGGTCCAACGGTCATCGACAACTTATGGAAGGAGTAACACTATGGCTTACAAACATATTCTTATTGCAGTAGACCTGTCCCCGGAAAGCAAAGTACTGGTAGAAAAAGCCGTTTCTATGGCCCGTCCCTACAATGCAAAAGTTTCCCTGATCCACGTGGATGTGAATTACTCCGATCTCTACACCGGCCTTATTGACGTCAATCTGGGCGACATGCAGAAACGCATCTCTGAAGAAACTCACCACGCGTTAAGCGAGCTGTCGACGAACGCGGGCTACCCGATCACTGAGACCCTCAGCGGCAGCGGCGATCTCGGCCAGGTGCTGGTTGATGCGATTAAAAAATATGATATGGACCTGGTGGTTTGTGGTCACCATCAGGACTTCTGGAGCAAGCTGATGTCCTCCGCGCGTCAGCTTATCAACACCGTTCACGTTGATATGCTGATTGTCCCACTGCGCGACGAAGAAGAGGAATAACAGCACGTTATTTCATTTCGCTGATGACCAACGCCCGCCCATGCGGGCGTTTTTATTTCTTACTCCCCGCCGAAAAGAAAGAATATAAATCCATAAAATCCGCAAATTGCCAGATTGATCAACCAACAAAATCGCCATTTATCCATATAATCATTCGCCAAAGCGTATAAACATCATATCATTGCGCAAAATTAAGGTTTTTAAGCGCGTTTTGGCATACGCGTGCATACTTTTTCGGACAGGACTAAAAGGCGAAGCAATATGAACTCCACCGCACCCACAGGCTTGCTGCAGCAACCTCGCCCATTCTTCATGATCTTCTTTGTGGAACTATGGGAACGATTTGGCTATTACGGCGTTCAGGGCATTCTGGCCGTTTTCTTTGTTAAACAGCTCGGCTTCTCGCAGGAACAGGCGTTTATAACCTTTGGCGCGTTTGCGGCGCTGGTATATGGCCTGATCTCCATCGGCGGCTATGTCGGCGATCATCTGCTCGGCACCAAACGTACGCTGGTGCTGGGCGCGATTGTCCTCGCCGCGGGCTACTTTATGACCGGCCTGTCGCTGCTCAAACCCAATCTCATTTTTATCGCGCTGGGAACCATTGCGGTGGGAAACGGGCTATTTAAAGCCAACCCGGCGAGCCTGCTCTCCAAGTGCTATCCGCCAAAAGATGCCCGCCTCGACGGCGCCTTCACGCTGTTCTATATGTCGATTAACATCGGTTCGCTGCTGTCGCTGTCGCTGGCGCCGGTGATTGCCGATAAATTCGGCTACGCGGTGACCTACAACCTGTGCGGCGCCGGCCTGATTGTCGCCCTGCTGGTTTACTTCGTCTGTCGGGGTATGGTGAAAGATATCGGCTCTGAGCCGGACCACAAGCCGTTGAGTCTGCGCAATTTACTGTACGTGCTGGCAGGAACGGTGGTGATGATTTTTGTCTGCGCCTGGCTGATGCATAATGTAAAAATCGCCAATCTGGTGCTAATTATCCTCTCAGTGGTGGTGACGATTTTCTTCTTCCGCGAAGCCTTCAGGCTGGATAAAACCGGGCGCAATAAAATGTTCGTCGCCTTTATCCTGATGCTGGAAGCGGTGCTGTTTTATATTCTGTACGCGCAGATGCCGACCTCACTCAACTTCTTTGCCATCAACAACGTCCACCATGAAATACTCGGTTTCGCGATTAACCCAGTGAGCTTTCAGGCGCTAAATCCGTTCTGGGTGGTGGTGGCCAGCCCGATCCTCGCCGCGATCTACACACGTTTGGGCAATAAAGGCAAAGACCTGAGCATGCCGATGAAGTTCACCCTCGGCATGTTCCTGTGCGCGCTGGGCTTTTTAACTGCCGCAGCGGCGGGAATGTGGTTTGCCGATGCCCAGGGATTGACCTCGCCGTGGTTTATCGTGCTGGTCTATCTGTTTCAGAGTCTGGGAGAACTGCTGATTAGCGCCCTGGGGCTGGCGATGGTTGCCGCGCTGGTGCCGCAGCATCTGATGGGCTTTATTCTGGGGATGTGGTTCCTTACGCAGGCCGCCGCGTTTCTGCTGGGCGGCTACGTCGCAACCTTCACCGCCGTACCGGACAACATTACCGACCCGCTACAAACGCTGCCGATATACACCAACGTATTCAGTAAAATTGGCCTGGTGACCCTGGGCGTCACGGTGGTCATGGCGATCATGGTGCCGTGGTTGAACAGGATGATTAATACAAAGAGCGCGTAAAAACGGTGCGGTCGACGAGGTTTCCCGGATTGCGGCTAACGCCTTATCCGGGCTACAGAACCCCCAGATCGCAAGAACCTGTAGCCCGGGCAAGGCGCATCGCGCCGCCCCCGGGGAAATAGCCCTGATGCAGCTTGTTTACCCCTGCGGCTCAACCGCCGTTCCGGCATAGATATCAAAGCGATGGCCTTTGGTCACCACCGCGTTAGGGGTCGCAACATTCGCCAGCGGCGGCGCGTAGTCCGGGCGCTTAACCACCACCCGCCTGGTCGCCAGCTGACGCGCCGGCGCCAGCAGACCGTCGGCGTCTAAATCCGGCCCCACCAGCGACTGAAATACCCGCATCTCTTTCTTCACCAGCGCGCTTTTTTGCTTATGCGGAAACATCGGGTCGAGATAGACCACCTGCGGACGCGGGGTAATATCGGTCAGCGCCGTCAGGCTGGAGGCGTGAATCAGCTGCAGGCGCTCCTGCAACCACGAGCCGATTTCAGCGTCGGCGTAGCCACGCGCCAGGCCATCGTCGAGCAGCGCGGCAACCACCGGATTACGCTCCAGCATCCGTACGCGACAGCCGACTGACGCCAGCACAAAGGCATCCCGCCCCAGACCGGCGGTCGCATCGACGACATCCGGCAGATAGTCGCCTTTGATTCCCACCGCTTTCGCCACCGCCTCGCCGCGGCCGCCGCCGAACCTACGCCGGTGAGCCATCGCCCCGCCGACAAAATCCACGAAAATGCCGCCGAGCTTCGGTTCATCGCGCTTACGCAGCTCAAGATGTTCCGGCGTCATCACCAGCGCCATCGGGTTGTCATCGTCCTGCTCCAGCCCCCAGCGGTCGACAAGAACAGATAAGGCGCCGTCTCCGGCGCCCGTTTCATCAATTAAACAAATTTTCACAACAGGATTAACTCTTAATACCGTAATGCTCAAGCATCGCGTCCAACTGCGGCTCGCGACCGCGGAAGCGTTTGAACAGGACCATTGGCTCTTCCGAACCGCCGCGGCTAAGAATGTTGTCGAGGAACGACTGGCCGGTTTCGCGATTGAAGATCCCCTCCTCTTCGAAGCGCGAGAAAGCATCCGCCGCCAGCACATCGGCCCACAGGTAGCTGTAGTAGCCCGCCGCGTATCCACCGGCAAAAATGTGGCTAAAGGCATGCGGGAAGCGGCCCCAGGACGGCCCGGGAATCAACGCGACCTGCTGCTTGATTTCCGCCAGCGTTTCGAGGATTTTCGCCCCCTGCTGCGGGCTAAATTCCGCATGCAGGCGGAAGTCGAACAGGCCGAACTCCAGCTGACGCAGAATAAACATCGCCGCCTGATAGTTCTTCGCGGCCAGCATTTTCTCCAGCAGCTCCTGCGGCAGCGGCTCGCCGGTTTCGTAGTGGCCGGAGATAAACGCCAGCGCTTCCGGCTCCCAGCACCAGTTTTCCATAAACTGGCTCGGCAGTTCGACTGCATCCCACGGTACCCCGCTGATACCGGAAACGCCGGCGGTATCGATGCGGGTCAGCATATGGTGCAGACCGTGGCCAAACTCGTGGAACAGCGTGATCACTTCATCGTGGGTAAACAGCGCCGGTTTGCCGCTGACGGGACGGTTAAAGTTACAGGTCAGATAGGCAACCGGCTTTTGTAGCGTGCCGTCAAGCTTGCGCATCTGGCCAACGCAATCATCCATCCACGCCCCGCCGCGTTTATGTTCGCGGGCGTAAAGGTCGAGGTAGAAGCTGCCGCGCAGCTCGTTATTTTCGTCGTACAGTTCAAAGAAGCGCACTTCCGGATGCCAGACGTCGACGTCAGTACGCTCTTTCGCAGTAATGCCGTAAATACGCTTAACGACTTCAAACAGGCCGTTAACCGCTTTGTTTTCCGGAAAGTACGGGCGCAGCTGTTCATCGCTGATGCTGTAAAGATGTTGCTTCTGTTTTTCGCTGTAGTAAGCGATATCCCACGGCTGCAGTTCATCCACGCCGAATTCGGCTTTGGCGAAGGCGCGCAGCTGAGCCAGTTCTTTCTCACCCTGCGGACGGGCGCGTTTAGCCAGGTCGCTCAGAAAGTCGAGCACCTGCTGCGGATTCTCCGCCATTTTGGTCGCCAGCGACTTATCGGCATAGCTGTCGAAGCCCAACAGCTGAGCCAGCTCGTGGCGCAGGGCGAGGATTTCCGCCATTACCGGGCTGTTATCCCACTTACCGGCATTCGGCCCCTGGTCAGAAGCGCGGGTGGAATAGGCGCGATACAGCTCTTCACGCAGCGCCTGGTTATCGCAGTAGGTCATTACCGGCAGATAGCTCGGGATATCCAGGGTCAACAGATACCCTTCCTGCTCTTTGGCTTCAGCCTGAGCTTTCGCCGCAGCAAGTGCGCTTTCCGGCATCCCGGAGAGCTCGGATTCATCGGCGATCAGCTTCGTCCAGCCCATGGTGGCATCGAGGACATTGTTACTGTACTGATTGCCCAGTTCAGACAGGCGTGCGGCGATTTCGCCGTAGCGTTTCTGCTGCTCTTTGGCCAGGCCAATACCGGAGAGTTCAAAATCACGTAGCGCGTTATCCACCGCTTTTTTCTGCGCGGTATTCAGGGTGGCGTAATGGTCGCCGTCGCGCAGGTCGCGGTACGCTTTGTACAGACCTTCATGTTGCCCAACCCAGGTGCTGTATTCGGAGAGCAGCGGCAGAGTTTGTTCGTAGGCTTCACGCAGCTCAGGGCTGTTTTTAACCGAGTTCAGGTGGCTGACCGGGGAAAAAATACGCCCCAGCACGTCGTCCACTTCCGCCAGCGGCTGGCAAAGGTTTTCCCAGGTATACGGCGCCCCTTGCGCCACCGCGCGTTCGACCGCCGCCCGGCAATCATCCAGCGCTTTGGTGACCGCGGGGACCACGTGCTCGGGTTTGATTGCAGAAAAGGGCGGGAGCGAAAAAGGCGTCAGTAATGGATTGGTCATATGCGCAGTCCTGTTGAATTGGGTGAATGAAGCGCGCGTCCGGCGCTATAGCATGAGATCTAGAATGGGGGATAGTTTGCTGAATTTCAATGTCAGGCGCCGCGCGCAGGCGGGTATTACTGCGATAAGTCTGGCCGTGGTAGCCATTGCGCATAAAAAAAGCCGGGTTCGCATCGCGGCGACCCGGCTCGTTTCAGACTGACGACCAGCTTATACCACCATCCCCAACAGCAGGCAGCCAATCAAACCGCACACTGAGATGATGGTTTCCAGCATCGACCATGACTTGATAGTCTCGCCAATGGTCAGGTTGAAATATTCCTTAAACAGCCAGAATCCCGGATCGTTAACGTGAGAGAAGATAACGCTACCGGAGCCAACGGCGATAACCATCAGTTCCGGGCTCACGCCGGTGGTGGCGATCAGCGGCGCGGCGATACCGCCCGCGGTAATGGCCGCAACGGTGGCGGAACCCAGCGCGATACGCAGTACCGCAGCAATAGACCAGGCCATAAACAGCGGAGACATATTGGATTCGTGCATGATAGACGCAATGTACTTATCCATGCCGCTATCGACCAGCACCTGCTTGAAAGCGCCGCCGCCGCCGATGATCAGCAGCATCATGGCGATAATTTTGATCGAGGAGGTCAGCGTATCGTTAATCTGCTCCATGGAACGACCGCGGTTGAGGCCGAAAGTGAACATGGCGATCAGCACGGCGATCAGCGTTGCCATCACCGGGTCGCCAAAGAATTCCGCAATCGGCAGGAAAGCGTGGCCTTTCGGCAGCACCATTTCGGCGACGGCGCGCATGGCCATCAGAATCACCGGCACCAGAGAAGTCCAGACGCTGACGCCAAAACCCGGCATCTCTTCTTCAGTGAACGTCTTCGGGTTGTGCAGGCCTTCCGGAATCGGCTTATCGATGCCTTTCAGGAAACGTGCGTAAACCGGTCCCGCAAGAATAACCGTCGGAATCGCCAGAATCGTACCGAACAGCAGGGTCTTACCCATGTCGGCATGGAAAATAGTAGCAATCGCGGTCGGGCCCGGATGCGGAGGCAGGAATCCGTGCGTGACCGAGAGCGCAGCCGCCATCGGTACGCCGATATAGAGCAGCGGAATACCGGCGGAAGCAGCGATGGTAAAGACCAGCGGCAGCATCAGTACAAAGCCGACTTCATAGAACAGCGCAAAGCCGACGGTAAAGCCGGTCAGCACGACCGCCCATTGAATATGTTTTTTACCAAATTTGGCAATCAGCGTGGTGGCGATACGCTGCGCACCGCCGCAGTCCGCCAGCATTTTTCCGAGCATCGCGCCGAAGCCCATGATCAGCGCGAGGCTGCCGAGGGTTCCCCCAACGCCGTTTTTGATGGATACGATAACTTTATCCAGCGGCATACCCTGCATGAGCCCGACGGCAAGCGCCACCAGAACCAGAGCGATAAACCCGTTAAGCTTGAAACGGATCATCAGCAACAATAACAGGGCAACCCCGATAGCAACGATGACTAATGGCATGATTTACCTGGCCTTAATTTGTTATGGGTAACGTCATAGTTTCAACATTGACTTCATCCGTCCCGACCGGAACAAAAAATGTCTGACGCCGTAGAAGCTGGCTTTATCCTTACCCAGAGAAAGGATAGCTGGCTATTTTTTTATCTGTGGCGCCTGATGCGAATGATACGGGTAACATGACGAGTTTGAGAATCACCTGGGCGGTGAAAATTTCAAATATGAGACTTAAGTCATACTCTTTCCCGGGTTTCTGGCGGGTCGCTTAGCGGGGAATGTTGCGCGGTAACATGAAGAGAGTTGCCCGGCAGCGGAAAGCTGCCGGGCGGGGAATCAGTAGTAAGAGTGCTCGCCGCGCTGATGCTCGGTGAGATCGCGTACGCCTTTCAGTTCCGGGAACTCGTTCAACATCTGTTTCTCGATCCCTTCTTTCAGCGTTACGTCGACCATCGAACAGCCGTTACAGCCGCCGCCAAACTGCAGAATCGCCAGGCCATCATCGGTGATTTCCATCAGCGTGACGCGCCCGCCGTGGCCGGCCAGCTGCGGGTTAATCTGCGACTGCAGCAGATACTCGACGCGCTCCATCAGCGGGGCATCGTCAGAAACTTTGCGCATTTTGGCGTTAGGCGCTTTCAGCGTCAGCTGGGAGCCCAGCTGGTCAGTAACAAAATCGATTTCAGCGTCTTCCAGGTACGGCGCGCTAAGCTCATCGACGTAGGCGGTGAGCTGCTCAAATTTCAGTGCAGTATCGGAATCTTCCACCGCATCCGGTGGGCAGTAGGACACGCCGCACTCGGCGTTAGGGGTGCCGGGATTGATCACAAATACGCGAATTTGTGTCCCTTCTTCCTGATTTGCCAGCAGTTTGGCAAAGTGCGCTTGTGCAGCATCGGAAATACGGATCATAGCGTTGGCCTAATAGTTGACTATTTTACTGGGTTATTATACGCCCATCAGCAGGGGTCTACAAGGTACGGCATATACACCATACCTGAACCGTCGCGGCGCCGTTTCGCAAAAGCAGGCGGGATATCTCAGCGACGGTGCTTCCGGTTGTGACGACATCATCCACAATGGCGATATGGTGCCCCTGTAGCGACAATTCAAGCTGGAAGGCGTTTTTCAGGTTCTGTTTGCGCAATCTGGCGCTGAGCTGATGCTGAGTGGCGGTGCGGCGTCTGCGGGTCAGCGCATCGCTACGCCAGGCGCAGCCCAGCCAGCGGGATAGCGGTCGGCACAGCAGGTCGCTCTGATTAAACCCTCTCCTCCACTGGCGGCGCTGCCAGAGCGGCACGCTAATTATCCGGTCCGGATGAGGAAGATCCGGGCTGTGACGTATGCGCAGCAGCAGCAGACGCGCCAGAGCGGGCGCCAGCTCGGGCCGCTTATTGAATTTCAGCTGGTGAATCAGGCCGCTCAGCGGCGGTCGATAGTCATTGACCGTCACCAGCCGCTGCCACGGCGGCGGTTTTTGCAGGCAGCGTCCGCAAGGCAGCGTGTTTGACTGGGCCGGCAGTCCGCACTGAGGGCATAGCGGTTCGCAGGCCAGCAGCGCCGATGCGCATCGCGAACAGATCCCCCAGCGGGCGATGGCCAGCGGCATTTGGCATAGCCAGCATAAGCTGTGTGCTGTTAGCATATTTCCCCTCATATTGGTGGAAAGAGAACAGTAACTGATGAACGCGATCGAGTGGCAGACCATGGGCGAAGGAAATTGTCATCTTGTGCTGCTGCACGGATGGGGGCTGAATGCCCAGGTGTGGGATTGCATCACGCCGCAGCTGCGCTCGCATTTTACGCTGCACCTCGTCGATCTTCCTGGCTACGGCCGCAGCGGCGGCTTTGGCGCTCTGTCGCTGGAAGAGATGGCGCAGCGGGTGCTGGAGAAAGCGCCGGAGCGCGCTATCTGGCTAGGCTGGAGCCTCGGCGGGCTGGTAGCAAGTCAGGTAGCATTATCCCATCCCGATCGCGTGCAGGCGCTGGTTACCGTGGCTTCTTCCCCCTGTTTTAGCGCTCACGACAGCTGGCCTGGCATCAAGCCCGAAGTGCTGAGCGGATTCCAGCAGCAGCTGAGCGAAGATTTTCAACGCACCGTCGAACGCTTTCTGGCGCTGCAAACCATGGGTACCGAGAGCGCACGCCAGGATGCGAGAATGCTGAAAAGCGCGGTGCTGTCGCTACCGATGCCATCATCGGAAGTCTTAAACGGCGGGCTGGAGATCCTCAAAACCGCCGACTTACGCCAGCCGTTATCTACCCTCAATATGCCGTTTTTGCGCCTGTACGGTCGGCTGGATGGCCTGGTGCCGCGTAAAATCGTCCCGATTCTCGACGCCATGTGGCCCGGCAGCACGTCGTTCGTCTTTGATAAAGCCGCCCATGCGCCGTTCATTTCGCATCCGCAGGCGTTTTGCGCTCAACTGGTCGAACTGAAGCGTGAGGTCAGTAAATATTTTTAGCGGGACGTGGTAAAAACGCAGGGTGCAGCAATACTTAGGTTGTTGCGGAGGTTGACTATTTCACGCCGGACCCGCGACCTAAAAAAACAACCTAATGGAGAGTAGAGGCTATGAAACTTGTTACAGGAATTGTTGCATCTCTGGTGATTGGCTCCCTGTCCTTTGGCGCGTTCGCCGCCAAGGAGATCCAAAAAGACGAAGTGGCTAAGATGAACCTGACTAAAATCGGTTCCATTACGACCTCAAGAACAACCTCTCCGATGGATGCAAAGCGCGATCTGTCGAAAAAAGCGGATGAGCTGGGCGGCACTTACTTCGTGGTAATTGCCGGCGAGAAGAACGAAAAAACGGTTCACGCTAACGCGGACGTCTACAAGTAAGCCAGAAAGCGGGTCTCACGACCCGCTTGCACCCGAGGGCGCAGAGGCTTCCCCGGAGGCGGCGCGTTGCGCCTGTCCGGGCTACCAAACCCAAAACCGCACATACTCGTAGCCCGGACAGATGCGCAGCATCGCCTCCGGAAAAAACACCGGAAAACATCTCAGCGCAGCGACCACCACTCCCGCAGGCAGGCCTTGCCTTCCGGGCAGCTTTTACAGCTGCCGGAGAGGCAGCCATCGGCATCTTCGGTGGTTTTCACCGCTTTACCCATTGCTTCCAGGCGGCCCAGCATGGCGTCGATTAACGGCTGCGGCGCACGCAGGCGGGCGCTGATCTGCTTTGCTTCCATCCTTCCCTGCAGGGCGAGCATATCGCGAACTTCAATTAACGACGCCATCATCGCTCCTTAGTGGCAATCGCCAGCAGGACTCTGGCAGCAGGAAGACGGCGTTTTGCGCGTCGCCAGCAGCGAAACGTCCACCCGGCTACGCGCTCTGCGCAGCAGGCCAAAGACCACGATATTGAACAGCACCACCGCCAGAATGCATACCAGGCTGTAGCGCGGATGCTGGCTAAAGCTGACGGTCTGGTAGTACAGCGTAGAGAGCGAATAAGCGATATTCAGCCCCCACAGGACGGAGAACATCATCCAGCCGCGGCTCGACTCGCGGGCAATCGCCCCCATAACCGAGATGCAGGGAATATAGAGCAGGACGAAAATCAGGTAGCTATACGCCGCCGCAGCGCTGCCGAATTTGCTGCCCATCACGCCCATCGCACCGGTTTCCATTTCGCCGTCGCCTTTACTGGCTTCGATGGGGTTGGCCAGCACGCTCAGGCTGAACGTATCTTTCAGGCTCTGCCAGGTCTCGTCCACTGCTGCCAACAGCTCATCGCCGAGGCTAAACGTCTGCGGATTGAACTCTTCGTTCTGGATATCTTCGGCGGTGTAGAGGGTGTTCAGCGTCCCTACCACGACTTCCTTGGCCATCGCGCCGGTGAACAGTCCGACGGTCGCCTGCCAGTTATCCTCATGTACGCCAATCGGTTTAAACACCGGGGTAATCACCCGGCTGACCGACGCCAGCGCCGAGTCGTTGATGTTATCGACAATCTTACCGCTCAGCGAGAAGCTGTTCAGCGCGCTGAGGAAGATACTAACGATAACGATCACTTTACCCGCGCGCAGCACGAAGCCTTTCAGGCGCTGCCAGGTCTGAATAATCAGGCTCTTCACGTGCGGAACGTGGTACACCGGCAGCTCCATGACGAACGGCGAAGCTTCGCCGCGCATAATGGTATGCTTCAGCATAAGACCGGTGGCAATCGCCATCACGATACCCAGCACGTACAGCGAGAAGACCGCCAGCGCGCCATTCTGGCCGAAAAAGGCGGCGGCAAAGACGGCAAAAATCGCCAGCCGCGCACCGCAGGACATAAACGGCGCCATCATAATGGTCATCAGACGCTCGCGCGGCGCATCAAGCGTACGCGCGCCCATCACCGAAGGGACGTTACAGCCAAAACCCACGATTAACGGCACGAAGGATTTCCCCGGCAACCCCAGCGCCTGCATCAGGCGGTCCATCACAAACGCCGCCCGCGCCATATAGCCGGAATCTTCAAGGAAGGAGAGGAACAGATACATCATGCCGATTTGCGGCACCAGCGGCAGCACGGTATTGATCCCCCCACCAATCCCCTGGGCGAGGAAAACGGTCAGCCAGTCCGGGAAATGCAGGGTATAGCCAATCCACTGAATGCCGTGGATAAAGATCGCCACGGAACCGGCATCGAAAATGGGCTGCAACGCGCCGCCGATATTGATCGCCAGTAAGAACATCAGATACATAACGAACAGGAAGACCGGCAGTCCGAGGAAACGGTTGAGGATGACTTTATCCATCGCTGCGGTAAAGCGGCTGGGCTCGGCGGTAAGCGTGTTACTGACCGCATCGCAAATAGCAGCAATGCTTTGGTAACGGGCATCGGCGATATGCAGCGCGGGATCATCCAGCTCTTCGCTCAGGTGCGCCAGTGCCACGTCCAGCTTATGGGCGGCATCACCGGCGTAGGCGCGGCTGTAAATATCGCCTTCAAGCATCTGTAAGCCCAGCCACCGACGCTGGCGCTGCGGGATCTCCCCGGACATCACCTGCGCCAGCTTGTCCGCTTCGCGCAGCAGCGGCTGCGGATAGTGCACCAGTTCTACAGGCTGATTTTGCTGATGGCGATCGATCGCCATTTTCAGGGCTTCAATACCGCGTCCGCGGGTGGAAACCAGCGGGATAACCGGGCACCCGAGGCGGGCGGCCAGCGCGTCGACATCGATACGGATGTTCTGTTTTTCCGCGATATCGAGCATGTTCAGCGCGACGACGCAGGGGATGCCCAGCTCCAGCAGCTGCAGCGTCAGATAGAGGTTACGTTCCAGATTGGACGCATCGACCACGTTAATCAGCATGTCGGCGTCGCCGCTGAGAATATAGTGGCAGGCAATCTGTTCATCCAGCGAGGTTTGCGAGGAGATAGTGGTTAGCGAATAGGTGCCCGGAAGATCCACCAGCGTGACCTGATGATCGGTGGTGTTGAAGCCCCCCTCTTTACGCTCAACGGTCACCCCCGCCCAGTTACCAACGCGCTGACGCGCACCGGTGAGCTGGTTAAACAGGGTAGTCTTACCGGAATTAGGATTACCAATTAAACCAAGGGTTAATTTTTTCATATTCATGCTCTTAGTGCCGGTCAGGCATTATTGTGCAACCGCTTCCAGCTCAATTAACGCAAGATCCTTTTTACGTAATACCAGGCTCACGCGTCGGGTTTCAATATGGATAGGGTCGCCGAGCGGCGCCACGCGAACCACATTAAAAGATGAACCCGGCAGCATTCCGAGGGACAGCAGTTTCTGCCGATACGCCGGACTAATATCGCGGGAGAAACCAATGATTTTCCACGCACTATCAGGTGTGAATTGCATAGGACCTACTTGTGTATCGCCAACTGAAAAAGAGTTTTCCGTACGCGCCTAAGATGCGGCGCAAGGGACCGTAGCCAACGAAGAATAAAAAATATTCAATTCAAATAATGATAATGAGAATAGTTTTTATCATCAATACATATAATGCGGTCGATTGTTTTTTTAAACAGGAGATTGAGCTTTTGTTGATATTGAGCAAACTCTATTTTGTAACAGGCGTCGAAATAATAATAATTCTTAATGACCAAATGTTTAATTAAGGTTTCGATAGTTAACGAAATGAAAATAATAATCTCACCGTCCGCATTTCGCGCTTATTACGACGTTATAAGAAAATACTGATGCTTGTTTGCACAATATGGCGAATGCCGGAAGAAATGCGGCCCCTCGACAAAAGGGGCCGGAGAGTTTAGCGTTTTTTACCCATCGCCGCCGCCAGCGCGTCCATCATCGCGCTGTTGCCCGCAGGCTGCGTCTCACGACCGCGAGGTTTAGCAGCCTTCGCCGCCGGGCGGTTGCCCTGAGGGCGATCGTTCCCGCCGCGGCGCGCGTTGCTGTCGCCGGGCTGTTCGTCCAGACGCATCGTCAGCGCGATACGCTTGCGCGGCAGATCAACTTCCATCACTTTAACCTTCACGATATCCCCCGCTTTCACCACCGTATGCGGGTCTTCAACGAACTTGTTCGAAAGGGAAGAGATATGCACCAGGCCGTCCTGGTGAACGCCGATATCAACAAACGCGCCGAAGTTGGTGACGTTGGTCACCGCGCCTTCGAGGATCATCCCCGGCAGCAGGTCGTTCATCGTTTCTACGCCATCGGCAAACTGGGCGGTTTTAAACTCCGGGCGCGGGTCGCGGCCCGGTTTTTCCAGCTCTTTGATGATGTCGGTGACCGTCGGCACGCCGAATTTCTCATCAGTAAAATCAACGGCTTTCAGATGACGTAGCTCGCTGCTGTTGCCCATCAAATCTTTCAGCGCCTGCTGAGTCGCCGCCAGAATGCGCTCCACCACCGGGTACGCTTCCGGGTGCACGGTTGAGGCATCCAGCGGGTTATCGCCATGGTTGATACGCAGGAAGCCCGCGCACTGTTCAAAGGCCTTCGGCCCCAGACGGCTAACCTTCAGAAGCTGCTGGCGGTTCTGGAACTGACCGTTCTCATCGCGCCAGGAGACGATATTCTGCGCCATCATGCGGGTCAGGCCGGCAACGCGGGTGAGCAGCGGAACGGATGCGGTATTCAGATCGACGCCAACGGCGTTCACGCAGTCTTCCACCACCGCGTCCAGCTTACGCGCCAGCTGGGTCTGGCTGACGTCATGCTGATACTGGCCGACGCCGATAGATTTCGGGTCGATCTTCACCAGTTCGGCCAACGGGTCCTGGAGCCGGCGGGCGATAGAGACCGCGCCGCGCAGGGAAACGTCGAGGTCCGGGAACTCCTGCGCCGCCAGCTCGGAGGCAGAATACACGGATGCGCCCGCTTCGCTGACGATGACCTTCTGTGCGGTCACTTTCGGGAACTGCTTCTGGACGTCGAGGAAGAAGCGCTCGGTTTCACGCGAAGCGGTACCGTTGCCTATCGCTACCAGCTCAACGTTGTACTTTTCGCACAGTGCGGCAACCGCTACCGCCGCTTTGGCGGCCTGTCCGGTATGCGGGTAGATGGTATCGGTAGCCACCAGTTTGCCGGTGCCGTCAACGACGGCGACTTTTACGCCGGTGCGCAGGCCAGGATCGAGCCCCATGGTGGCGCGTAGTCCGGCTGGCGCGGCCATCAGCAGGTCGTGCAGGTTGCGGGCAAAGACGTTAATGGCTTCGTCTTCCGCGCGTTCGCGCACGGTGCCCATCAGCTCGGTTTCCAGGTGCATCAGCACCTTGATACGCCACGTCCAGCTCACCACGCCCTTACGCCAGCCGTCGGCCGGAGCGTTATTCAGGCGCAGGCCGAGATGGTCGATAATAATCTGCTCGCCGTGGCTCTCTTTCGGCGGCTCATCGAACTGCGGGTCAGCGTTCAAAGAGAGCTGCAGCACGCCTTCGTTACGGCCGCGGAACATCGCCAGCGCGCGGTGCGACGGCACGCTGGAGATCGGTTCATGGTGATCGAAGTAGTCGCGGAATTTCGCACCTTCCTCTTCTTTGCCGCTAACGACGGTGGCCACCAGATGGGCGTTTTTCCACAGATAGTCGCGCACTTTCGCCAGCAGGCCCGCATCTTCAGCAAAGCGCTCCATCAGAATATAGCGCGCGCCATCGAGGGCAGCTTTGCTGTCCGCGATGCCTTTATCAGCGTCGATATATTTGGCAGCTTCGGTTTCCGGGTCATGAGAGGGCTCGTTCCACAGCAGCTCGGCCAGCGGTTCCAGCCCCGCCTCAATGGCGATCTGCCCGCGAGTGCGGCGCTTCGGCTTGTACGGCAGATAGAGGTCTTCGAGCTCGGTCTTACTCAGCGTCCCGTTGATGGCTTTTTCCAGCGCCTCGGTCAGCTTGCCCTGCTCGCCGATGGACTTCAGGATCGCCTGACGACGGTCTTCGAGTTCTCGCAGGTAACCCAGGCGGGTTTCCAGATTACGCAGCTGCGTGTCATCCAGACCGCCGGTGACTTCTTTACGATAGCGTGCGATAAACGGCACGGTATTCCCTTCATCAAGCAGGCGAACGGCAGCTTCTACCTGTTCAGCCCTGGCCTGAAGTTCACCCGCAATAATGCGGCAGAGCGAATCATTCATCATCGGTTTAATTCATCTTTAGGATCAAAAATCAGGGGGATAGTTATACGGACTGGCACGCTAAAATGCCAGCCGCGACCCAAGCCTCTCGGAATGTTCCGCACCTATTTAGCTTTGACGTATTCAATTTCGTTCACGTACCAGCCAGCCTCGCCCGCGGGCGTGTTAACGATAGCTAAATCGCCGACCTCTTTTTTCAGCAGCGCGCGCGCCATTGGCGAATCAATGGAGATGTAGTCATTGCGGCCAAAGATTTCATCGTAGCCGACAATCCGAAAGCGCTTCGTCTCGCCCGCATCGTTTTCAATCTCTACCCAGGCGCCGAAAAAGACCTTTCCTTCCTGCTGCGGCGAATAATCGACGATTTTCAGCTGTTCGAGGCATTTGGTCAGATAGCGCACCCGGCGGTCGATCTCACGCAGGCGCTTTTTATTGTACTGATAGTCGGCGTTTTCGCTGCGGTCGCCAAGGCTCGCCGCCCAGGTCACTTTTTTAGTGACTTCCGGACGTTCTTCGCGCCACAGGGTATCCATCTCTTTCTTCAGTTTTTCATACCCTTCACGGGTGATCAGCGGCGTTTTCATCGAAGGTTACGGCTCCTGATTACAAATCTTTGTGCAATGCTGCGCACAATTCGTCGCGCGTCATAATAGCAACAGGATAAATAATGCGTCTTATGCTTAAATGTATACTTAAGCTGCTGTTAAATATGCTTTGTAACAATTTAGCCTGGAATATATACCAGATTTCGCTGGTGGGCGACCCGGGCTTTTTTGAGAATACGTACTGACAATTGCAGTGAACCTTTGGGAGTATAAACAATGCAAGAGAATTATAAGATTCTGGTTGTCGATGACGACATGCGCCTGCGTGCGCTACTCGAACGTTATCTGACCGAGCAGGGCTTCCAGGTTCGTAGCGTGGCGAACGCTGAACAGATGGATCGCCTGCTGACCCGCGAATCCTTCCACCTGATGGTGCTGGATCTTATGCTGCCGGGCGAAGATGGCTTGTCCATTTGCCGCCGCCTGCGCAGTCAGAGCAACCCGATGCCGATCATCATGGTCACGGCGAAAGGGGAAGAAGTTGACCGAATCGTGGGCCTGGAAATCGGCGCCGACGACTATATCCCAAAACCGTTCAACCCGCGCGAGCTGCTGGCCCGTATCCGCGCCGTGCTGCGCCGTCAGGCCAACGAACTGCCGGGCGCGCCCTCGCAGGAAGAGGCGGTTATCGCCTTTGGTAAATTCAAGCTGAACCTCGGCACCCGCGAAATGTTCCGTGAAGATGAACCCATGCCGCTGACCAGCGGTGAATTCGCGGTGCTAAAAGCGCTGGTGAGCCATCCGCGCGAACCGCTGTCCCGCGATAAGCTGATGAACCTCGCCCGCGGCCGTGAGTATTCAGCCATGGAGCGTTCCATCGACGTACAAATCTCACGCCTGCGACGCATGGTGGAAGAAGATCCTGCGCATCCTCGCTATATCCAGACCGTATGGGGCCTGGGCTACGTTTTCGTCCCGGACGGCTCTAAGGCATGAAACGCGTGCGCTTTTCGCCGCGAAGCTCGTTTGCCCGTACCCTGCTACTGATCGTCACCCTGCTGTTCGCCAGCCTGGTGACGACCTATTTAGTGGTGCTGAATTTCGCGATCCTGCCCAGTCTCCAGCAGTTTAATAAGGTTCTGGCCTACGAAGTGCGTATGCTGATGACCGATAAACTGCAGCTGGAAGACGGCACCCAGCTGGTGGTTCCGCCGGCGTTTCGCCGCGAAATTTACCGCGAGCTGGGCATTTCGCTCTATTCCAACGAAGCGGCGGAAGACGCAGGCCTGCGCTGGGCGCAGCATTATGAATTCTTAAGCCAGCAGATGGCGCACCAGCTCGGCGGGCCGACCGAAGTGCGGGTTGAGGTCAACAAAAGCTCCCCCGTGGTGTGGCTGAAAACCTGGCTCTCCCCCAATATCTGGGTGCGCGTACCGCTGACCGAAATCCACCAGGGCGACTTCTCGCCGCTGTTCCGCTACACCCTGGCGATCATGCTGCTGGCGATTGGCGGCGCCTGGCTCTTTATTCGTATACAGAACCGACCGCTGGTCGATCTGGAGCACGCTGCGCTGCAGGTCGGGCGTGGGATTATCCCTCCGCCGCTGCGCGAATACGGCGCATCAGAGGTGCGTTCGGTGACACGTGCCTTTAACCATATGGCCGCAGGCGTTAAGCAACTGGCGGACGACCGTACGCTGCTGATGGCCGGGGTGAGCCACGATTTACGGACTCCGCTCACGCGTATCCGTCTGGCGACGGAAATGATGGGCGAAGAGGACGGCTACCTCGCCGAGTCGATTAATAAAGATATCGAAGAGTGCAACGCCATTATCGAGCAGTTTATCGACTATCTGCGCACCGGTCAGGAGATGCCGGTGGAGCTGGTGGACCTGAATGCGGTGCTGGGCGAAGTGATTGCGGCGGAGAGCGGCTATGAGCGGGAAATCGCTACCGATCTGCAGCCGGGAGAGATCCCGCTGCGCGTGCATCCGCTCTCCATCAAGCGCGCGCTGGCGAATATGGTGGTCAACGCCGCCCGCTACGGCAACGGCTGGATCAAGGTCAGCAGCGGCAGCGAAGGTAACCGGGCCTGGTTCCAGGTCGAAGACGATGGACCGGGAATCAAGCCGGAGCAGCGCGAACATCTGTTCCAGCCTTTCGTTCGCGGTGACAGCGCCCGAACGATTAGCGGAACCGGCCTCGGGCTGGCTATCGTTCAGCGCATCATCGATAACCATAACGGCAAGCTGGAACTTGGCTCCAGCGAACGCGGCGGATTATTAATTCGCGCCTGGCTGCCGGTGCCGATGCATCGCGCCCTGCCGGCGGTAAAACCCACAAAAGAGAGCTAATTCCGCAATCATCAGCTGGCTGCGGGCCGGTAGCCCGGACAGGTGCGCCAGCACCGCCTCCGGGGAGTCGCATCTCACACAACACCAGCAGGAATTAAAACAGCACGGTACCGCAGCGGTAATCCAGGCGGATCTGCGGTAAACTATCGGTTATCTTGTTTAATTCCCGGAATCACCGCATCCATGCTCAGTTATCGCCACAGCTTTCACGCAGGCAACCACGCCGACGTTCTAAAACACACCGTTCAGAGCCTGATCATTGAATCGCTCAAAGATAAAGAAAAACCGTTTCTCTATCTGGACACCCACGCCGGCGCTGGCCGCTATCAGCTGAGCAGCGAACATGCCGAGCGCACCGGTGAGTATCTCGAAGGTATCGCCCGCATCTGGCAGCAGGATGACCTGCCCGCCGAGCTGGAGCCGTATATCTCCGTGGTCCAGCACTTCAACCGTAGCGGCCAGCTGCGCTACTACCCCGGCTCTCCGCTGATTGCCCGCCAACTGCTGCGCGAGCAGGATAGCCTGCAGATGACAGAACTGCATCCCAGCGATTTTCCGCTGCTGCGCGCGGAGTTCCAGAAAGACGACCGCGCCCGGGTTGAAAAAACCGATGGCTATCAGCAGCTGAAATCTAAGCTGCCGCCGGTATCTCGTCGTGGCCTGGTGCTAATCGACCCGCCTTATGAAATCAAAAGTGACTACCAGGCGGTGGTCACCGGAATTCATGAAGGCTACAAACGCTTTGCTACCGGCACCTACGCGCTGTGGTATCCGGTCGTATTGCGTGCGCAGATTAAGCGCATGATCAAAGAGTTAGAGGCCACCGGCATTCGCAAAATTCTGCAAATCGAGCTGGCGGTGCGTCCGGATAGCGACCAGCGCGGGATGACCGCCTCCGGGATGATCGTCATCAACCCGCCGTGGAAGCTGGAGCAGCAGATGAACAACGTTCTGCCCTGGCTACATAAAAAGCTGGTGCCGACCGGTATCGGCCATGCCACCGTCAGCTGGATCGTGCCTGAGTGACAATCACAGCAATCGGTGGAACCTGGTGATTTCAGGTATACAATCGCGCCAATCAGACATTAAGGATAAGACTCATGAGCAAGCATTATGACTATATCGCCATTGGCGGCGGCAGCGGCGGTATCGCCTCCATTAACCGTGCCGCTATGTACGGCCAAAAGTGTGCGCTGATTGAAGCCAAAGACCTGGGCGGCACCTGCGTGAACGTCGGCTGCGTACCGAAGAAAGTGATGTGGCATGCGGCGCAGATCCGTGAAGCCATCCATCTGTATGGCCCGGATTACGGTTTTGATACCACAATTAATCACTTCGACTGGGATAAGCTGGTCGCCAGCCGTAGCGCCTATATCGATCGTATCCACACCTCTTACGATAACGTGCTGGGCAAAAACAAGGTCGATGTCATTAAAGGCTTCGCCCGTTTTGTCGATGCGAAAACCGTCGAAGTTAACGGCGAGACGATAACCGCCGACCATATTCTGATCGCCACCGGCGGCCGTCCGAGCCATCCGAGCATTCCCGGCGTCGAGTACGGTATTGATTCCGATGGTTTCTTCGAACTGCCGGCGCTGCCGAAGCGCGTTGCGGTAGTCGGCGCGGGCTATATCGCCGTTGAGCTGGCGGGCGTGATTAACGGACTGGGCGCGGAGACCCATCTGTTCGTGCGTAAACACGCGCCGCTGCGTAGCTTCGATCCGCTGATCGTTGAAACGCTGGTTGAGGTGATGAACGCCGAAGGCCCGCAGCTGCATACCCATGCCATTCCGAAAGCGGTAGTGAAGAACGCCGACGGCAGCCTGACCCTGGAGCTGGAAGATGGCCGCAGCCAGACCGTGGACTGCCTGATTTGGGCGATCGGTCGCGAACCGGCAACCGATAACTTCAATCTCGCCGCTACCGGAGTGGAAACTAACGATAAAGGCTATATCGTCGTCGATAAATTCCAGAATACTAACGTTCCGGGTATTTACGCCGTCGGCGATAATACCGGTGCCGTCGAGCTGACTCCGGTCGCCGTTGCCGCCGGCCGCCGTCTCTCCGAGCGTCTGTTTAACAACAAGCCGGACGAACATCTGGACTACAGCAACATCCCGACCGTGGTATTCAGCCATCCGCCAATCGGTACCGTCGGTTTAACCGAGCCGCAGGCGCGCGAGCAGTACGGCGATGAGGCGGTAAAAGTGTATAAATCCTCTTTCACCGCCATGTATACCGCCGTCACTTCACACCGCCAGCCGTGCCGCATGAAGCTGGTCTGCGTCGGCCCGGAAGAGAAAATTGTCGGCATTCACGGTATCGGCTTCGGTATGGATGAAATGCTGCAGGGCTTCGCGGTGGCGCTGAAGATGGGCGCAACCAAGAAAGACTTCGACAATACCGTGGCGATCCACCCAACCGCAGCGGAAGAGTTTGTGACGATGCGGTAACACGCGCACCGTACATGAAAAAGAAGCTCTCCGGAGCTTCTTTTTTTATCTTTACGCCACGCCGTTATTGCCGTGGCGCTTAAACGCCGGGCGCTGATTCAGCGCCATATACCAGCGCTCCACTTCGGCCATTTCCGGATGCGCGAACGGCGTCATTTTCCAGCGGTGCACCGACAGTCCCAGGACGATATCCGCGAGCGTAAACTGGCTGCCGGCAACCCATGCCCCGGTTTGCTGAAGCTGCGCATTGAGGATCTGCACGCAGCGGGTCCAGGCGACAATGCTCTCTTTGATAGCCGTCGGTTCCTGAAAACGCGGGTCCTTGCGCACCAGTCCCATAAAGGCGTAGCGCCAGGCAGTATTGAATTCCGTTGCCTGCCAGTCCATCCAGCGCTCAACCTCGGCGGCAGCCTGCGGCGCCGTGGGGAGCAGGTCTTCCCGCCCGGCTTTGCGCGCCAGATAGCGGCAGATGCTGTTTGACTCCCACAGCACAAAATCGCCATCCAGCAGCACCGGGACCAGGCTATTCGGATTAAGGGCGCGAAACGCCGGAGTCTCGATGGACTGGAACCCGCTACCGTAATCCTCCTGCTGATATGCTATTCCCGCTTCTTCACAGGTCCACAGTACCTTACGCACGTTAATTGATGAGCGTTTGCCCAGTATTTTTATCATTGTCAGCAATTCCTCAATCAAAAGAGATGGTTGTTTCACAATACTGCATCGGCGGCTCATGTACAGCCGGATAATGTGTATAGTGGATTGCACGATTTTTCTCCAGAACAGGTTACCCGACATGTTGACCTCTTTTAACGTTTTAACTCCGGGCAATATCCGCTTTGGGCGCGGCCTTGCTCTAAGCGCGGCCCCCTGGCTCGCCGGGCGCTCGACAAAGATTCTGCTGATTCACGGCGCCACCCCGCAGCGCGCGGAGTGCTTGCTAAGCGAACTCCACGCGCTTCGGCTGCACGTCACCACACTCTCTATCGCCCATGAACCCTGCCTGCAGGATATTGAACGGGGCGTGAGTCTGGCACGGGAAAAAGGCGTCGGCGCCATCGTCAGCCTCGGCGGCGGCGCGGTCATTGATGCGGGCAAAGCCATTGCGGCGCTGGTTCCCGCGCAGGGGCCCGCGATCGAATACCTGGAAGTGGTGGGTAGCGGCCGCATATTAGAGGCCAATCCGCTGCCGTTCGTCGCCATTCCCACGACGGCCGGTACCGGCGCGGAAGTCACAAAGAACGCGGTGATTAACGTCCCCGAGCAGCAGCGCAAGGTCAGCCTGCGTGACGACCGCATGCTGCCGGACCTGGCGATTATCGACCCGTCCCTCACCGACAGCGCGCCGCGCGCGGTGACCTTAGCCTCCGGTCTCGACGCTATCACCCAGGTGATTGAGCCCTGGCTGTGCACCCGCGCGAATCCTTTTACCGACGCACTCTGTCGGGAGGCGATCCCGCGCGGCATGAAAGCGCTCAGAACGCTGATGGAACATGAGTGTCCGGATAGCCGCGATGAGATGGCGTGGGTCAGCCTGTGCGGCGGACTGGCGTTAGCCAATGCCGGACTCGGCGTGGTTCACGGCCTGGCAGGCCCGCTGGGAGGCCTGAGCAACGCTGCCCACGGCGCACTTTGCGGTAGTCTGCTCCCCTTCGGCCTGGCGCTCAACGAAGCACAAATTAGCGACGAATGCCTCCGCCAGCGTTTTGCGGATGTACGCCAGTGGCTGGCCGCTGGGCTGGATTCCGATCCTGACAGCGCATGGGAGAGCCTGCGCGAGTGGAGCCAGCGCGCCGGTCTGGGTAATCTGCGCGATCTCGGCGTCCCCCGCGAAGCGCTGGAGCCTGCGGCCCTCGCCGCCAGCAGCTCCTCATCCATGAAGGCTAACCCGGTCACGTTGACCAGCGAGCAGCTGCTGGAGCTGCTGGAAGCCGCGTGGGAGTAATGGCTGAATAGCGGCAGCGCCCGGGAATTTAGATTTTGTTGCAAAACGAAATCTCCGAATTTTTCAACGCAATACGCAGCGGTTAAAACGGTTTTAATCCGGTAGATCAAAAAGTTAAAGCAAAAACTCCGAACCGATTGTTCAGAGGAAAGCGTGATCTACCGCACACTTCTCTTTTCGTTTCCCGCTGCGAATGTCTAAGCTTATTAGACAGGTCGGGCGTGCCCGGCATCCTCTACTGACGCAATCCGGAGGTCCGTACCCCTATGTTCAGCCAGAAATTACGCAACGTTGATGACGATGAGCTCAGGATCGACACCGATCCGTGCTACGAAGCCGATCCGTATGAGTTAAAGCTGGATGAAATGTTCGACGCCGAACCTGAACCGGAGATCATTGAAGGGCTGCCCGCCTCGGATGCCCTCACCCCTGCCGATCGTTATCTGGAGCTGTTCGCCCACGTCCAGAAATCGCGAATTTTCGCCGATAGTAAAACCTTCCCGGACTGCGCGCCGAAGCAGGATCCGCTGGATATCTTGATTCACTATCGTCGCATCAGGCGCACCCCCGGATTCGATTTACGCCAGTTTGTGGAAGATCATTTCTGGCTGCCGGAAAGCCGCGCCGAGGACTACGTCTCCGATCCCACGCGATCCCTCAAGGAGCATATTGATAATCTGTGGCCAATCCTCACCCGCGAGCCGCAGGATCATATTCCGTGGTCGTCGCTGCTGGCGCTGCCGCAGTCATATATTGTTCCCGGCGGGCGCTTTAGCGAAACCTACTACTGGGATTCCTACTTCACTATGCTGGGGCTGGCGGAAAGCGGCCGCGAAGACCTGCTGAAATGCATGGCCGATAATTTCGCGTGGATGATCGAAATCTACGGCCATATTCCTAACGGCAACCGCACCTACTATCTCAGCCGCTCGCAGCCGCCGGTCTTTGCCCTGATGGTCGAACTGTTTGAAGAAGATGGCGTCCGCGGCGCTAAACGGTACCTTGACCACCTGCAAATGGAGTACAGCTTCTGGATGGACGGCGCGGAATCGCTGATCCCCAATCAGGCGTATCGTCACGTGGTGCGTATGCCGGACGGCTCTTTACTGAACCGCTACTGGGACGATCGCGACACGCCGCGCGATGAGTCGTGGCGGGAAGATGTTGAAACGGCGAAGCGCTCCGGGCGCCCGCCGAATGAAGTTTATCGCGACCTGCGCGCGGGGGCGGAGTCCGGCTGGGATTACTCCAGCCGCTGGCTGCGCGATATCACCCGACTGGCAAGCATCCGTACTACCCAGTTTATCCCCATTGATCTGAACGCCTTGCTGTTCAAGCTGGAGAATACCATCGCCAACCTCTCCGGCCTGAAGGGCGACCGGGAAACCGAGGCCGCTTTCCGCCAGAAGGCCAGCGACCGTCGGGCGGCGGTGACCCGCTATCTGTGGGATGACGAAAGCGGTTGTTTCCGCGATTATGACTGGCGCCGCGAGCAGCTGGCGCTGTTTTCCGCCGCCAGCATCGTCGCGCTCTATGTCGGTATGGCGACCCACGATCAGGCCGACAGGCTTGCCGATGCGGTACGCGCCCGCCTGCTTACCCCCGGCGGTATTATGGCGACCGAATATCAAAGCGGTGAACAGTGGGATAAGCCCAACGGCTGGGCGCCGCTGCAGTGGATGGCGGTACAGGGTTTTAAAATGTACGGTCAGGATCCGCTCGGCGATGAGATAGCCCACAGCTGGCTGCAAACGGTGAATCATTTCTATAAACAGCACTTTAAGCTGATTGAAAAGTACCACATCGCCAGCGCCACTCCCCACGAAGGCGGAGGGGGTGAGTACCCGCTTCAGGACGGCTTCGGCTGGACCAATGGCGTGGTGCGCCGGCTTATTGGTCTGTACGGCGAACCGTTGTAACGGCAGACTGTTCCGGCAGTCGATGTCCTGCTATGTTCATGGCATCGACTTTTGCCGGAACCCTGCTATGCCAGAACTGATGACCCCACGTCTGCGCTGTTCCCCGCTGCAGCTTGACGACTGGCCTTTTTTCCTCGCCCTCCAGCAGGATCCCCAGGTGATGCTTTACGTCGCGGATCCTCGCCCGGTCGCCGACATTCGTGAGGCTTTTGATTCGCGGCTTCCCTTATGGTCCCCGGGCGCGGCCCACTGGCTGTGTCTGGTCGTGCGCGATCGCTTCACCCATGCTCCCCTTGGCCTCACCGGCTACCAGCATCACGCTGGCGATAGCGCTGAAGTGGGTTTTCTGTTCGCTCCCCACGCGCAGGGGAAGGGGTACGGCAGTGAATCGCTGCGCGCGCTGTGCGAGTACGCTTTGACTACGGGCGGTATCCGGCGGCTGACGGCGACCGTCACCGCGGGTAATCTTGCGTCAAAAAATCTGCTGCTAAAGGTTGGTTTTCATCAGGAAGGCGAGCTGCGTGAATGCTACTGGCTCAACGGTCGCTGGCACAACGATTGGCTTTTCGGCCTGCTGCGCCGCGAGCATAACCAGCCTGGGCCATCTGGCGAATAGGGCGCGGTTAACTTTTCCTCTACACTGCGGGCCAGCCAAAGAGGAAGAGAACATGTCCCCTATAACACCGTCGCTAAGCCCGCAGGGCCTGGACTTTATTAAACGAACTCAGGGATTAGCACTCGCCCCCTATCGGGACGAGAGCGGCCTGCGCGTGATTGGCTATGGCCACGTTCTCAACGATTATGAAACGTTCAACCACTTCACGCGCGAGATCGCGGAGACCTTGCTTACCGTCGACCTGGTGCAATGCCAGCGCCAGCTTAAGCGCAACCTGCGGGTGAGGCTTAACCCATCGCAGTATGATGCGCTGGTCTCTTTAGCCTTTAGCTGCGGCCCGGCGTCTCCGGAGCTTGATATTGTTTTAACTCACCTTAACCATCAGCGGTTCGCTGAGGCGCTGACCGCCTGGGAAAATATTCGCAGCGGCCACGAACAGCGGCGTGAAGAGTGCGCAAGATTCAAGGCGACAACCGATTAAGTTTCGCTGACGCCATTAAACACCATCGCCGCCTGGGTACGATTCTTCACATCCAGTCGGCGATACAGCGACTCCAGATGCGCCTTGACCGTGCCCGCGCTAATATTTAAGGCGCGGCTAATCTCTTTATTGGAATCTCCCGCCGCCAGCAGCTGTAAAATCTCGCGCTGACGCTGGCTTAAATGAACCAATTTATTATCCCGCGCTTCCGCCGTCATTAGCCAATCGCCCGGCAAACAGAGCAGGCCATGCATGATGCTGTTGATCGCCTGGGCGAATGTTTGCAGGCTTTCCCTGCGTTGAATGATCCCGCGCACATTCCAGGAAAGCGCGCGCTGTAGCCAGCTTTTATTATCGTCGGACACGATCAGCAGCACCTGAGTCGCCGGGAAGCGGAGCTGCTTTTCCTGCAGTAGCCAGCAGCAAAACTCGCTGTGCATATCGCCATCCAGAATGAGCAGTGCTTCAGGATTCGCCGTTAGCTTCTGCCAGAGCTGATCCGCCTGACAGGTGCCAAAAATATCAAGTTCAGGAATGTGTTGCTGGAGGCCAATTTTCATTCCGTGAATAAATATCGACTGCCTGTCAAACATGATTACCTGCATGGATTTATCTCCAACAAAGAAATGCCCGATTAAAAGAGGGGGGAAGGGTAATATCAGCAAGATAAAATAAGAACTCGCTGTTTGGCCTGGGGCATTTTACCGATAGGGAGGATTATCTAAACATCATAACAATGAATAGTTACAGGCCTTATTCACGCCATTACTTATTCACAATATTTATTACATTTAAATTAAGGAAATCCTTAATGAACCAGGCAGGTAAAAATAAATATAATATTATTTTTCTATTTTAAACGAACCCGCAAACGCAGGCGATGGCAAAGCGGGGAAAGTGTGTTACGGAGTAAGAAAGCGCATGAAATGTGTATACCCCTTCATGATCCATGAAGGGGCTGGGGATTACAAAAACATTCCGCCAGAGACCTCAACGCGCTGGGCGTTCATCCAGCGCAGATCGTCGCTGAGTAGCGCGGCGATAGCATCGCCAATATCATCCGGCTGCCCCACTCTTCCCAGCGCCGTTTGCCCGGCGATATGCTGATTCACCTGCGGGTTATCGCGTACCACTCCGCCGCCAAAATCGGTTTCAATGGCGCCAGGAGCAATGATATTGACCGAAATTCCGCGTTCCCCAAGCTCCTTCGCCTGATAGCGCGTCAGTACCTCCATCGCGCCTTTCATCGCGGCATAGGCCGCATAACCCGGCAGAGCAAAACGCGCCAGTCCGCTGGAAACGTTGAGGATGCGTCCCCCGTCCTGCAATAGCGGTAACAGACGCTGAGTAAGGAAGAACGGTCCCTTAAACTGGATGTTCATTAATTCATCAAACTGCGCTTCGCTGGTTTCGGCAAAAGCGACGTTCAGGCCAATACCGGCATTGTTTAATAAATAGTCGAATGTCTCCCGCTGCCAGCGTTGTTGAAGCACTTCCCCCACCTTGTGTGCAAAACCATCAAAACTGGTGATATCGCCGACGTTTAACGGTAATGCTGCGGCTTTTACGCCTTTTTTCTCAATTTCAGCTACCACGTCAAGCGCCGCCTGCGGGTTGCTATGCCAGGTCAGAATAATATCGGTTCCCTTCTCCGCCAGCTTCAGGGCGGCGTTTTTCCCCAGCCCGCGGCTGCCGCCGGTCACCAAAGCGATACGTTGTGTCATCAGAAAACCCCTTTTCGGTTGCGTTTGCCTCGTTAAAGAGCTTATTAGCTGCTATAAAAACAATAAATACTGAAAATTACGCTTTACTGTTTCATTAAGAGCAACAAAAGGTCGGCGGAATGGATAAAATTCACGCAATGCAGCTGTTCATCAGAGTAGCGGAGCTGGAGAGTTTTTCCCGCGCTGCGGATACGCTTGGCCTGCCTAAAGGGAGCGTTTCGCGCCAGATTCAGGCACTGGAAAACCATCTTGGCGTTCGTCTGCTGCATCGCACCACCCGCCGGGTGCAGCTGACTCAGGATGGTATGGTCTACTACGAACGCGCCAGAGACCTGCTCAGCAATCTCGATGAGCTGGACGGGATGTTTCAGCTCGATCCCTCCAGCATTAGCGGACGCCTGCGGGTCGATATGCCGGTCGCCGTGGCGAAAAAACTGGTTATTCCGCAACTGCCGGCATTTCTGCAGCAGTATCCCGGCATCGAACTGGAGCTCAGCAGCAGCGACAGGTTGGTTGACGTAATCCGCGAGGGTTTTGATTGTGTGATACGCGTCGGTACGCTGAAAGATTCCGGGCTGATTGCGCGACCGCTGGGCAAGCTCACGCAAATCAACTGCGCCAGTCCTCAATATCTCACCCGCTTTGGCTACCCGCAGTCGCTGGACGATCTCGCCGATCATGCGCTGATCCACTACGCCAGCAATCTGGGCGTGCGCCCGCTGGGCTTCGAAGTGGTTAGCGATGGCGCCGTCCGCTGGGTCAAAACCGGTGGCGTTCTGACGGTTAACAGCACCGAAACTTATCAAGCCTCGTGCCTGGCGGGGCTGGGGATTATTCAGGTACCCCGGGTGGGCGTTCGTGAAATGCTGCGCACCGGGGAGCTGATAGAAATTCTGCCCCACTACCGCGCCGAGCCGCTGCCGGTTTCGCTCATTTATCCGCACCGGCGCAACCTTTCACGTCGGGTACATCTGTTTATGGAGTGGCTGGGCGGGCTCATGAAAAGCTATGTTGATGAGTCCGCATGATGAAAAATCCGTATTTGTGGGAGTAGCGATATTTTATGTCGGGTAGCAGCTAACGCCTTATCCAGGATAAATATAGATAACTATCAGTGAATTATGAATTTTCCGCGGCCCTGCGCAAACAAAACGCCGGCGAGCGATTAGCGCAGAACAGGCGGCAAACAGGAACGTATTCATGCCTCCGATGCCCCCGGCACGCCTTATCCGTGATTTTACGTATATAATTTTGATGAATATCGCTGTAAAAAAGGAAGAAATAATTTATGACGCCGGAAAACGACGCCCAACGACCAGCCCAGGATCCGGGCCAGCAGCCGGATGAAAATAAAAGCGCCCTGGCTGCGATAAATGACTCCACCGTGGCGAAAAAAGCCAACCAGGCGCTAAAAAGCGTCACCGGAACGGCGGAAAAAGTCCAGCGTAACCCCATTATTGCGCACCTCATCCGCGCCGCAGAGCGTTTCAACGACAGGCTGGGCAATCAGTTTGGTGCGGCGATCACCTACTTCTCATTTTTATCGATGATCCCGATTCTGATGGTCTCTTTTGCAGCAGCCGGTTTTGTTCTGGCCTCGCATCCTACGCTGCTACAGGACATCTTCGATAAAATCCTGCTTAACGTCAGCGACCCGACGCTCGCGGCAACGCTGAAAAATACCATCAATACCGCCGTACAGCAGCGCACCACCGTCGGCATCGTCGGTCTGCTGGTGGCGCTCTATTCCGGTATTAACTGGATGGGCAACCTGCGTGAGGCGATTCGCGCCCAGTCCCGCGACGTCTGGGAGCGTACGCCGCAGGATCAGGAAAAAATTTGGGTGAAGTACTTTCGCGACTTTATCTCGCTAATCGGCCTGCTGGTGGCGCTGGTGATCACCTTGTCAATCACCTCCATCGCCGGGTCGGCTCAGCAGATGATTATCTCGGCGCTCTATCTGGACTACATCGAGTGGCTGAAACCGGCGTGGCGGCTTATTGGCCTGGCCATTTCCATCTTCGCCAACTATCTGCTCTTTTTCTGGATTTTCTGGCGACTCCCGCGCCACCGCCCGCGCCGTAGGGCGCTGATTCGCGGCACCCTGATTGCGGCGGTCGGCTTTGAGATAATCAAGATCGTCATGACCTGGACGCTACCGTCGCTGGTCAAGTCGCCGTCCGGGGCGGCATTCGGCTCGGTGCTGGGAATCATGGCCTTCTTCTATTTCTTCGCCCGCCTGACGCTTTTCTGCGCCGCGTGGATTGCGACCGCCGAGTATAAAGACGACCGCCGGATGCCGGGCAAAGCCCACGACTAAACCATCACTGGGCTGAATAAAAGACGCAAAATTCAGCCCAACCTGGCATTTCAGCAGATAAATCCAATATGTAACTTTTATTTAACCTAAACCTGGTTTTATCAACCATTATTTGAATTGTGTGAAGCATTTCATAGAACTTATTTTTCTGGCACAGAAATTATTCACTTTTTGCCTGTTTTTTAGCCTCCCCGTCCCCTTGTTACAGATTGAAATGTCCCCAAGGCTGTGGCTATATGGCCTTTCGTTCGCAAAAAATAAGAAAGATCTATGCAAGCCACAGCCACAACACTCGACAATGCTCAGGAAACCGTTCCGGTTAACTCACGCAACAAGGTCGTCGTCGCTTCGCTCATTGGCACCGCCATCGAGTTCTTCGACTTCTATATCTATGCCACCGCGGCGGTCATTGTATTTCCGCATATTTTCTTCCCGCAGGGCGATCCCGCCGCCGCGACGCTACAATCGCTGGCGACCTTCGCCATCGCGTTTATTGCCCGCCCTATCGGTTCTGCGGTATTCGGCCATTTCGGCGACCGCGTAGGCCGTAAAGCGACCCTCGTGGCCTCGCTGCTGACGATGGGGATCTCAACCGTAGTTATCGGCCTGCTGCCCGGCTATGAAACCATTGGCATTATGGCGCCGGTGCTGCTGGCGCTGGCCCGCTTTGGCCAGGGGCTGGGCCTTGGCGGCGAATGGGGCGGCGCGGCGCTGCTGGCGACGGAAAACGCCCCGCCGCGCAAGCGCGCGCTGTATGGCTCATTCCCGCAGCTGGGCGCGCCTATCGGCTTCTTCTTCGCTAACGGCACCTTCCTGCTGCTCTCCTGGCTGCTGACCGACCAGCAGTTTATGGAATGGGGCTGGCGTATGCCGTTTATCTTCTCCGCCGTGCTGGTCATTATCGGCCTGTACGTCCGCGTTTCGCTGCACGAGTCGCCGGTGTTCGCAAAGGTAGCCGCCGCGAAGAAACAGGTCAAAATCCCGCTGGGCACCCTGCTGACCAAACACGTACGCGTCACCGTTCTCGGCACCTTTATCATGCTGGCGACCTACACGCTGTTTTACATCATGACCGTCTACTCCATGACCTTCAGTACCGCCGCCGCGCCGATTGGTCTCGGCTTGCCGCGCAACGAAGTGCTGTGGATGCTGATGATGGCGGTCATTGGTTTTGGCGTGATGGTGCCGGCGGCGGGCCTGCTGGCGGATGCCTTTGGCCGTCGTAAGAGCATGGTCGTGATCACGACTCTCATCATCCTCTTCGCGCTGTTTGCCTTTAAACCGCTGCTCGGCTCCGGCAATCCGCTGCTGGTCTTTGCCTTCCTGCTGATTGGCCTGAGCCTGATGGGGCTGACCTTTGGCCCTATGGGCGCGCTGCTGCCGGAGCTATTCCCGACCGAAGTTCGCTACACCGGCGCCTCGTTCTCCTACAACGTCTCGTCGATCCTCGGGGCGTCCGTAGCGCCGTATATCGCCGCATGGCTGCAGGGCAACTACGGTCTGCCCGCGGTTGGGCTCTACCTCGCCGCCATGGCGGCGCTGACGATGATCGCGCTGCTGCTGACTCACGAAACGCGTCATCAATCGCTGTAACTCTCCGTCCACTCCCCCGGCCATCCGGCCAGGGGAGTCTTCTTCCCGACTATTTTTTCATCTGCGACAAGATTGCCCGACACTGGTTCGCCTCGCCTTCGGCAGGTGATATCAGCGCCAGCAGCGCTGCTGCCGGCGTCACCAGCGTCGCCAGCGCTGCCGCTACCGCGCCGCGGGCAATCAGCGGCCCCGCCTTCACGCCCGCATTCGGCGACTTAAAGCTGCCGCGAACATACAGCGGGGAGCGCAGGGTGATAATACGAAAGCCCTTACTCTCCGGATCGATAGTGAGGTCCAGCTGCTCCGACGCAAAGCTGGCGGTCCCGGTCACGTTGATCAGCGCGTTTTCGGTATCAAACGCGAACACCTGCGGCCGGGCGACGCCGTTGACCACGTCGATATTCGCCGCCGCGCAGTTCACCCGCACCTCATCATCGCCAAAGATCTGGCCGATAATAAAGTTACCGACGTTCAGGCCGAGGATCTCCATCAGGTTACGGCTAATCAGCCCGTCGTTCATCAGCAGCTTCAGGTTACCGTTACTGTTGCCCAGCAGCGCGGCGACGGAGTTACCGGTGCCGCGAAGCTGAACATCGCCGTTCATTTCGCCGAGCGTTTTCTGCATCATCTCCACGTTTGGCATCAGCGCTTTCAGCTTCAGGCGGCGCGCCTGTAGGTTGGCCGTCCCCTGCAGCGGTTTTTTATCCCCTTCAAGATGAATGCTGCCGGCGAGGGTACCGTTAGCCAGCCCCAGACGCAGCGGCTGCAGGCGCAGGTCGCCTCGCTGCAGGATGATGTGCGTAGAAAGGTCGCTGATGGGTAGCGTGCTGCCGTGCTCAATCCGCCGTCCTTTGAAGCGCACATCGGCATCCATTACCTGCCACTTGTCGGTTTCAAAGCGGTCATACGGCAACACTTTTCCGGCTGGCTGCGGAGAAGCTTCACCTTTACGCCGTTCAGTCTGGCTGCCTTTACCGCCGGAATCGACGCCAATCAGCGGCCCCAGATCCGCCAGCCGTAGCTGCCTGGACTCCAGATCGCCCTCCAGCTTAGGCCGGGGTTTACCGGTGGTGTAGATCAGCGACCCGTGGATATCGCTCTCGCCAATACGGCCATTGAAATCCTGATAGGCGAAGCGTGAACCGTTTTTCTCCTTAAAGGTGGCGCGCAGATGGCCGTCGGTAGAGAAAGTCGGCGTATCCGGCAGCAGTACGCCTGTCAGATCGTAGAGATCGCCCAGCGAATCACCGGAAAACTTGAGGCGCAGATCGACGCCGCCGAGATTGAGCGGATCGCTCACCGTGCCGGTAAAAGCGACCCGGGTATTGCCGGAACGAAAATCCCCCTGCAGCGGGAACGGCGTCCCTTCGCTGCGCAGCGCCAGCATGCCGCCGATTTTGCCGTTACCGGAGAGCGGCTGCCCGTTGTAGCTCCCTTTCGCCTGCAGGCCGAAGACGTAATCGCCCACTTTCTGCGACGCTCCTTTCCCTTTTTCGCCGGTCACTTCACTAAACGCCAGCGGTTTACCGAGCGGATCAACCACGATCGTCACGTCGGCGCGCGATACCTTGTCATCGATAGCAATCTTGCCGCGATCGAAAAGAATATTGTCGAGTCGGAAAGACCAACTGGAAGGCGCCGCATCTTTCTCAGACGCTCCCGCCGAAGCCAGGTCGAAAGTCCAGTTGTTGGTCTTCTCCGACAGTCGAATCAATCGCGCGTCCGGCTGTTCAAGCTTAATCCACGGTAGATAGACCGTTTTGCTGAGCAGCGCCAGCGGGGCGAGGGTCGCCTCAACGCGCGGCAGGTGAACCATGGTGACCTGCGGGATGTCAGGCGGGTTGCCGAGGATAATATCTTCGGCATGCACGTGCGGCCAGGGTATCCAGCTTCGCCAGCCTCTTTCGCCGGGCTGGCGCTCCCACACGACGCCCAGATCGCCGCGAATCGCAAACGGGCGGTTCAGCTCGGCCGACACTTTCTGATTAATCGTCGGCTTCAGGCGATTCCAGTCAAAGGTCGCCACCACAATAAAAAACAGAACGATCAGTACGACTATCGTTCCAAGGATAATAGCCACGGTTTTACGGGTTCTGGTCATCCCTTCTGCACTCCTTTTGCGTCTCGTCAGTCATGAATATAGTTGAGAAACGTCAGGTGCTCTGCCAAATGCGCTTTTCGTCACATAATCCGCGTCAGGTCAAAAAAATAATGGAACGTTGTTTTAATATCATTGACCATAAAAGCGGCCCAGCGCACACTAGGGTTAATATTGATTTAATTTCAGGTCATCACTATGTCTAAGAAAATTGCCGTCATTGGCGAATGCATGATTGAGCTGTCAGAGAAAGGCGCGGCGGTAAATCGCGGCTTTGGCGGCGACACCTTAAACACTTCCGTCTACATTGCCCGCCAGACCGACGCCAGCGAGCTGGGCGTACACTATGTTACCGCCCTGGGCACGGACAACTTCAGCCAGCAGATGCTCGAATCCTGGCAGAGTGAGAATGTCCAGACGGACCTGATTCAGCGCATGGCCGACCGTTTACCGGGCCTCTACTACATCGAAACTGACGATACCGGCGAGCGTACGTTTTACTACTGGCGTAATGAAGCCGCAGCGAAGTTCTGGCTGGAGAGCGAGCAGTCTGCGGCCATCTGCGAAGAGCTGGCGACCTATGATTATCTTTACCTCAGCGGCATCAGCCTGGCGATCCTGAGCCCGACAAGCCGCGAGAAGCTGCTGACCCTGCTGCGGGAATGCCGGGCAAACGGCGGTAAAGTTATCTTTGATAACAACTATCGTCCGCGCCTGTGGAGCAGTAAAGAAGAGACGCAGCAGGTTTATCAGCAGATGCTGGCCTGCACCGACATTGCGTTCCTGACCCTTGATGACGAAGACGCGCTGTGGGGCGAGAAGCCGGTGGCAGAGGTGATTGCCCGCACTCACGCCGCTGGCGTTGAAGAAGTGGTGGTGAAGCGCGGCGCCGACTCCTGCCTGGTGGCGATTGCCGGACAGCCGCAGCTGGAAGTCCCGGCCGTTAAGCTGGCAAAAGAGAAAGTCGTTGATACCACGGCAGCGGGCGATTCATTCAGCGCCGGCTATCTGGCCGTGCGCCTGACCGGCGGCGATGCCGAATCGGCGGCAAAACGCGGCCACCTGACCGCCAGCACGGTGATTCAGTATCGCGGTGCGATTATCCCGCGCGAGGCGATGCCGCAGTAATTTCGATGGAGTTACGCCCGCCGGCGAGAATCCCGGCTTGCGCTGCGCTTAGCCGGGCTACGGGTTTACCGCCATCTGCACGCCGGTAGACCGGAGAAGGCGCGCCAGCGCCTTCTCCAGGAAAATCACCGGGCCAATCCCGAGCAATAGTTAAAACAGATAAGCCATAAACCTCACCGGATAGCCACACTATCCGGTTTTGCTTTACTGCGCAGGCGGGATATCCGTCGCTTCGCTACGTCCTTGCGCAACATCACCGGCGCTGTTCGACGCCGCGGCGGCCGCTGGCGCTGGCGCCATCAGCTTTTCCCACGTCGCCTGCAGGTCCTTCATGTTGTACTCCGGTTCGCCCTGCGGCTGCTGCAACACCAGCGCCATATCCTGCGAAAGCTGCTGACGCAGGTACTGATTCAGCATGTCAACCGTCAGCGAATTGAGGAACTCCTGACGCAGCTTCTGATACTGCTCGGGAGCGATATCCACCACCTGATTTTGCAACGAACGCATCCGCTGGCTAATCAGAAGATAGGTATCCGTGCGGGCATAGGTGGCAAACAGCTTCTGCAGTTCAAGGTTTTTCTGCGCAATCAGGGCATCAAACTCATCCTGCGGCAGACCGTTATCGCGCACTTTCGCCAGCTCGCGCGCCACGGTCGTTAAGTTGGCGTTCAGCCGCTCGCCCGGCGATTCGATATTGATCGCGCACTGGGCGCGCTGGTAAAGCACGCGGCAGTCAAAGCCCAGGCCGATATCCTTGATGTTACTTTTGCTCAGATTCTGCTGAACGTGCCAGAACAGCGCTTCTCTGGCGAGGTCATCTCGCCAGTAGCGCTGCAGCGCGACCGAGTCGCGAATCGGCTGCCACGGCGCATCCCACATCAGCGACAGCTTATCCTGGCGCACTGCATCGGTCATGATGCTGACCGGCGTCGTCGGCAGCGGCGACAGGGTAGGAACCGCCACCGGCGTTTCGCGCTTGCCCTTCAGGCCGCCGAAAGTTTTGTTTATTTGCTCCGCGACGCTGCGGCTATCGACGTTGCCGACCACAATCAGGGTCATGGCATCCGGCGTGTACCACTTGTGGTAATAGTCTTTAAGCTGAGCAATATCCACCGGCTGCTTCAGCGGCGCCGCCGGATCATGCCCCAGCATGGTGGAGCCTTTCAGCCGATAACGCCACCAGCCCTCTTTAGTATCCGCAGGCCAGGTGACCACCATATCTTCGCCCTGCAGCGCATGGTTGACCGCTTCCGGAGTGATCGACATTTTACCGCTGGCGCTCGCCAGCCAGCTCAGCGCCTCTTTCAGCAGGTCGTTACGGTTATTCGGTAAGCTCAGGTTAAACAAACTGTAGTCATAAGAGACGATGGCGGGCGGCAGAGGACGTTTCGGGTCAATACTCTGCTGCCATAGCGAACGGGCCTGCATGGTCGGGAGGCCACCGTTTTGCGTCAGCGCGAGGCGCGGGATAAAGTGGCTAAAGCCGCTCTGCTGAGTGCTTTCGCTCAGCGAGCCAATATTCACGGACAGGCGAACTTCGATACGATCGCTGGGACGCTGCGGAGTGGCTAAAACCTGCCACTGAAACCCGTTTGCCAGTGTGCCCTGTTGCCAGGCCGGGTCCGGCTGGAGCGCTTCTGCCTGCACATAACCGACCGTCGCCAACATCAGCAAACCACCGGTTAAGAGTCGAATTTTTGTGCCCTGCATGTGAACCCCTGATGAACAATCCTGGTTACAACAGCGGCCCACGGGAGGGCCGCCGAAAAAATGGTGAGTTAAGTACGTCGGTTAGACCACACGGAGACGAAAATGTCGCATGTTGACGTGAAATAATCATAAGGGTCACCGCCGCGCATGCGGCAGCGACCCCTAATTATGCGCAGGAGCCCATAGTCCAGCAAGGGACTATGGACCTAACAGATGGATTTATGAGGATAATTCGTGCGATTTGTCTACCGGCGTACGGTTATTCAGCACATCATCGAGCTGCTGTGAGTCCAGCTCTTTAACCCATTTCGCGACCACAATAGTCGCTACGCCGTTACCCACCAGGTTGGTCAGCGCGCGCGCCTCGGACATAAAGCGGTCAATGCCGAGGATTAACGCCAGGCCAGCGACCGGCAAATGACCGACGGCGGAGATGGTCGCCGCCAGGACGATAAAGCCGCTGCCCGTCACGCCCGCCGCGCCTTTCGAGGAGAGCAGCAGCACCACCAGCAGGGTAATCTGATGGAAAATATCCATATGGCTGTTTGTCGCCTGGGCGATAAACACAGCCGCCATCGTCAGGTATATTGAGGTGCCATCGAGGTTAAAGGAGTACCCCGTCGGGATCACCAGCCCCACCACCGATTTACGGCAGCCCAGCTTCTCCATCTTATCAAGCATCCGCGGCAGCGCCGACTCGGACGAAGAGGTTCCCAGGACGATCAGCAGCTCTTCGCGGATATAGCGGATGAACTTAAAGATGCTGAAGCCGGTGGCTTTGGCGATCGAGCCCAGTACCACCACGACAAACAGGATACAGGTGATGTAGAAGCAGACGATCAGCTGACCAAGCTGCACCAGCGTACCGACGCCGTATTTCCCGATAGTAAAGGCCATGGCGCCGAATGCGCCAATCGGCGCCAGGCGCATGATCATATTGATGATGCCGAATATAACCTGCGAGAAGCTTTCGATAACGTTAAAAATCAGCTGGCCTTTGCTGCCCAGACGATGCAGCGCAAAACCGAACAGCACGGCAAACATCAGCACCTGCAGAATGTTGCCACTCGCGAACGCGCCAATCACGCTGCCGGGGATAATATCGAGCAGGAACGCCACGATACCCTGATCTTTCGCCTGTTCGGCATAAACCGCCACGGCCTTCGCATCAAGGGTGGCCGGGTCAACGTTCATACCCGCGCCGGGCTGCACCACGTTAACAATGATCAGACCGATGATCAGCGCGATGGTGCTCACGACTTCAAAATAGAGCAGCGCCACCGCCCCGGTGCGGCCGACGGCCTTCATGCTCTCCATCCCGGCAATCCCCGTCACAACGGTACAGAAGATAACCGGGGCAATAATCATTTTAATCAGCTTAACGAAGGCATCGCCGAGGGGTTTCATCTGCGCACCCAGCTCCGGGTAAAAATGGCCCAGCAGAATACCGATCGCTATGGCCGATAAAACCTGGACATAGAGGCTTTTAAAGAAAGAGATTTTCATAGGGTGTCCTTTGGAGATAACCACAGACTGTGAGGGGGTATTGCGTCTGTGGCTTAAAAATAACACCCATGAAACATTTCAGAAATAACGAGTGATGAAATTGCAATGCAATTGTTAATTTATTTGAACTGACTCGCATAAGCTAACAATGTTGTTACAAACTTGCATCCTCAACAACAGCCGGTAAAAAGCGGGCCTTAAAAGCCTCAGGCGGCATGGCGCAGCCAAAAAGATAACCTTGCACCGTCTCGACACCCGCCTCCTGCAGCCAGCGATACTGCTTATCGGTTTCGACGCCCTCCGCGACGATGTGCAGATTCAGCCCCCGCGCCAGCTGGATAATCGCGGGCACCATACTGATGTCATCAGGTAGCATATCGATAAAGACTTTATCGATTTTCAGGATATCCACCGGCAGCGATTTAATATGCTGCAGTTGACGCAGCCCGGCGTAGCCCATACCAAAGTCGTCCAGCGCGATCCGCACGCCCGCTTCACGCAGCGGACGCAGCAGGGAAATCATGGCCTGCGGGTCGTCTATTCGACGGCTTTCGGTGACTTCGAGGATCAGCGTGCCCGGCGCGATACGATAGCGCGCGAGCAGCGCCAGCATCTCCGCGCCGCGATCGTGATGCAGCAGCTGTAGCTGTGACACGTTGACCGATAGCGGCAACATGATCCCCTGATTTTGCCAGGCGGCAAGCTGTCGGCAGGCCTCTTCCATCACCCAGTAGCCGACCGGGACGATCAGCCCGCAGGCCTCGATACGCTCAATCAGATCGCCCGGCAGCGACCAGCTTCCGTCAGCCTGACGCTGACGCAGCAGCGCTTCTGCACCGCAGACCTCGCCGCTGATAGTATCCACCTGCGGCTGCAGCCAGATGGCAAACTGCTGATTATCAAGCGCCGTTAAAATATCGTGCTCTTCCATCAGGCGGCGCTGCGCTTTTTCCATCTGTTCCGGATCGAAGAACTCAATCTGATTTTTACCTTTACGCCGCGCGGTAACGGCGGCGGAAAACGCCCGGCGATAGAGCTGTTCGCCGTTAATTTCGCCGTTAAACATCGCAATGCCGACGCTGGCGCAGGGGCGCAGCTGGATACCGTGCAGCGGTAAACGTTCGCTCAAGACAGTAAGTACTTGCTTACTTAACGTCACCGCCTGCCAGGGCTCGGTAATTCCATGGGCCAGAATCGCAAAGTCGTAGCCGCTCACCTGGGCCAGGACCATCTGCGTCGGGATAACCGCCCGCAGCTTTTCAACGAGCGTCAACAGCAGCATTTCGCGCTGCGTCTCTTTGAGTACGCCAGCGGTATCCTGCAGCGTTTCGCAGGCGACAATCAGCAGCGCAGACGCCTGCGCACGGGCGACGGTTTGCTCCAGCATCGCCATCAAAAAGGCTTTATTTGGCAGCTCGGATACCGGGAAACGGGTCGATTGCAAAGAGAGTTCATCGTGCAGGCGCAGCAGAGTCTGCTGGTTACGGTTATAGCTGCGCACCAGCATGCCGATTTCATCGTCATGATGTAAGCGCGGTATAGAAAGCTGATGGCCAAGACGCTCCTGCTGCGGGACATCATTCAGCTCGCGGGCGATTTTACGCAGCGGTCGTACCATCAGACGGTTGATGCACCAGGTGATGGCTACCGTCAGCATCAGCACCAAAAGTAAGTAAGCAGTCACTAATGTTGCCAGGGCGCTCATCACGAATTTATACATGCGATATGAATCGGCCTGCAGCACCAGATAGGCCAGCGGCTGTGGGTTAGCGGGCCGCTCAAGGGAGTAGATAGGCAGCGAAATCTGCACCGGCAGTTCAAACATGCGGGTGATGGTTACCGGCACCGGACGCTCGGGGATAAAGCGCATCCGCAGCGCCTGGAACTGATTAGGCAGGACAACATCCGCCCGGCTGACGATGCCAGCAGGCTGAATGCGGCTCAGAATGGCTTCCGCCTCCGGGATATCGGCTTTCAGAATAGCCGCTGACAGCGGTTCGCGGACGGAACGCGCAATGCTCTCTAACTGCGTGGCCGTGGTATAGCGACTCTGCTGAACAAAATGGAACAGCAAAATAGAACAGAAGACGAGTACAAACGCCATGGACACGCTCGCGACCATTGCCATCTGTTTAATTGTAAGTGAACGGCTGACGCGCAACGGGGTTCTCCACTGAAACTGAACGCATACCCGGTTTAGATCCATCATCTCCGGTCGTTTTCAGGCTGATTATATACTCAAATTGTTCGCTCACGCCCGCAAGGCGCGAAGCAATGCCATCGGGAGGCTTTCCCGGCGGCGGCACGGACCTGTAAGCATAGCGCGACCCGGGGACAATTCCCGGGTCGCGGCTGACACCTTACCCGGGCTACAAAACGACAAAACCGTCCGGGGGACAAGTTCACCACCGCCATCGGGTCGGTAGCCCGGACAAGGTGCCTCTGGCACCGCCTCCGGGATACAGCGCGCAATGCAGCTTCGCTAGCTCTCCCCAGTGGCGCCGCGCTTACCGGAGCTAAAGGTTCACAATCGCCACCGGAGGGGAAATCGGGCTGTATGGCCGGAGGCAACGAGTATACGCGAAGAGCGCCGTGGAGTGACGCCCTGTCGCATAATTCAGCCTAATCTGCTACCAGTCGGCGTAAGGGACCAGCGGTTGCGGCGGCATATCCATATCGCCCTGCCAGCCGGAAGCCGAATAGCGGACGTACAGCAGCGCATGGCTCGGGGTATAATCCTTCGCCTGCTGAATATCCACCGCCGCCCCGACAAACCAGTTGCTGGTTACCCGTCGTTCAATCAGCGCCCGCGCGGTATAGCCGACGCCAGAGCTGCTGCTGCCTTCTTCCGTAAGCTGGCTGGCATCATGACGATACTGAGAGGGGATCAAATTGAGCAGCGGATAGCGCGCCTCGGTTTTGGTCCGCGAGTGGGACCACGACACCGAGCCCCCCAGCTCCCATGACCAGTTCTCCGTCCGCTGACGCCAGGTCACAGGCACCGAGAAGGAGACATATTCCTGCGGACTGTAATATCCCCCCTGACCCAGGGTATAGCCGCTCAGGTCTTTATCGTAGTGCCAGAGCATATTGTTCAGGCCGACGGTGACCCGGCGGTTATCTTCGTTGATCGCTTTATAGTAGTAGCCGGTCATCCAGCGCACGCGCCAGTTGTCGGCAACGTTTTTCCCGGTCAGCTGGTCGACGCCCAACGAAGACCAGACCCCGTTGGCCTCGCCTTTATCGTAGCTCAGACTCACACCGCCGCCGTCGGCGCGCACCCCGCCCCAGGTCTTGCCAGTATGGCCGCCGTTAGGGTTATCTTTCTGCCCGCCGAAGGCCAACAGCGAGCTGGAGATGGGTCGCCGATGAAGATTAACGGTGTAGCCCAGCGGGCCAACGTCGCTGCTGTAGCTCAGGCCGCCCACCACATCAACGACGTTAAAGCCCATCGGCGTGGTGCCGATATCGCCGCTCCAGGTCTCGTTCTGCCAGCCCACCGCTACGCTGGCGCCGCTGTCGCTCTGATGTTTGCTGCCGCCGGTACAGGCGATTTCGCCGCAGGTGCCCCAGCTCGGCGCATAGCTGCCGTCGCTATTGGTAGAAAAACTCCCGGCATCCATATTAACCAGATCGGTACGGAAGAACATTCGCCCGTCGGCCAGCGGGGCATCTACGTGCAACATGGTGGTATGCGCTTTCAGATCGGAATAGCCGCCGGTACCGCTGGAGCCCCAGTAATCATGCTCGAGGGTGACGTTAAGATCCTGCTGGCGATAAAGATCGGCGGCATCGCTGCGGATCCCACGCTTGAGCCAGTCATCGCTGCTGTCGTTACGCGTTAAGCGCGTAAAGGTGTCGTTATCCTGCGGGCGCTCGCGAGTAACCCCGGAGGCCACCATGGCGTCCTTATAACCTTCCAGCGCCTGCTGCGGCTCGCCGTTCTGCGCCTGGAAACGCGCGGCGTCGCGCAGCACCAGCGCGCTTTCCATCGACGGCGGCTGCGCTTTTGCCTGGGGCACGATGCGGGCGAAGGTTTGCTGCGCCTGAACGCGATCGCCCAGACCGGCCTGCGCGAGGGCAATACGCCGCTGCATATTGATAGACTCGATGTCTTCGCCCTTGAGCTGCGCCACCTGAGCGCGGGCAGCATTCTTATCGCCGTCGGCAAGATACACTTCCGCGAGTCCCAGACGCGCATCGCCGTTATCCGGCTGCTGGCCAAGCACCCGCTGATATTCCGCTATCGCCGTCTGGCTGTCGCCGCGCTGCTGCGCCCAGTCCGCCAGCGTGAGCGCGTAGCGCACCGACGTCGGTTGCTGTTTAATCAGCGCGATAGCCTGGGCCTCCTGGCCGCTATCGCGCAGCTGGTTTGCCTGCCGCAAGATCCTGTCGCTTTGCAGACGCGCCTCCAGCTCGCGAATATTGTCCGTCCACTGCCCTTGAGGCAGGGCGTTTATCTGCGCCAGCGCCATCTCATCCTGATTGTTACCGGATAAATAGAGGCCGTAGGCGTAAACCCGATCAGCATCGCCAGGCTGGCGGTTGACCATCGCGCGCATCAGCGCGTCAGCCTCGCTGCGGCTGCCCGCGCTGACCAGATCCCGCGCCAGGCGGTAGGTTATCCACACGCTATCCGGATCCAGCGCCAGCCGACGGCGCTGCACTTCCGCCGCCTGCGCCCAGTTCCCCTGGCTCTCCAGCGCTTCAGCCTGTTTCTCCAGGCGTTCGTTCGTCAGGCTACGTTCAATATCATCAATGCTGCGCCGCTGGGCCGGCGACAGGCTGGCGATATACGCGCTAGCTTTTTCCGGCGATTCGCCGCGATACAGATTCGCCAGACCGCGTACCGCCAGGCTATTGCCGCGATCCATTCGCAGCGCGCGCTGGTAGTAACGCTCCGCCGCGGCGTTTTCTTTACGCGCCGCCGCCACGTCACCCAGCCCCAGCACCGCATAGCTATCGGTAGTGTCTATCCGCTGCGCCTGAGCGTAAGCATTTTGCGCTTGCGCCAGCTGGCCGCTTTTCAGAGCGCTATCGCCCTGCTTGATCAGCAGCCAGTAGCGGTTAGTCTTGAGCAGGCTGTCCCACTTATCGCGGCTCGGGCTATCCGGGGCCATTTTGATAGCTTTACTCAACTGAGCAACCGCCCGCGCCCGATCGCCGCGCTGGGAGTACGCCTGCCCCAATGCGCCAACCGCGTCGCTGTCTTTGGCATCCGCCCGGACAGCCTGTTGTAAATCGGCCACGGCCACCGAACCTTTCCCGGCCTTCACCGCCGCCAGCCCCTCCGCGCGATCGCGGAACGTCGGATCTTTGAGCTGGGTCTGCTGCTGATCGAGCAGAACGCGGGCATTTGCCGAGGTGGAACCGGTGGGGAATTGCGCGATAAACCGCTGTAGCGCCTGTACGCTGGCCCGGCTCACCGGCATGCTTTTCACTTCGTTAAACCAGATGTCTGCTGCGATGCCACGACCCGCCGCCGAGCGCGACATCTGTTCAAGATACGCAAATCCCTCTTCCGGCTTATTATCGCCAAACATCTGTTTCGCCAGCGCCGTTTGCAGCTGGACGTTGTCCGGTAAGCGGGCGTTGAGTTTTTTCAGCTGATTGATGCCTTCGTTATGTCGGGCGGGCAGGCGCGCCACCAGCGTCCAGTACTCAATCGCCGCCTCATCATCATCCGGGACGCCGTTAAACAACTTCTCGTAAGCGGCGATGGCCTCGTCAACTTTCCCGGCCACGCCCAGCAGGCGCGCCTGCTGCAGCTCCTGGCGGCCATCGCCGGTGCTGCTTTTCATCTCGTCGCGCGAAGCTTTCAGCTCCGCCGATTCCGGCGCCAGCTTCGCCAGACGCGCCAGCTGCTTCTGCGCCCCGGCCGTATCGCCCTGACGGAGAAGATAGCGCACTCGCGCGGCGACAACGTCCGGATTGTTCGGATCGATCAATTCCAGGCGGTAGAGCGACTGACGCACCAAATCCTCTCGTTTGCTGGCCTCGCCGAGGCGCACCTGCTCCAGCAGATGCTCCTGAACAGGCGTGTTCACGGCGTGAGCCAGCGGCATCAGCGCGACGCTTAGGGAGAGCGTGAATAAGCTTAATGAGAACTTGTGCATTCCTGGTTCCAGTCAGGCCGTAATTCGCCACCGGCAGTGAAGCGAAAACGGTGTTGATCCCATCCCTGGCCGAAAAGGGTCAGGACCGTGCTGTAGTAAGCATCCGCGCCGGGATAGTGGTCGGCGACGCGCTGCCGCTGAATGGCCCGGGCATCTTCATGCTGCAAGAAAGGCAGTAGCGCCGCGGAGAAGCCCACCGGACCGTTGCCGGTGGTTTTACCGGTCGCAACGTTGGTTTTTTCCGGCGGCACACCCTGCTCTACCGTCCGGGCCGCCATCGGTTTAAAGCGCGTCAGCAGGCGGGCTTTTTGCTTATCGCCGTCATCGAGCATACCGGCCCACAGATAGACGCGAATGGCGTCATAGCTGCCGATAATGGGTTTCTCCGCCTTCAACTGCCAGCCTTTGCCTTTTTCGTAACGGACCCAGTCAGGCGAAAAGCCTTTCGGCGCGGTCTCCAGCAGCAGGCGCAGATTGCCGTCGCGTATCTTTGGCCAGGGAGCGCCAAACGCCGCAAAGTAGGTCGCCAGCTGCGGCGGCAGATAGCTGGGATTAAAACGCCAGCCGCCGTCATCGACGAAGCCGACTCTCCCCGGCAAAATCATCGGCCCCAGCCCCGGTACGGTAGCCACTTCTTCATCAGCAATACGCGCCAGCAGCGCTTTGCCGACTTCCGTATACTGGGGCGTTTCCCACAGTCGTCCGGCCTCCAGCAGCGCCCAGGCTATCCACAGGTCGGAATCCGAGGCGGAGTTGTTATCGAGCACCGTCCATTCGTCATCGCTCTTTTTCCCCCACAGCCATCCCGGCAGATGCGCGCGCAGATCGCCCTCGGCAAGGTTGTTTTGCGTCCACTCAAACAGCTTGCGGAAGCCTTCGCGGTCGTTGGCCGCCAGGGCAAAGAACAGCCCGTAGCTTTGTCCTTCCGAGGTGGTGATTTTTCGTGAATCGCTGGGGTCGATAACCCGCCCTTCGGCGCTGACGTACTCTTGTTTAAACTGCTCCCAGGCCGGCCACCGGCAGGCGGCGCTCGCCTGCGCCGCCGCCAGCATGCATATCGACAACACCACTGCACGTACCGCGTTCATCAGCAACTACTCATCATCAAGGTGGAGGCGACGGCGGCTGATAATACGCAGCATGCGCCACAGCACCCACGCCAGCAGTACGATGCTTAATGCCGCCAGCACCGCCAGCAGTACCGGGTGGCTGGAGAGCGCAAACCAGATGCGTTCGAACCACGGCAGATGCCCGATATAGTAAACATCGCCTACCCGCAGGCTGTTGACGCCCGACTCGCGAATCACCGAGACGGAGCCAAACATCGCCGCGCGTTTACCGCTATCGTTAAGCGCCTGGGTGAGCAATTCGTTACCGCGAGGGCTATCGGCCAGCAGCGCCACGACGCTGCGCTGATCGTTGTAAGGCGACTGGAAGCCGATTATCGCCGCCATCGGCCCGGATGACGTGATATCAGTGCGGGTATTCGGCGTTCTGGCTTCGGTATCGGGGTAGATGCTCGCCAGGTCGTAATGGCGCATCGGCATTTTCACCCAGCTTTTGGTCGCTTCAACCAGCAGGTTAATTTTCGTTTCGTCCTTCAACGCCTGCGGAATAGAGCCAATCAGCAGCAGGTCGGCGTCTTTGTCCTTAATCTGGCTGCCGTCATCGGTCATGCGCAGGTTAATCGCCGCCAGGCCGGTTTGCGCGCCGATGCCGCCGGCCGTTTCCAGCAGCGTGGCCACCTGACCCTCGGTCGGCGCTTTCGGCACCACGACTAAGGTATCGGAGAGATCGGCCATCCGGCTGTAGGGGAAGCCCGCGTTAGCAAACACGCGCAGATCCGGCATGGCCATAAAGTGATAGTACTTCGAGAAGTCGATGGTCGAGTCGTCCCCAATCACCACATGATTCTGCACCGGCTGGAAGGTAATACAGTTATCGATAGAGCCGCCGGGCATCGGATTCATATACTGAAAATCGAAGCGCAGCTGGTTCATCGCCCCAAGGCGCAGCGCCGGGATTGTCACTTCCGTTTTGCCATCCAGCAGCCCCTGCAGCACCGGCAGGCGCAGAATCAGCTTATTCACATCCTGCGAGCTGTTGAGGCTGAAAGACTGTAAGAACTGATCGTTCAGGCTGATATCCATGCGCGAGCTGTCCTTGATCGGCGGCATGGTGTAGCGATAGTTCAGGTTCATATCGATGCCGTTGGCGCGCAGCAGGTAGAGATCCGGCGGCAGGTTCAGCGCGACGTTAATGGAATCCGGCACCAGGCCGCTGGATTGCAGCTGCTGTTCGTAGGTTTTCAGCTCGGCAAAGGTCACCGCGCGATCGGTGCGCACCCAGTTTGGCGCATCGTACGGTTTACGCGCCTGCAGCTGTTTGACATCGTCAACCGTCACGCTGCTGCCGCGGAACAGAATATTGCCCTGCGCTATCCCCTTCGCCGCCTGCAGCAGGTCTTTGTCATCTCGCCCAAAGACCACCAGTAGCTTAACGTACGGATTATCCGGATGGTCGATCATTTCAATAGTCGGCGCGTTAACCGGTGGATGCTCGCGCAGGAAGTCCGGGCGCTTATCGTTGGTCGCAAAAACAACGGCGTTGCGGTCCGGCAGCGCGTTGAACTGCACCGGGAACTGCTGACCGCGCCAGCCCGCCTTGCTGCCGAACCAGGAGGCAACGATCGCCGCCGCCTGCTGCTGCAGGACACCCGGCGAGGAGGCAAAGACCATCGGTAGCGTCAGCTGGCGGTTATCACGCGAATCGTAGAACGGCACAGGAAAATGCGAAAGATCGTTGCGCACGTTCAGCGACTGATAGGTTAAATCCAGATAGCTTTCGCGACCGACGTCCAGCCACAGGGTACTGCTGGCCGGGTTTTCACAGACGTCGCGATAGTGGCCGACGAACTCAAGGCGCACGCGGTTAAAGTCGGTGATATAGAGAGGATCGATTGGGATCTGCGCGCTGACTTTTTTGCCCAACTGCTCTTTGGTGACCGGCAAAACGCCCATCAGCTCATCATTAAGATAAACCTTCAGCTGCGACTGCACCGGCAGCAGTGACGGAGAGGGGGTGTAGTCGAGATTAAGCAACGCTTTCGCCACCACCTCATCGCTGCGCATGCCGAACTCGACCGAACCCTCGGGGCGCGCGCCGCGCAGTACCATGCTGCCGGGAGGCGGAGCGATTTTGGCGAAGGTCAGCTTCACGTCGCGGCTCGGGGCGTTATCGAGCACCACCACCGGCGCCGCCGGATCGGCAAGGGTCGCCGTTGGCTGGCCGTCCGCAACCGTGCCGGCAATACCGGGCACGGTTGTCGTCTGCGCCGCTGCCGTTGCCGCAGTCGGTTCCGCATACGACGCGAAGGAGGACCAGCCGCCAATGCCCACCGCTACTGCACAAATCAAAGAGAGTTTTCTGTTCATCGCATTATCATCATTGTTGGGCCATCGCCGGTTCTGCCGAGAGTGTCGCCGCAGCGCGTTCCGGACGGCGCGGAATAAACGAAACAAACCAGGCCACCAGCATGGTGAGCGAGCGGAAAATAACCTTCACCGACGGCGGGGAGAACTCCGCCAGGTGACGATATCCACGGAATCCCAGCTTCAGGATATCCAGCAGGCTTTCCATCGGCTTATCTTCCGGGAAGCTATCCTGCCAAAGCGCCCACGTATCTGCGCGGGCAAACGTACACTGCACAAAATCAATATGTTGTTGATTGCTTAGCGGCAGCAGCTGTAGCCCAACTTCACTGCCGTTAACCCGCGCGACCCGCACCGGGAAGGCATACTCCTGCTGCCCGCGTTTCAGCAGCAGCTTAACGTGCTGGCTTTCCAGCACCTGCGCCTCGCCGTGAATTCTGACGCCGAGGCCGCCGTCGGAGTAATCATGGACGGTACAGGAGAACAGGTGCCCGTCCTCGCGGGCAATCGCCGCCGGCATCGACATCTCCACGCGATGCGAGCGCCGCACCTGCTTGCTTTCAACCGATACCGCCACCGCGCCGCCGAGAATAATCAGGTTATAGAACACCCAGATAATGCTGACCCAGACGGTCAAAATTTCGTTTTCCGGGCCGTACATAAAGCGCCAGATACCCACGCCAACGCCGACCAGATTCAGCAGCACGAGGTAGATATAGGGACGCGAGATCACCCAGTCGACGTACTCGTCCTCCACCAGGCCGCCTTTTGCCGTCACGTTGAATTTGCCCTTATGCGGGTTAATCAACGCGACAACGGTCGGCGGCGCGATATACCACGCCAGTACCGTTTCATAGATCTCACTCCAGAAAGAGTGGCGGTATTTACCCTGAATCTTCGAGTTAGTCAGGCTGGCGTGAATCATATGCGGTAGCACGAACAGGGCGATCATCAGCGCCGGCGCATAGATGATATAGGCGTGGAGGAGCAGAAACGCCAGCGGCGCGGTCAGGAAGATCAGCCGCGGAATACCGGACAGGAAGTGCAGCATCGCGTTGACGTAGCAGATGCGCTGCGCCAGCTTCAGCCCTTTACCAAACAACGGGTTATCAAGGCGGAATATCTGCACCATCCCGCGCGCCCAGCGGATGCGCTGGCCGATATGCGCCGACAGGCTCTCCGTCGCCAGGCCGGCCGCCTGCGGAATACGCATATAGGCCGAAGTGTGCCCGCGACGATGCAGGCGCAAAGAGGTGTGGGCGTCTTCGGTGACCGTTTCCACGGCAATGCCGCCGATTTCATCCAGCGGGCCGCGGCGGATCACCGCACAGGAGCCGCAGAAGAAGGTGGCATCCCACATGTCGTTGCCGTCCTGCACCAGGCCATAAAACAACGTGCCTTCGTTCGGCGTTTTGCGAAAACGCCCCAGGTTACGTTCAAACGGGTCCGGAGAGAAGAAGTGGTGCGGCGTCTGCATCATCGCCAGCTCTTTCTCCTTCAGGAACCAGCCCATGGTCATCTGCAGGAACGAGCGGGTCGGCACGTGGTCGCAGTCGAAAATCGACACAAACTCGCCTTTGGCGTACTTCAGCGCATTGTTGATATTCCCGGCTTTCGCGTGTTCGTGCGTGGTGCGCGCGATGTAATGCACGCCAACGTCTTTGGCGAACTGGCGGAACTCTTCGCGCCCGCCGTCATCGAGGATCCAGATATTAAGCTTGTCCTTCGGCCAGTCGATCCCCTGCGAGGCGTAAATGGTGTTTTTCACCACGTTGAGATCTTCGTTATAAGTCGGCACGAAGATATCGACCGTCGGCCATTGCGCCATATCTTCCGGCAGCGGAACCGGCTGGCGGTTCAGCGGCCAGACGACCTGGAAATAGCCCAGCACCAGCACCACCCAGGCGTAGGTTTCTGCGAACAGCAGGATGATCCCGCACACCAGGCTTACGGGGTCGTCCCAGTTTAGCGTCGAGGTGTAGCGCCACCAGATATAGCGGCACGAGACCGTCAGCGAAAGCACGATCAGCATCAGCGCCGAGAAGCGCCCGGGGATGCGCCGTACCAGCAGCGCCACGCCCCACAGCAGCAGCAGAAAAATAAACTGCGAGAGCGGATTAAACGGCTGGGTAATACAGAGTAGCGCCAGGATCAGCGAGAAAAAGGTTATCGTGCCAAGGAGAAGCCGCCGCACTTTTGGATGCAGATGCCCCAGCTCCTTATGCTTATCCAGATGACCAGTGCGGGCGTTGACCTTTTCCGGTAGCTTTTCCAGCCACTGCGCATAGCGCCCCTGCACGCCTTCCAGCGCCGCCAGCGAACGCCAGTTGATCTTTTTATCCGGCTCCGGCACCCGCGTCACCAGCAGCCACAGGGCTTGCAGCAGATAGCGAATCGGGTCCAGCGGGCGCGGTCGATGCGGATTAATATGCGGGAAAAACTCGCCATGACGTTCGCGAATTGCCTGCCAGCGCGGGGTTTCCAGCGGCATAAACGCCCATGCCAGAGATGCCCACAAGCAGCCCAGCGCGGCCGCCAGCCGCGACGCGCCGTGCTGGCGATAATCGCGATAGCGTTCGCTCAACCGCTCTCCAACCGGCGGCGCCAGCAGTAGCGTACTCAGGCGAATCATTCCGCGCCCCTTCCGGCGTAGTGCAGCAGGCACCAGTTGGCCAGCGTCAGTATCTCTTCCGCCGCCAGCGAGTCCTGGCGGTATTCGCCGAGCGGTTGCTTCGCCGCCAGACACTCCGCCATCGCTTCATCACGATGAATAGTCACCGGCAGAATGCGGCGCTGGCTCTCCAGCCACAGCTGATAGAGATCCTCCTGCAGCTGGCTGCCGACGCGCAGATCGTTAATCAAAATATCGCTATTGACCGGCAGCGCCTGCTGATGCAGGCGAATATGGCTGTTGCCGTCCGGATGCACCACGACCAGCGTGCGATCGCAGACGTCAATCAGGGAGCGGGTCAGCGGTGAGAACCCGTCCGGCAGATCAATCAGCAGCCAGCGGTGATCGCCCTGCTGATGGAGCTTCTGCACCATCCCGGCCATCGGGGCCAGCGTCGTCTGAAGCTGGTCAATATTCTCGCGCTCGCCCGGCGTTAGCTGGCCAAAGGGCAGCAGATCGATATGCGAGGTGTAGCGCAGCCCGGCGTCTCGCCAGTCGTTCCCGTCGATGAGGGCGCGCGCCCAGCCCACTTTGTGGCGGTAATCGACGTTGAAAAAGAAGCGCAGCATGTTATCCGGGCTGGCGTCCACCACCAGCACGGTTTCCCCGAGTAATTGCAGCGCCCAGGCCAGCGCAGCGGTGATCGACGTGGTGCCGGTGCCGCCGCGCACGCCTTGTAATCCCAGAATAGCCATCGATGGCTTCCTTACTTTTTCTCTGCTAATTCAGCCAGTAGCGGCCAGCGTTTCAGCGCCGCGGTTAACTGCTCGCGTCGGGAAATATCATGATAATCAATATCAGGCAGGGAAAATGCCCGGCTTAACGCCAGGAAATCATTTTGAAACGTATAGCCCAAAGTCGCATCGGTGGGTACAGCAGGCTCTTTTGCTGGCATTTCTCTGTCCGTTGGAAAAATTAATAAATTATACCGAGAGGCGTTCGTTCATCCTTAAAATAGGTTTACATGCTAAAACTGATGTCCTTTAATTTCAATGTTAGGTTTACTCTGTCGCTTTCGCTAGTAAACTAATCAAGTGTAAAACAGGTCTCACGAGGGACACCGTGGATATCGTATATTCTTTGGGTATTTCATCATTATGGGACGAAGTGTGCCATATGCCCGTTGGCGGCGTGTGGTGGCTCAATGTCGACCGCCATGCGGACGCGGTAAGCTTGCTTAATCATACGCTTGCGGCCCAGGATAAACAGGCTCGCGTTGCGACGATAGCCATGGGTGATAACCCAAATGAAATCATAAAATTACAAAAAGATCGCGGGCCTGAAAAAATCGCATTATTTACCATGCCGAACCGCTTTGAAGGGCTGGAAGAAATGCACCGCGATTTAGTCTGTTCCCTCGAACCTGGCAATTATTTGTTTATTCTGCTATGTGCTGAAAATGCCTGGCAGAATATTAAAAGCGAACAATTATGCAATTGGGTTGAGAAATCATATCGATGGACTAATTATCATCGTTGTTCATTATTAGTACTTAATTCCGGGCACGATATCGATAAGCAACTTTCCCCTTTATTACGCGAGTACCGCTCGCTTTCCGGACTGGCAAGTATACGTTACCAGGGAGATAACCACCTGTTCGATATTGCCTGGTGGGGCAGCGAAAAGGGCATCAGCGCCCGGCAGCAGCTCATTGTTTTACACGATGAAAACGGCTGGCGGCTGGCGCAGGACGAGGAAACGGTGGTACAACCGCGCAGCGACGAGAAAACCATCCTCAGCAACCTGCGCGTACTGGAGGGGGCGCCCGCGCTTTCCGAATACTGGACGCTGTTCGAAACCAATGACGCCGTTTTCAACGCCGGCAGAATGGCGCAGGCGGCGACGCTGATTTTCTCCATTACCCAGAACGAACAGATTGAACAGCTGGGACGCTATATCCACACCCTGCGCCGCCAGCGCGGTAGCGCGCTGAAAATTGTCGTGCGCGAGCAAACGCCAAGCCTGCGCGCCACCGATGAACGCCTGCTGCTGAGCAGCGGCGCCAATATGGTTATTCCCAGCGGCGCACCGTTATCGCGCTGCCTCACGCTTATAGAAAGCGTTCAAAAACAGCAGTTTACTCGCTATATTCCGGAGGATTTTAATACTCTGCTGAACTGGAGCCAGCCGCTGAAGCTGCGCGGCTACCAGAAGTGGGATGCCTTCTGCGAAGCGGTGCACAATATTATGGCCAACACCATGCTGCCCGCCGACGGCAAAGGGGTGATGGTGGCGCTGCGCCCGGCGCCCGGTCTGCGCGTAGAGCAGGCGCTGACGCTGTGTAAGCCTAATCGCATGGGCGACATCATGACCATCGGTAATAATCGCCTGGTGCTGTTTCTGTCATTTTGCCGGGTGAACGACCTCGACACCGCGTTAAACCATATCTTCCCTTTACCTACCGGCGATATTTTCTCTAATCGTATGATTTGGTTTGAAGATAAGCAGATAGCGGCTGAAATCCTGCAGATGCGCGGGATTATGCCGGAGAACTGGAATACGCCGCTGCCTGTTTCGCTTGCCAAAAAAACGCCTATCAACGCGACCCACGACGGACGTAGCTGGCGGCGAACCCCCGAGCCGCATCGTCTGTCCATCGACGGGGAGCCAACCTTATGATGTCGATTGCCGATATTATTCAGCTGGTCGTCCTGTGCGCCCTGCTGTTCTTTCCGCTGGGTTACCTTACGCGCCACTACCAGCGGCGAATTCGCACCACGTTAAGACTGATGTTCTTTAAACCCCGTTATGTCAAACCGGCTGGCGTGCTGCGCCGGGAAGCGGCATCCAGGCAAGGCAAATCAACGAAATGACCAAACCTAAAACCCCCTCAGCGTCGCTTCCGCTCTGGCGCTACTGGCGCGGCCTATCTGGCTGGAACTTCTACTTTCTGGTGAAGTTTGCCTTGCTATGGGCGGGATACCTCAATTTTCATCCCATGCTAAACCTGGTGTTTCTGGCCTTTCTGCTGGTGCCGATTCCGCAATATAAGCTGCACCGTATTCGCCACTGGATAGCGATCCCGCTGGGCTTTATGCTGTTCTGGCACGACACCTGGCTGCCCGGCCCGGAAAGCATCGTCAGCCAGGGTTCGCAGATTGCTGGCTTCAGCGCCGACTATATCTGGGATTTGGTAACCCGCTTTATTAACTGGAATATGATTGGCGCGTTCTTCGTGCTGCTGGTTCTGTGGCTGTTTATCAGCCAGTGGCTACGGGTAACGGTATTTGTCTCAGCAATTATGATTTGGCTGGTCGCCAGTCCGCTACTACCTTCGTTTACCCTTTGGCCGACAGGTCAGCCGACGACCGCGGCGGCGAATAACGCGCCGAATACCGGTGGCGGGGCAATCGTCGCGACCAACGCCGCCCCGGAGAATAACGATATCCCGGCGCAAACGGAGCCGCCGACATCGGCCAATCTGACCAACTGGCTGAATACCTTTTACGCCTCTGAGCAGAAACGCAAAACCACGTTTCCTGATGCGCTCCCGGCCGATGCCCAGCCGTTTGATGTCTTGATCATCAACATCTGCTCGCTCTCATGGTCGGATATCGAAGCAGCGGGATTGATGGAGCATCCGCTGTGGAAGCATTTTGACCTGCTGTTCAAAAACTTTAATTCGGCGACCTCTTACAGCGGGCCGGCAGCGGCGCGTCTGCTGCGCGCCAGCTGCGGCCAGCTCTCTCACGCCAACCTTTATCAACCCTCAGGCAGCGAATGCTATCTATTTGAAAACCTGGCGAAGCTGGGCTTCACCCAGCAGTTGATGCTCGGTCACAACGGTGTCTTCGGCGACTTCCTGAAAGAGCTTCGTTCGTTGGGCGGTATCCAGAGCCCATTGATGGATCAAAGCGGCCTGCCGGTCATTCTGCAGGGCTTTGACGGCTCACCGGTCTATGATGACCAGGCGACGCTGAACCGCTGGCTGCAGTCGCTGGATAAGCTGAATACGCCGCGCACGGCGACCTTCTACAACACGCTGCCGCTGCACGACGGCAACCACTATCCGGGCCAGAGCAAAACCGCGGACTATAAAGCCCGTGCGCAGAAGTTCTTCGACGAGCTGGACAGTTTCTTTACTGAGCTGGAGAAATCGGGACGCAAGGTGATGGTCATCGTCGTGCCTGAACACGGCGCGGCATTAAAAGGCGATAAAATGCAGGTCTCCGGTCTGCGCGATATTCCCAGCCCATCTATTACCAACGTGCCGGCGGCGGTGAAATTCTTTGGCATTAAGGCAAGACATCCCGATGCGCCGATTATCATCAGCCAGCCAAGCAGCTACCTGGCGGTTTCTGAGCTGGTGGTTCGCGCCCTCGACGGTAAGATGTTTGATGAGAATGACATCAACTGGCAGCAGTACATTGCCAACCTGCCGCAGAGCGCGGCAGTGTCGGAAAACTCCAACGCCATCGTCATTCAGTATCAGGGTAAACCGTATGTTCAGTTGAACGGCGGCAGTTGGGTACCTTATCCGCAATAAAACGAAAAAGGCCGCAGGATGTTCCCCCTGCGGCCCCGTTCGGGCGCATGCTGCCACTTAGGCAGACAGATGCCCACCGGTCGTCTACTTGCGATTATCCATCCAGCTCACCATGATGCTGACCAGAATGCCAGCAATGACCGGAGCCGCCAGATCGTCCCACAGCAGCAGACCCCACTGAGCGAGCGTCATACAGCCGCCTTATTGCAATGGCAACCGTTCGCGGCTATCCTCGAATTGTCTAGGTTCGAGATTAGCCCCCGAAACGTTGCCAGGTTATACCAAACAACGTGCGGGGGTTTTCTCTTTCCAGCAACCCATCAATCGATGCCGCCGGGGTTCAAGCCCCCGCAACATTGCGCCTCACCGGGCGAGCCCGGCTTGCCGACGATTCTACTGGCCCGATCGGCTACCCGCACTCCGCCATTACGCACCATGCGAGACGCATTCCAGGAAAGTGTTTTGTTGCTGCAACAAAACGAAAAAGGCCGCAGGATTTTATCCCTGCGGCCCCGTTCGGGCGCATGCTGCTACTAAAGCAGGCAGATGCCCACCGGGTCGTCTACTTGCGATTATCCATCCAGCTCACGATGATGCTGACCAGAATGCCAGTAATGACCGGAGCCGCCAGATCGTCCCACAGCAGCAGACCCCACTGAGCAAGCGTCATACAGCCGCCTTATTGCAATGGCAACCATTCGCGGCTATCCTCGAATTGTTGAGGTTCGAGATTAGCCCCCGAGACGTTGCCAGGTTGATACCAAACAACGTGCGGGGGTTTTCTCTTTCCAGCAACCTATCAATCGATGCCGCCGGGGTTCAAGCCCCCGCAACATTGCGCCTCACCGGGCAAGCCGGCTTGCCCACAATTCTACGGCGCCCTTCAGATCTCAGCACCCGGCTCGACTGCGTTATTCGAGGCGCATTCCACAGTTTACGACCGTTCTTTCTTTGCCAGCCATACCAGCAGCTTCAGGCTGGCGGAGTAATAGTCGTCCTGGGAATTAATCTGCGGCTCGGCCTGCTCTTCACCAAGGGTTAAATCGCGTACCGCCAATAGCCCGCCGGTCATAAACCACGGCGCGGCCTCATTGGTATTGACGTTTATCCAGGCCGGCGTCTGCAGACGCGGATAGCGCTGAAACCAGTTTTTCCACGGCGTCAGCAGGCTGCTTTGCGGGTCGTCCCAGTAGACATACATAGGAATGCGGATAGCATCGAAGCTCATCCGCGTCGGCCACTCTTTTGCCGGCTCCATCTTGCCGTCCGCTCTTAAGGCGACCCAGTCGCTGGGTAGCTGCGATTTCCCCCACGCCATTTTCCCCAGCAGCGCCTGAGCATCACTCTTCAGCTTTCGCCAGGCGGTCAAATGAGTACGCGCCGCGAAGGCCTGCCAGGCGGGAAAGATAAAGTAGGATGGATTCAGATTCAGATGGTCGTTGAGATAAAATCCCTTTGCGCCCGGGAGCATCACCTGACGGTCGGCGAAGGTCACCACCGTATGCTTCAGCAGCGAAGCGGTTATCGCATCCGAAGCGGTACCGTAGGTTTTTTCATGCCACTGCTGCTGCGCGCGCAGCAGCGCCCAGGCAATCAGGGTATCGCCATCGGTGGCGTCATTTTTATCCGCCACTGGATCGGGCGCCACCGGGTTATAGCGCCAGTAAAACAGCCCGTTATCTTTGTTGCGCAGGGTTTTATCTGTCCACTGCCAGAGCTTGTCAAAGGCGGGACGATCGTCGTTGGCCACCGCTAACAGCATGGCAAAACCCTGCCCTTCAGTATGAGAGACGTTGCCGTTACCGGTATCAACAATACGCCCGTCCGGCATCATAAAACGCGATTTATAACTTTCCCACGCCGTATCGGCCCACGCGTGGGGAAGCATCATCACCGTCGTTACCACGACTGTCGCTAAAGCACGCAAGGACATAAATTCACCCATTAGGGATGGAAGTAAAGAAACTGAACGTCAGAGACTGAAAACAGCCGCTCACGCTGTAAAACCACGTGCGCCGCGCCGCCCTGTCCCTGTAACCAGCGGGAATAGAGCCCCTCGAGTATGGCACAAAATGCATTACACCAGCGGATGCGCCGCGCTTCATCGCGGCTGACCGGCAGAGCCTGATGGCGTAATCGCAGGCCTTCATCGTTCACCTCGACGCTGACGAAGCCCCACTGAAAGCGGCTTAGCAGCGCATTCATGTTGGTCTCCAGCTGGCCGAGAGTCTCAGACTCCGGCAGCGGATGTTCATCGGCCAGCGCCTCGCCCATCTGCCGCAGAAAGGGCTGGCTCTCCAGCTCACCCGCGTTGTTGACCATACCATCAACCATAATGAGCAGCAGATCGAACCATCCGGCAGGCGTTTGCTGCTGCTGAAACCACGTCATAACCTGCGCGTTATTATTGTCCGTCACGATCAGTTATCTCCCAGCATGTAGCGGATATAGAGACCAGCGGTGCTCTCGTTATAATCGCCGAAGGTGTCATAGCCAACCTGACCACCGAGCGTCATTTGTTTGTTGACTTTGTAATCTGCGCCGGCGCGTAGGGTATAGCCGATACCGCTCTTCGAAGTGGCTGAATAGTAGGCTTCTTTGGCAAAACCGTTGCTCACTGCGGTCTCGAGGGCCTGCTGCCACCCGGCGTTAGTCGGGAAATAAGCGCTCTTATCCTGGCTATAGGATTGATAGCCCACCGAGCCGCCAAGTTTCATCGTCCAGTTGTCATATTTTTCCGTCAGGCTCACCGGCAGCGATACGCTGACGTAGTTCTGCGGGCTGAAGTAGCCCCCTTGCCCGTAGGTGAAGTAGCTCAGGTTTTTCGAGTAATCCATGTAACTCATGCTCAACCCGGTCTGCAGCTGACGATACTCATCGTGGTAAGGCCGCAAATAAACTCCGGCGTTGGCGTTTATGCTGGTATTGCTGGCGACGTTTTGTCCCAGGTAGCTATAGCCCCCGCCGCCGACGTAGAAACCGGCATCGCCGTCGTCATAGCTTAGCTGCAGGGTACCGCCGTTTTTGGTCACCTGCCCCCAGGTCTTGCCGGAATAGGAATCCTTCAGCCCTACCCAGGAGAGCAGACTGTCGGTCAGCGACCGACGCTCGCCGGTAAAAATCAACGACAGATAGTTGGTCAGCTTCGGCGACCACTTTACGCCGCCCACCACGGTATTTAGATCCTGGCCCAGAGGCGTGCTGCCGATATCGACGCGGTATTCGTCGCCGCTCAGCGCCAGAGCCAGCTCCACGCCGTTGGCTTTTTGTGAATCGGTTGAGCCGCTCGCCTGATCGACATTCGGCTTCAGGCTGGAAGAGGCCAGATAGCTGGCGACCTGCCCGGAATCGTAAGTTCCGAGTTTCGCCAGATTCTCCATGCCGCTGCTGGTGGTGGCATTAAAGTCAGAGGCCTTGAGCGTGCCCAGACCGCTCAAGGCTTCCGCCCCCGGATTGTTGGCAAAGTACGTCGTGCGCTCGGTCGCGGTCATCGCCGCAATCGCCGCCTGCTCGCTGGTCGCGGTGGAAATCATATTGGAGACTGCATTGGATAGCGGGTTCGCGCCGTAACGCCGCCAGGCGTCGCCGGTCGCCGTCCCCGCGTTCAGCGTAATCGGCGTAACGGTAAAATCGAAACGCGAATCACCAAACGGCGATGAGGACCAGGTGAGCGGGGTTTTTATCTCGCTGAGCTTACTGGTGCCGGATTCGCCGTCGCGACCGCGAACCTCCATGCCCCCCTGCAGCCAGGTGCCGGTTTTTTCCTGCAACGTCTCCATCATGGTATCCACCTGGCGCAGCATCCGGGTCTGGGCGGTTTCGACCGGCAGATCGGTGCGCTGGATCCCCGGCAGCGCGCCGCCATCCCCGGTCGATACCTGAGAGACCTGCCACGGCATATATTGCCCGTAGGCGGAGGCCGCACGCGTCGCCCCGGGGGTACGCGAAACGCCGACAAACGGATTATCCGCCGCCAGCGCGCCGCCCACGGTCGGCGTTTGCGCGCCATTGCTGCTCTGTTGTCCCAGCAGCCTGCCGCGGGCGCTGCGCAGGTAAGTCATCGCCTGCTGATGATGCCCCTGCGACTCGGCAACGCGCGCCAGCAGCAGCAAACGGTCCGGCGAATTATCCGGGCGCAGTCCACCCGCCAGCTGCGCCGCCCGTTCGCTATTCCCCGCCGAGAGTGCGACATCAATAGCCCCGCTGCGCGCATCCTGCGTCGGCGTATCGCGGGTCATCAGATAGTCATAGACGACACCGGCCTCTTTGTTCATTTTGCCGCTCTGATAGAGCCGCGCCATAGCGAACATCAGATCGGTATTTTGCGGGTCGTTCTGCATCGCGCCCATCAGCTTGTCATACGCTGCCGCGTAGTTGCCCTGCTCGCGCAGATGGTCCGCTTCGTTAATCACATAACCGTTGCGAATACTGGCCAGCTGCGTCGGCGTACTGCTTGCCTGCAGCTGCGGGTTAGTGAGCAGACTCTGCGCTTCGGTTGTCAGGCCCGCCTGGTTAAGTACCGTCACCTGATCGGCATAATCCCCGGCATTACCTGAGATACCGCCGTTAATATTGTTGCGTACCAGCGATACCGCGGTGGTGACATCGCCACTCTGGGCCAGCAGCCGCGCCAGTTTACCCACATCCGCCGGGGCTTCAGGCGGCGTTGCGGTCATCGTCCTGAGCGTATTAGCAGCGGCAACGGTATTGCCCTGCGCCAGATAGCTCTCCGCCGTCGCCAGCTGCAGGTTGTAGTTCACCCGTTGTTTCAGGTCGCGCATCTGGCTGGTCTGACTGGCGGGGGGAATTCTTGCCAGCAGGGTTTGCGCCTGCTGCCAGCCGCCGTTCTCGCTGGCAAAAAGTGCCGCAGCGTACAGCGAGCCGGCGCCGGCGCCGGGACGCCAGGCGGCGCCCATAATCGCATTTGCCTCACCGTCGTTACCGGCTTTTTGCAGCATACGGGCCAGATCGAGGCGCATCCACGCATCGTCCGGATAGCGAGAAAGCCCCTGGCGCAGCATGGCGATAGCCGCCGTCACGTTACCGGCGCTGGCCTGCTCCTGCGCCTGGCGACGCAGCGAATCGCCGGGCTGTCCGATGACCACCCGCGGCTGCAGTTTTTGCTGCAGGCTTTCCGGCAGCGTGCGCAGCATCGCCTGCGCTTCTGCCGTTTTATTCTGTTCGCGCAGAACGTAATAGAGATTCTCCCGCGCCGGGCCGTTTTGCGGCTGGTCGTTGAGCAGCGCCCGTAGCGTTTGTTCGGCCTGCGGCAAATCTTTGTTATGGCGCAGAACGTCGGCGCGGAACAGCTTCGCCGCCGTGCCCTGCGTCCCGCTCTGCTGCGCCAGCGGCGCAGAGAGCGCCAGCGCCTGGCTAATATTCCCTTGCTTGTAAGCCTGCTGCGCCTGAGCGAGCTGCCCGTAAAACAGCGCATCCGCCGCCTGCTGACGACGGGTTTCCGAGCCATCGCCGCCGAGATCCGCCGCCCGGCTCAAATACTGAGAGGCCGCCTGAAAATCGCCGCTGCGCTGGGCGATATAGCCCATTCCGGCCAGCGCGTCAGCGTCCTGCGGGTTGCTTTGCAGAACCTGTTCAAACTGCTGCTTCGCCGCGGCGGTATTGCCGCTGTTGAGGTCAGAATAGCCCTGGCCGCGCGCCTGACCGCTGCGCCGTTCGCGAAAGTAGTTCTGGACTTCAGTATCCTGCGGATGACGCTGCATCCAGGTGTCGTAAAACGGCTCATCCCCCGGCTGCGGCCCCAGCCACAGCAGCGCCTGACGCAGCCCGCTATCGGCTTCTTTGCTGCCGCTGGCCATCGGCTCCAGCATGGCGATGCCTTCCCGGCGGGTCTCTTCGCGCCAGGTGAGCACTTTGCCCAGGGCAACGCGCGGCGCGTTCTCCTGCGGATGCTGCGCGACGTATTGACGTAGTTCGCTCAACGCCTGTGGGTAGAGCGCCTTGTCGCTGGCCATGGTCATATAGTATTCGGCCGCCAGCCCGGAAGGCGGAACGTTGCCGTTAAACATACTCCGCCAGGTCGCCAGCGCGGCGGGAACATTGCCGCTGCGCGCCTGCTGTCTGGCCAGAGTGAGCTGTCCCTGCGGCACCTGCGCCATTTTTTTTGCGCTATCCAGATCCTGTAGTCCGGGGCTGTCGGGCGCCGCTTTCTCCAGCCGCGCCCGCCACTGGGCTGCGGCCTGCAGATTGCCCCCCTGCTGCGCCCATAGCGCCATCAGGTACAGCGCCTGAGCGTTGTTGGCATCCACCGATAGCACTTTTTGCAGCGATTCCATCGCCAGTTCGTCATGCGATTTTTCGTGCCAGTAGTTGGCCTGTGCGAACAACGCTTGTAGCGCGGCATCGTTACCCGCCGCGTGCGCTCCGCCGAATGCGCCAAGCGTCAGCGCGCCGGACAGGCACAGCGTAGAAAATTGACGGGCTGCATGGGTATTCATTCTGCTGGCTCTTTTCATTGGCTCTCTCCCGAATCCAGGCGCTTACGAGCATGACGTTTAAACATGGCGGTCAGCGCCAGACCCAGAATCGATGTCGTAATCAACCCCAGCACCGCCAGCAGCCCGGAGTGCTGATTGGCGTACCATACCGCCATCATGTACCACGGCATCTGGCCGCTGGGGAACGGCGTGCTGACCTGGAAGCTACGCACGCCGTTATCGCTGGTGATCACTGCCGTATCGCCGCGAATACCGGCATTGATACGCGGGGAATTAAGATCGTCTTCCAGTTTCGCCAGCTGATCGTCGCTGCTGGCCATCGCCACCACCACCACCCGCTGCGGGTTCCACGGTGAGCGATAGCTGATAAAACCGCGCCAGGCGCTGCTGGAGGAGAAATAGCGATCGGCATCGACGCCGTCGGAAGCCCAGTCGCCGCTCAGCCTGCGCTGAATCTTTTCCCACAGCGTCGGTTCACGTACGCTCAGCAGGTTATCGACCGGGGCGTAGGGGGAATGGGCCAGCAGGCGCTGGTTAAACGCTTGTTGATCGAGGGAACTGACCGCCAGCACGTCGCGATCGCGCAGCAGCGGCGCATTGGCGCCGCCGTCAGGAACGCCCAATATTACGCGGTTGTTGGCTAACGCTTTGCCGGTTGAATTACCCGAACGGGCTGCCAGATTCAGCATCGTCGCCACCTGGGTTTCCGAAGGCTGTTCCGGCAGCAGCAGCGTAGTTTGCGAATAATCCGCTAACCGGGAGAACGGGAACGAAGCGCCGACAAAATAGGAAAGATTCGGCAGCAGCGAGAAGTGCCGCGTACCGCTCAAATCGATCCACGAATCGTCGGTGATTCGACTCTTGATAGTGCTGTTCAGCAGGAGCGAACAGGGCGCGTTATCCTTCGGCACCAGGTTGAAATAGAGCGACAGCTGGTTATCACCGTAAATCAGATACGGCGCCAGCGGGATAGTAAACCGTTCCTGACGCGCGTCGCCGCCCAGATGCCGCCAGAGCTTCTCCAGCGGCCCCTGTTTGTTCATCGGTAGATTATTAAGGAAGGTGTTGTTCAGCGTCACGCTCAGCAGCGACTTATCCTCGTTAATCCAGTTCTCCGACGGGAAACGATAGCCAATTTGCAGGGGGATAGTTTCTCCATCCCACAGATAAAGATCCGGCGCGGCGCGAAAGGCGACGCGCAGCGGTTCATGCCACACGCCGCTAACGGTCATACTTTGATCCTGACGGATCAGCTCGCTGATTTTTACCGGACGATCGGTGGCGATCCAGCGCGGCGCATCGTAGGGCTTGCCGACGGGAATCGCCTGCGGATCCACGGTCATGCTGGCCGTCTGCGGGGCGAAATCGCCGCGGGTCAGGCGCCACGCGGCCATGCGCAGTGCGGCGTCATTCTGGCCGACGATCAGCAACAGCTTATAAGCCGGATTACCGGGATTTTCCACGATCCGCAGCAGCGGTTTGTCGGTTTGCGGCAGCGTCAGGCCGCCCACCCGATCCCCGGGATGACCGATGATAATCCCGTGTTTCTCGGGCAGGCGATCGCGCAGCGCGTCAAAAGCGATACCGCGATAGTCGGCCTGAATACCCAGCCATGACGACACCAGCGCCGCTGCGCTGAAAATATCCGCCGTTGGTTTCTCCGGATACGCGATAGCGATATCCGCTGGCGTCATCTGCATACGGTCGAAAAACGGGCGCGGGAAGTGGCCCAAATCATTGCTGATATTGAGCTGCTGGCTCTCCCAGCTAAAGTGGGAGCCGGGCAGAATGGTTACCCGCGAGGTGTCGTGAATATCGAGCCGGCACTGCAGCGCATCGCCGTCGTTAATCTTAAAGCTCAGGTTGTTGCTGGACACCATCAGCGCCGCCGGGATATCCAGCTGGTAGTGCGAAATATCCTCGCCATCAGCCCCCAGCGGCAAGGTGCCGAGCGGCTGGCCGTTGAGCATTAATTGCAGCGTGGCGTTGCGGGACGCCATCTCCGGCGAAACCTTGACCTCCAGCATCAGCTGGGCGTGGGTGACCACCTGATCGGAGGGGAGCGTAAAGCTGGCGCCGCCCTGATTTTGTCCACCGCTGAGGATAATGCCGTCCGGCATGCCCATCTGCATCAGGTTAAGATTGCCGCCAACGATCGGCGTAAGCGGTACCGTATCAGGGACAACAGGCGTTATCGGCGGCAGCGCGGGTAGCGAATCCGGCTGAGCGGCGTTTGCCGACGCGGCTTCCGTCGTCGCCGGTGAATTCGCTTCGCTAGTGGGCGCCGATGCGCTGTTCGCAGCCGCATCTGGAAGCGGAAAGTTAAGCTCCGTCAATGAATCTGCGGGCATCTCCTCGCTGTGCAGCGCTGGCGCAGAGAGCACTCCAACCAGCAGCGCGAGCGTCGTTAAGGATTTCATAGACTGCCATCCTCCTGCGCGGGGTTTGCCGCAGAGGGCTGACGACGCTGGCTGCGGCGCGTCTTCCACGTCAGCCAGAAGAGTTCAAATACGCAGCGTAAAATCGTGGCGAAAGAGCGGAACGGATTGTCCTGCGGGCGCGGCGGGTTAATCCACGCATCGGCGCGGGCCAGCACCACCCGCACCAGTTCACGGCGACGGGAAAGCTGAATGTTTTCATCAAATTGCAGGCGGATAAACCGATCGTCAGCGGTGACCTGGCGTACCGGGATCGAAATCGCTCCGGACTGAAGAATCAGCTCAATCTCTTCGATTTCATCCTCCAGGTGACGCTTATCCGGCGCGCTTACGCGGCAACCGCCCATGGACAGATCTGCGGTGTGGCTGCGGGAGACAATGCCGCTGGTGTAGTGGATAAGCACCGGGATATCGACATCAATACGAATCGTTTTTCGTACCTGACGGGTTTCGCGCGCCACGGCAATGGCGGCCAGCAGGAAAATCAGGCTGTAAATCCCCCAACCGACGTTCAGCGCGATAACGTTCGGGTCTGAGCCAAAATAGTCGTGACCGATGGCGCGGACGATACCAACCACCACCCCCAGGCCCAGCAGGCAGGCGACGACCAGGTGTGGCCTGACGACGGTAAAGTCGAAGTAGCCCACGTCCAGCAGGCCGCCTTTATCGGTCACGTTAAATTTTCCGCGTTTGGGGAAAATCATGGTGACCAGCGTTGGCAGCACCAGGTGGAAGGCCAGCACGATATCGTAGATTTCGCCCCAGAAACTGTAGCGATAGCGGCCGTTCATGCGCGATCCGACATAGATCGCGAGGAACAGATGCGGCAGCGCGTAGGAAACAATCAGGCTCGCCGAGGAGTAGATGATATTCAGGTTGAACAGCAGATAGGCCAGCGGTGCGGTGACAAAGACCACGCGCGGCAGAGCGAACTGATAATAGAGCATGGCGCTGAGGTAGCACAGGCGCTGCTGGAACGTTAGCCCACGCCCAAGTAGCGGGTTATCCAGACGGAAAATTTGCGTCATCCCGCGGGCCCAGCGGGTACGCTGAATGACGTGCACCACCAGGCGTTCGGTAGCCAAACCTGCCGCCAGAGGAATATCCAGGAACGCCGATTTCCAGCCCAGACGCTGGAACTTCAGCGCGGTATGGGCGTCTTCGGTGACGGTCTCAACCGCAAAGCCACCGATCTGCTCCAGCGCAGCGCGGCGAATAACCGCGCAGGAACCGCAGAAGAAGGTCGCATTCCAGTTGTCGTTTCCCTGCTGAATCGGACCATAAAACAGCATCCCTTCGTTGGGAATATTGCGGCCGACGGAGAGATTGCGCTCGAAGGGATCCGGCGAGTAAAAATAGTGCGGCGTCTGCACCAGCGCCAGCATCGGGTCTTTGAGGAATCCCCCCACCGTTGCCTGCAAGAAGACGCGGGTTGCCACGTGGTCGCAGTCAAAAACGCAGATCAGCTCGCCGTTGGTTAGCGTCATCGCGTGGTTGAGGTTGCCTGCCTTGGCGTGTTTGTTATCGTTGCGGGTGATATACCCTACCCCAACGTCGGCGGCGAATACCGCGAATTCGTTACGCTTGCCGTCATCCAGCAAATAGATTTTTAATTTATCTTTTGGATAATCAATACATTGCGCAGCGAGCACGGTATCACGCACCACCTCAAGCGGTTCGTTATAGCTGGGAATATAGATATCTACCGTCGGCCACTGGCTCATATCATCGGGCAACGGGACGATTTCACGCTTCAGCGGCCAGACCGTTTGCAGGTAGTTCAGCAGCAACATCACCCAGATATAGACTTCCGCCAGAAACAACCCCATTCCCAGAATCGCTTCGATGGTGGAGTTGAAATGCAGGGTCTGCGTCAGACGAAAATACATATAACGGGTCGACATCAACAGCGATGTCACCACCATAATGACGGAAACGCTGCGGTTTTTACTGAAACCCATAACAAAGAGAATACCGATGCTCAGCAGGCCAAAAATAGACTGCTTTTGGCTGTCCATCGGCGTAATCACCACCAGCACGGCAATGGGCGCAAGCACCAGTACCAGCGCCCAGAAAAGCGTTTTTTTCATTCAGCAGCCCTGCAGTTAAATTAAAGACCTGACCTGCGAGGCTGGCTGTGCACCGTGCCGTCGCCGATATTGATACCCAACTGCGCAGAGATTTTTTTGGCAATAATTTCAATATCAAAGGCGGCTGCGGAGGATGAGTTAAAGTCGAGGATCGACTTCTGAGAGGCATTTGCCTCCACCACGCTTTCATCACGATGAATAATGCCCAGCAGACGATCGCCCAGCTTTTCTTCCATCAACGCCGTGACATCGCGACTGACCTGGCGACGGTTATCGCTCTGGTTAATCACAAAATAGTGACCGTGTTTAGCGTTGAGAGCGCCTCCGGTCAGGCGCTGCTTTTCCACGTGCGACAATGCGGACATTGATGCGGTATCCGCCAGCAGCGGTACCAGATGCATGTCGGCCAGCGAAGTCAGCGCCTTTAGCGCGGGTGAAGGGCCCGGCGGCAGGTCGGCAACGGTAATCAGCCCAGGATAGTTAAGCAGTGCCGCCAGCCCGCGCGTCAGGAAATGCGCGTCATGGGTCAGACGCTCATCGAACGCCTGTCGCTGCGCCTCGCTCACCTCGCCGTAGGGCAAAACGAAAATATTGCTGCCGGCGCTTAACACGCACTGGCTCCAGTCATGGAGCTCCAGCGCTTTTGCGGCATACCCACGCTCATCGCCGAGAGGCACGCCAAAATGCAGGCGCAGCGCGTTCTGCACATCAAAATCCAGAGCCAGGACTTTGCTGCCTGCGCGGGCCAACGCCCAGGCCAGGTTTGCCGCCAGGGTCGTCTTTCCTACGCCGCCTTTCGGCGAACACACGCAGATCAACGGCATGTCGCAATCCTTTCTAAGAGTGATTTCAGGGGCTGATCTTTATCTTTCGCCGCTGGCGCCACCGTTTTTGCCGCAAAGAGATGGGCAAAACCGTCCACCGTCGGCGCTATCGCCGGGCGAGGTCTGACAGCCGGAGCTGGCACGTGGTCAGATAGCGGCGCAACAGGTTGCGATACGGCTGTCCGGAACGCTTGCCCGGTCGCGGCCTCGCCTGCCTGCACTATCGGTTCTACGGCAACCGGAGCAATATGACTCACCGCGGGAACAGGCTGCGGCGCGGATGGGGCTGCAGGGTCGGGTATCATTACCGACGGCGCAACCGACGATGCCGCCGGCGCGGTCTGAACGGCTGTCCGCTCCACCTGATGAAACATATTGGCCGGCACCAGCTGCGGCAGGGGTAAAGATACCGATCCTCCCATAGCCAAAGAGGATGCTTGCTCGGCAGGAATAAGCTGATTGAGAATAACCCAATCGCCTTTTTCACCGGCGCCGGTTTCTGATGAGAGGTCCTTGAATGGGAGACTGTGTGTCCGCGTCTTTTCCTTGAAGCGCTGCAAATCATCATAATGGTTCATAGATAACCTCATGATTTTAAATACATCATATTTAATCTGTTTTAATTGTCATGCTATGCCGCCAGAGCATAGTTTAATGGGTTGTTTTTTGGGGAGTTACGCCCGTCACAATACGCTAACTTTAGTATTAATTTGATTATTTTGAATAAGCCTGACTGGTTTAATTCCATAGCGGTAGTGCGGCTACACTAACAGCTATTTTTCAAAATGATAGCCCCATTTTTTGGGCGGCAGCGTCATCAATCCCCCCGCAACCTGCCGGGCTATCAGCAGGCCGTAGTTTTTTATGCCGTTTAACTTTTAAAAACCGTGTAATACGCGCCGACTGAATGCGAAAGAGAAAACATTTTAATATTTTTTAATGTCTTTAGTAATCACCTGCCACGCTTAATTAAAATAATAAATAACACCGTGGCGCAAAATAAATAGCTCAGGATGTTAGCCAAAAACCAGGAATATAAAGCGTTGACCGAACAACAAGGAACAATTTCATGAATCACCTTTGCTGCTTACCCGCTCCAACCAAAGAAAGAACGAAGATAAAACAAAATATTTTCATGTAGTTATCTCGCTCTCCCGCAATAACTATTGTACTGGCGTAGGGTGCCAGCATTGTTCGTTGTAGGTTTGTTCCAACAGCGCTGAGTCCGGGCTAAAAAAAGCCGAAGCACAGGCTTCGGCTTTGATTATCGGTTACCTGGATCAGCTCAGCGGCTTCTCGCCGTTTTGATCCTGGTCGACCGCAAAGCAGGCCACCAGCTGGCCGCTGTAGTCTTTCAACTGCGGTTGAAGCTGGGTACATGGGCCAAAACGGCGGCGACAGCGGGCGTTAAACGCGCATCCCGGCGGCGGATTCAGCGGGCTCGGCAGCTCGCCGGTGAGCTTGATACGCTCGCGGCGGTCATCCGGATTCAGACGCGGCGTGGCTGACAGCAGCGCCTGAGTGTACGGATGCTGCGGGTTATTGAAGATGTGATCCTTCGTCCCTTTCTCCACGCAGCGGCCCAGATACATCACCATGACTTCATCAGCGATATGCTCCACGACCGACAAATCGTGAGAGATGAAGACGTAAGAAAGCCCCAGATCCTGCTGTAAATCCATCATCAGGTTCAGCACCTGCGCGCGCACCGAAACGTCCAGCGCGGAGACCGGTTCATCGGCAATCACCACGTCCGGGTCCAGCATCAGACCGCGGGCAATCGCGATACGCTGACGCTGGCCGCCGGAGAACATATGCGGATAACGGTCGTAATGTTCGGTTTTCAGACCCACTTTCGCCATCATCGCCAGCGCCTTCTCCCGACGCTGCTCTTTGCTCAAGCTGGTGTTGATCTGCAGCGGCTCCTCGAGAATCTGCCCCACCTTTTTACGCGGGTTAAGCGAACCGTAGGGATTCTGGAACACAATCTGGATTTTCTGCCGGCGCAGCTTCTGCGCCTGCGGATCGTGCTTCAACAGGTCCTGTCCCTGGTAGTAAAGCTCGCCGCCGGTGGGAATTTCAATCATCGTCAGCAGACGACCGAGCGTCGACTTGCCGCAGCCAGACTCCCCCACCACCGCCAGCGTTTTACCGCGTTCAAGGGTAAACGAAACGCCGTCCAGCGCTTTGACCAGGCGTTCCGGCGCAAACAGCCCCTTCTTCACCGGGTAGTATTTTTTCAGATCGGTGGCCAGCAACAGAGGCTGTTGCGTGGTGGCCTCATGCGTACTCATAGCCCAGGCCTCCCGGCATCATCAAGTGGGTAATGACATTTCGACTGGCGACCGCCGTTAAGCAGGTTCAGCTCAGGTTCTTCACTGCGGCATTTGTCTGTCGCATAGGGGCAGCGCGGATTGAGCAAACAGCCGTTCGGACGGTCGTATTTACCCGGCACCACGCCCGGCAGCGAGGCAAGGCGCGCTTTATCCTGAGCGAACTCCGGCAGCGCGCGCAGCAGCGCCTGCGTATAGGGGTGGCGAGGCGCGCGGAAGATATCCTGCGCGTCGCCGGTTTCCACCACCTGCCCCGCGTACATGACGATGATTTTGTGCGCCGCTTCGGCCACCAGCGCCAGATCGTGGGTGATCAGGATCAGCGCCATATTCTCTTTTTGCTGCAGCTCAAGCAGCAACTCAATGATCTGCGCCTGGATAGTCACATCCAGCGCCGTCGTGGGTTCATCGGCAATCAGCAGCTTTGGCCGACAGGCGATGGCCATCGCAATCATCACGCGCTGGCTCATACCGCCGGAAAGCTGATGCGGATAGACATCAAGACGCGAAGCCGGGTCGGGGATACCGACCAGCGTCAGCAGGTCAATAGCCCGCTGCACGCGGGTTTTCTTGTTGCCGCCCTGGTGCACCTTAATGGCTTCCATAATCTGGTAGCCGACGGTATAGCACGGATTCAGGCTGGTCATCGGGTCCTGGAAGATCATCGCCACTTCCGCGCCCACCAGCTGGCGGCGCTCTTTTTCGGAAATGCGCTTCAGGTCGCGACCGTTAAACTCCAGCTTTTCAGCCATCACCCGGCCGGGATAGTCAATCAGCCCCATAATCGCCAAAGAGCTAACCGATTTACCCGAACCGGACTCGCCGACGATACCAACCACTTCGCCCTGATTTACGCTGTAGCTCACGCGATCTACGGCGCGGAACGGCGTCCCTTCGTCGCCGAAGTGCACCGAGAGTTTATCTACATTTAATAACGCCATCTCGAACCTCTTACTGCTTCAGTTTGGGATCGAGCGCGTCACGCAGACCGTCACCCATCAGGTTAAATGCCAGCACCGTCAGCAGGATAGCGACACCGGGAAAGGTGACGACCCACCAGGCGCTCTGCGCGAACTGCAACACGTCGGAGAGCATCGTGCCCCACTCCGGTGTCGGCGGCTGCGCACCCATGCCAAGGAAGCCAAGAGCGGCCATATCGAGAATGGCGTTAGAGAAGCCCAGAGACGCCTGAACAATCAGCGGCGCAAGGCAGTTAGGAAGAATGTTGATGAACATCTGACGCATCGCGCCGGCCCCCGCCACGCGGGAAGCGGTGACGTAATCGCGGTTCACCTCTACCAGCACCGCCGCGCGGGTCAGACGCACGTAGTGCGGCAGGGCGACAAAGGTCAGCGCTATAGAGGCATTGACGATCGACGGGCCGAAGATGGCCACCAGCACCAGCGCCAGCAGCAGACTTGGCAGGGCCAGCATAATGTCGACAACGCGCATAATGACCGAGTCAATCACGCCGCCAAAATAGCCCGCGACAAGACCGAGCACCACACCGAGGATCAGCGATAGCACAACGACCAGACAGCCTACCAGCAGCGACAGGCGCGCGCCGTACATCAGGCGCGACAGGATATCGCGGCCAACGTCATCGGTGCCGAGCAGGTGGGACATGCTGCCGCCCTCCTGCCAGAACGGCGGAGCCAGCAGCGCATCGCGGAACTGATCCGCCGGATTGTAAGGCGCGAGGAAGTTGGCGAAGACGGCGATGATGATCATCACCGCGACATAGGCCAGCCCCACGACGGCGCCTTTATTACGTTTAAAATAGTGCCAGAACTCCTGCAACGGGGTCATTGGCACCGGCGCGGCGACAACTTTATTTTCAGTAACTTGTGACATGATGGCCCCTTACTTCTTATGCCGGATACGCGGGTTCACCACGCCGTACAATAGGTCGACCAGCAGGTTGACGAGAATAATCATCGTCGCCACCAGCAGCACCCCGCCCTGCACCACCGGATAGTCGCGGCGCTGCAGCGCATCAATCAGCCAGCGGCCAAGGCCCGGCCAGGAGAAGATGGTTTCGGTCAGGATAGCCCCCGCCAGCAGCGTACCGACCTGCAGGCCGATAACCGTGACCACCGGCAGCATCGCGTTACGTAAAGCATGCACGATGATTACCCGCATCCGCGTCAGGCCTTTCGCGCGCGCGGTACGGATATAATCCTCACCCAGCACTTCCAGCATCGACGAACGGGTCATACGCACGATCACCGCCAGGGGAATCGTCCCCAGCACCACTGCGGGCAGGATCATATGCATTACCGCATCAATAAAGTCGCCCGGCTCGCCCCAAATCGCGGTATCGATCAGCATAAATCCGGTCAACGGCAGGGTATCGTCAAGGAAGACGGTATCGCTGATACGCCCGGAAACCGGCGTCAGATTGAGCTGCACCGACACCAGCATGATTAGCATCATGCCCCACCAGAAGATGGGCATAGAGTAGCCGGTCAGCGCGAGGCCAACGGAGGTGTGGTCGAAGATAGAGCCGCGCTTAACCGCCGCCAGCACGCCCACCGGGATACCGACAATGACGGCAAAAATCATCGCGCAGACGCCCAGCTCCATCGTGGCTTTAAAGCGCGGTACGAACTCTTCCCAGACCGGAATACGGCTTTTCAGCGAGATGCCCAAATCACCGTGCATCACGCCCCAAATATAGTTGACGTACTGCTGCCACATCGGTTTATCAAGGCCCATCTCGGCCAGCAGCTGCGCGTGACGTTCAGGGGAAATACCACGTTCGCCCGCCATAATCATCACCGGGTCGCCGGGAATCATATGAACGAAGGCAAAAGTGAGAAGGGTAATACCGATAAATGTCGGGATGACAAGTCCCAAACGTCGGAGAATGAACTGCAACATAACCCGGATTCTCTCTAGTGACGACCCGCCTGGTGACAGGACGTCTGTATTGCTCACAAATGTCAATTCCCTCTCCCCAAGGCGGGGAGAGGGGGAACACGCTGTTATTATTCGATAGAGACGTTATCGAAGTGGTGTTTACCTAATGGATCGACCACGTAGCCTTTGACCTCTTTACGCACCGGCTCATAGACGGTGGAGTGAGCGACGATCAGCGCCGGCGCCTGGTCATGCATCACAACCTGAGCCTGTTTGTACAGCTCAATACGCTTGTTGTGGTCGTCGGTAGCGCGAGCCGGTTGAATCAAGTCTTCAAACGGCTTGTAGCACCAGCGGGAGTAGTTAGAACCGTCTTTTGCCGCGGCGCAGCTAAACAGGGTCGCGAAGAAGTTATCCGGATCCCCGTTGTCGCCGGTCCAGCCCATCATTACGGTCTGGTGCTCGCCCGCTTTCGCGCGCTTGAGGTATTCACCCCACTCGAAGGTCACGATCTTGGCCTGGACGCCAACTTTTGCCCAGTCGGCCTGAATCATCTCAGCCATACGGCGCGCGTTCGGGTTATACGGACGCTGTACCGGCATCGCCCACAGGTCGATGGTAAAGCCTTTTTCCAGTCCTGCCTCTTTCAGCAGCGCTTTCGCTTTTTCTGGATCGTAGGTGTAGTCTTTAATGTCGTCGTTATAGCCCCACATGGTCGGCGGGATCAGGTTCTTCGCGGCCTGGCCGGCGCCCTGATAAACGGCTTTGATAATCGCTTCTTTGTTTACCGCGTAGGTCAGCGCCTGACGAACTTTGACATCATCCAGCGGCTTCTTCTCGGTGTTGAAAGAGAGGTAGCCGACGTTCAGACCCGGCTGTTCCAGCAGGGTGATATTTTTGTCTTCCTTCATGCGCGCGATGTCTGCCGGGTTCGGGTACGGCATGATCTGGCATTCATTTTTCTGCAGCTTAGCGTAGCGCACGGAAGCATCAGGGGTGATGGAGAAGACCAGGCGATCGATTTTCGGCTTAGTGCCCCAGTAACCCGGGAAGGCTTTATAGAGAATACGGGAGTCTTTTTGATACTGCAGCAGCTGGAACGGACCGGTACCGATTGGGTTGAGGTCCACTTTCTCCGGCGTACCGGCTTTCAGCATGTTATCGGCATACTCTTTTGACAGAATAGAGGCGAAGTCCATAGCGAGGTCGGCAAGGAACGGCGATTCCGGACGGGTCAGCACGAACTGGACGGTATTATCGTCCACTTTCTTCACTTCGCTAATCAGGTCTGGTAATCCCATGCCTTCAAAGTATTCATAGCTGCCGCCAGACACTTTGTGGTACGGGTTATTGGTATTTTTTTGTCTGTCGAATGAGAAAACGACGTCATCGGCGTTCAGCGTGCGGGTCGGTTTAAAATCTTTGTTATCCTGCCACTTCACGTCTTTACGCAGATGGAAAGTATAGGTTTTTCCGTCTTCACTAACTTCCCATTTCTCCGCCAGGCCCGGAATAACTTCCGTGGTGCCGGTTTTGAATTCTACCAGGCGGTTATAAATTGGCACTGAGCTGGCGTCATAGGTGGTACCAGAGGTGAAGAGCTGTGGGTTAAAGCCTTCCGGCGAACCTTCTGAACAATAAACCAGGGTCTTCGCTTGTACGCTTGCTGCGACGGTCATGGCAACCAGGCTCAGACCAAGCTTCAGCATCCCTGATTTCTTCAAGGAAATACTCATTATTCTGCTCCAAATGTGATGTTGTTTGCATATATCCGCCAGACCTTTATTTATTTTTATTCGTCATATTTCGAACTACGGATGCGTTGGCTGCGCTCGATCGCTCCAGTCACATAGCCATCTATGCTCCTGGGGATTCTCAAGCTTGCCGCCTTCCCGCAGCTCGAACTATTTAGAATATACCCGGTCCGGTCGGTGGTGCCCGAAAGCGTTGAGAGAGATGGGGATTCCTTTCGCAAAAACGACTGAGTTGCAGTACGGATTCTCCATGAAATGCCCCTCATGCCCTACAATCTGTCAACAGAATGGGGAAACGTCAATACAGCCAACCTGGTTTTACATCCGGGGTGAGAATCGGCAGGCAAAGATTAAAAAAAGTGCAATGCGCTATTTCCAGCAGAGAAATTTATGCTAGCGGCCAATAGACAGAATAAAGCCCTTTATATTTTTCAACAGGCAGTCATAAGCAATTCCAGGAAATGGTAAAAATTTCTTGCGATGTGACCAATATGTGAGCGATAAATAGCGTGAACGTTAAAACGCACAGCGGAAAATGCTGAAGTTATCCATAAGCTTCGCGAAAAAAGATCGGAGCATATATAAAAAAATACAATGGAAGATGTCACAAAATAGGGAATTGGCGGCAGGAAATGAGGATGGATGCGTTTTTTCACACTCTTAGCAGGCAGCGCCTTTTCCCGGAGGCGATGCTGCGCATCTGTCCGGGCTACCTGCCCGCAAACAATGCTGAACCTGTAGCCCGGGCAAGGCGCTTTGCGCCGCCCCCGGGAGCGGTGTGCGGTGCGGCTGAAATCCCCGGAGGCGATGCTGCATATCAGTAAAAGCTACAGATGCAAAAAAGCCTGCTCGTTGAGCAGGCTTTTGAATTTGGTCGGTGAT
>NZ_JBEAIJ010000035.1:0-117517 GCF_040065315.1 Klebsiella sp. CN_Kp100
TTGATGATGTGGTCCGCTGCCAGGACAAGCATCAGCGGGTCATCGCCATTCTGCGTGGCCTGCAGCGCCGCGAGGGCGATGGCCGGTGCCGTGTTGCGGCCCACCGGCTCAAGGATGATATTTTTCGACAGTTTACCGAGCTGTCTCAGCTGTTCAGCCACCAGGAAGCGGTGCTCTTCATTGCAGATAACCATAGGCTCATGGGTATCCAGACCGGAGAGGCGCGAGATGGTTTCCTGCAACATGGAGTTCTGCCCGTACAGTCGGAGAAACTGTTTTGGATAGAGTTCACGGGACATCGGCCACAGGCGGCTACCGGTGCCACCCGCCATAATCACAGGAAGTAACATGATAAAATCCTTAATAAAATGAAATATTAAATATGACGTTATGGAAGTAATGACTTCTTCTTTTGCAAATTATGACAAAATTGCAAAAGAAGAAAGATTAAAAACATTTTGGATGGAATATAAATCTTATATTTTCTAATAAAAACTGAAATTAGATTCCGTGTTACGCAATTAAAAAACAACCTGGCTCTTGCCAGGCTGTTTTATCACGAATTAATCAAGCCATTCAGTATGGAATACGCCTTCTTTATCAGTACGCTTATATGTATGCGCGCCAAAATAATCACGCTGCGCCTGAATCAGGTTAGCAGGCAGTACAGCGGAACGATAGCTATCGTAGTAGGCAATAGCCGCAGAGAAGGTTGGAACCGGAATACCATTCTGCACAGCGTAGGCAACCACATCGCGAAGCGCTTGCTGATAATCATCGGCGATCTGCTTGAAGTAAGGCGCCAGCAGCAGGTTGGCAATACCCGCATTCTGCTCATAGGCATCAGTGATCTTTTGCAGGAACTGAGCACGGATGATGCAGCCTGCACGGAAGATTTTAGCAATCTCGCCGTAGTTCAGATCCCAGTGGTATTCATCAGACGCAGCACGGAGCTGGGAGAAACCTTGAGCGTAAGAGACGATTTTGCCCAGATAGAGAGCGCGACGAACTTTCTCAATGAACTCTGCTTTATCACCAGCAGTCTTCGCTTGCGGCCCGGTAAGAACTTTAGAAGCAGCAACACGCTGGTCTTTCAGGGAGGAGATATAGCGAGCAAAGACTGACTCAGTGATAAGCGATAGCGGTTCGCCCAGATCCAGAGAACTCTGGCTTGTCCATTTACCGGTACCTTTGTTTGCTGCTTCATCAAGGATCACGTCAACCAGGTATTTACCCTCTTCATCCTTTTTGGTGAAGATGTCTTTGGTGATGTCAATCAGATAGCTGCTCAGCTCACCTTCATTCCATTCAGTGAAAGTTTGTGCAAGCTCTTCATTAGAAAGCGCCAGGCCACCTTTCAGTAAAGCGTAGGCTTCAGCAATAAGCTGCATATCGCCGTATTCAATACCGTTGTGAACCATTTTGACATAATGACCAGCACCATCCGCACCGATATAGGTTACGCACGGCTCACCGTCTTCTGCAACTGCGGCAATCTGCTTGAGAATTGGCGCAACCAGCTCATAAGCTTCTTTCTGACCACCAGGCATGATAGAAGGGCCTTTAAGCGCGCCCTCTTCACCGCCGGACACACCGGTGCCAATGAAGTTAAAGCCTTCTGCAGAAAGTTCGCGATTGCGACGAATAGTATCCTGGAAGAAGGTGTTACCACCATCAATGATGATGTCACCCTTATCCAGGTAAGGCTTCAGAGAGTCGATGGCACTGTCAGTGCCTGCACCCGCCTTCACCATTAACAGGATACGGCGTGGAGTCTCGAGTGATTCAACAAACTCTTGCACAGTATAATGTGGGACCAGTTTCTTGCCGGGGTTCTCGGCAATTACTTCTTCAGTCTTTTCACGGGAGCGGTTGAAAACGGAGACGGTATAACCGCGGCTCTCGATGTTGAGCGCAAGGTTACGCCCCATCACTGCCATACCGACAACACCGATCTGTTGCTTGGACATTACATACTCCTGTCAGGTGTGGTAACAGCGACATATGCGTCGCTGTTTAAAGCATATTACATGAAGCATACATTAAGGTATAGAAATTATGCAATCAAGATGAAGCAACTAATAATAGTTAAATAATCTCCGCCTATGACTCAATATAATTAAAACATCCATATCAAGAATTAATATAGTATTTAATAACAAGGGTAAAGTAGTACACCCGGTGCTAATAATATATTTTTATACTAAGCCGTGGAAAAGGTAAAGCGCTCCGGGCAATTAATGCTTGAAAACCTCTAAATACTTAAGATTAATAGAAGGTCGTGCTGAATGAGAATAATTAAAGAAGCAACGCTCCATAAAATTTGCAGGTCAAATTCCATGCAGTGATAGTTACCTACAAGTTTTAATAGCTCTATTCAAGATTCATTTCAGTGAGGCGATTTTCTTTAAATTAAAAGCTCCTTTGTGTACTTTAAAGATAATACCATTATTGAAAAAATAATTCATTACAGTTAAAGACAGAAACTCAACAATTAAAACACTATAAGCAGCACCATACACACCAAAGAAATATACCATAACTGTTGAAATAGGTATACTCAACGCCAACACAATGAAAGTCTTCTTCGATAAATATTTATAGCCAGACAACTTTACAATATATCTATTGGATATAAAACCCATTGCAGTTATAACAGTCGATATACATAATATGATTATAATGCCGTACGAATTAATGTATTGCTCCCCATAAAGCAATAAAATCACTGTTTTACCAAAAAAATAGAAAAAAAGTGGAAACACTGACAAGATAATAAAGACAAATGATAGTAGACCTGATGTTTTATCTAAGGCTTTCAATTCGTCCTTTTCAGAATATATCTTAGAAAGAAAAGATATTGCAAGAGCATTACCTATGAAAACCCATGCAGTTCCAAGCGTTAGAGCAACAGAATAAATACCAAGTTCATAGCTACCATTAAAATATGAAAGAGTAAACTGATTGACTCTCGAGTAAAGAGTCATCGATACTGTAGATATTACTAAGGGTATCCCGGTTGTAAAAAGATACTTGTTATAACGCCATTTATGTTTTGCTTTAACTACATAAACTCTTGGCGTATATATGAGCCGTATTAAAAAAGGAATTAAAGTTGTTAGAATTATTGGTATAGCTAAAAAATATACAGGCCACTCAAAAAAAGCAATAATATAACGTAATATTAAACCAAAGATTAAACCTACAACGTTAGCAATAGTGTTGAACTTCGAATTTAGAGTTGCGTCATTGTATATAGTGAAAACGTCCATAGACGTAAAAAAACATGCGATACATACAGAGATCAAGAATACATAATTGATAAAATCACTTTTATCATAAAAAAAACATAGTACAATGAAAGACAATATTAAATATAACCCACCACGTATCAGAAAAGTTGAGTAAATTAATTTCAGACCAGATAAAACCTTCTCTGACACTCGCTTAAAAATAATGTTATCGCATCCTAGCTGAGCTATTACTTGAATAACTTGGAATATAGCAATAGCTAAAGCTAGTTGACCAAATCGAAAAGGACCGATGTATTTCGCAACAAATGAAGTAACAAAAAACAAGCCAAATAATGTTACTATTTTTTCAGACATCATCCAAGCCGCGTTAATAATACTATTTTTTTTCATTGAGATCCTTCTTAAATAAATATAAATACGTCGACCATAAATTGGGCTCACATAACAGTTAAACAATCTTGCAGACTTAAATACCTAAAACTATATTAATTAATTGAATCGAGCCCAAATATTACATATAGAACGTTTCAACATAAAGGCTTATTGGCTTTAGACACTACCAGCAAATTACATTAAGAAAGACACCTCAAGTATTGCATATAAAAACTATCAATAGCATTTATATTAACCCACATAAGAATAATAAAATTATAGAGTTAGGATAATTTGAATTATGAGTTACTGCTCCCTTCTCAATTTGAATAAATCGTACTTGCCATTAATATAATTTGATATTTCCCCATTAAATCTTTCGACTGAAAATTTCTCTGCATTAAACCTACAATCATGATGATGAAAATTTTCGACATTATTATCAAAAGTATTAACTGCCTTAATTATATCTGCAACAGTTTGTTCATGGAAAAATAATCCAGTTGGTTTTTCAACGCCGAGAGGACGAATTGTTTCCAGCGCACCACCTTTACCATAAGCAATAACTGGAGTCCCGCAGGCTTGAGCCTCTACAGGTATAATACCAAAATCCTCTTCTGCAGCGAAAATAAAAGCTTTAGCATTACGCATATATTCCTGCATAACAGCATCAGATTGATACCCTAATATTTCAACATTTGCTTTAGCTTTATTTTTTATTTTTTGCATTTCTGGACCGTCACCAATAACAATAAGTTTTCGATTGGGCATTTCAGAAAAAGCTTCTACAATCAAATCAATTCTTTTATAAGGTACCATACGAGATGCAGTAAAATAATAATCATCTTTATTTATATTTAGCTTAAATTTATTCACATCGACAGGAGGATAAATCACATCAGCCTCTCGGCCATATACTTTTTTTATACGTCGAGCAATGAATTGGGAATTTGCAATAAAATGATCTACACCATTAGCTGTCCGGCAATCCCACAATCTTATTTTATGTAAAAGCACACGTGCGATGAATGATTTAATGCCCTTATCTAGACCTGCCTCTCTTAAATACTGATGTTGTAAATCCCATGCATAACGAATTGGGGAATGTACGTAGCTTATATGCAATTGATCAGGGCCGGTCAATATTCCTTTGGCCACTGCGTGACTGCTAGAAAGAATAATATCGTGTTTTGAGACATCTAATTGTTCTATCGCAAGCGGCATAAATGGTAAATATCGTTGGTAGTTACTTTTTGCTTTAGGTAATTTTTGAATAAATGTTGTTGTAGCTTGTTTATTCATGAACCGAGTTCGCGACTCATCGGAAAGAAAGTCAATAACAGAATAAAGATCGGCCTGCGGAAACAATTTTATAAACTCAGCAATAACTTTTTCCGAGCCTGCATAAGTTACTAACCAATCAGCAACAAGTCCTACGCTAATATTTTGTGACATAAACACCTCTATAAATAATCTTCTATAAAAAAATAACTTTTATTTTATAAGTTTGTTGTCTAGCACTTTTCCAACATGCTGCTATTTTAAGAAAATCCACTCCTATCAATAGCCATATAACAATTAGAGTTTCGAACATAAATCAAGAAAAGCAGCAGGTGATTTTAAACCTAAAGCAATTCATTGCGATCGGTATAGTAAGCGACTTTATTAATAAGAAGAATTGAAAGTTAATTAAAGATTTACTCTAATAAAAAAAACATTCATGAGCTCATCCCAATCTTCAGGAGAGTTATCTTTATCAATAAATATTCGAGTAACACCTTTTTCATATGAGTAATGTGACTGATACTGCTTACCCTTTGATGAAATTAAGGTTACATCTCGCGGTTCTTTTTTTGTTACAAGAGAAAAATTCAATTTATCATAGCTATTTACACTATTTATTAGCACAGCTATAATTACTCGTCTTTCACTAATTTTCACCCCAAAATAATAATCATCTGAATCTAATGAACTTTTCATATTACTTTTTACTTCTTGATTTGCCAAATCACCAGAAGCATACAAGTCATTTAATAAAACAAGCTCATTACCATTTTCTGTAAGAACTGTAGTTCTGTTTTTTAAAGTTGTAGTTAAGCCATACTGTTTTTGTTCACGACTGGCCCATGCAGGATACCAAAATAACTTATAAGTATCCGATGAAGTCCAATTATGGCTAAGTGCCCAACTCATTATTCTAAGATAAGATGATAACAAATTTTGAGGCTTTGATGAGAATCCTAATTCAGTTTGCCAAATACCTTCCACTCTATTTGTTCTGAGATATTTATCATATAACTTAATATATGATTTATGATCTCTATAATGAAAATCAATTATATCAGTGTATTTTATTGCATCTAATTTATCCAAAACATAATCAAATTCATTTAAAGTATTGGATAAAGGCCACCCACCAAATACTACCTTACCATTATTTTCTCGTATGATTTTTGCTGCAGGAATATAGATTTTATTTACAAAATCCTCATTATTTCCTAACCAAAATTTAGCCTTCAACGTAGGCTCATTCCAGACTTGGAAAAAAGTGATATTATATGGATGCGCACGATAACGTTTTACCGTAGATGCAACAAAATCATTCCAAGAAGAAGAATCAAGAGGTGGTGACCCAATTTTACCTTTTACACTTTTGTTCCAATCGGGAACATATGCCAGTATTGGCAAGACATCGTATCCTAACTTCTTTGCAGCAATAATTTCATCATCATATTTTGCGTAATTATAATGTCCCTTCACCGATTCAATGTCACTCCATGGAACATCGATTCTAATAATACTTATCCCTTGTTTTTTCGAAAGTTCTGCAGAAGAAATGCCATTAGAGCCATTTAGATCGCTAAATGTTACTGCAGATGCTTGCTTGCTTAAATAAAGTGCCTGTAATATAAAAAACAACAGGACTGAGAATCTTGCCATCTGCTTTCCACCTTTGAACTTTGAATTGATCTCTAAGAATTATTCAATATATACTTTCCGGATGTTTTCTTTATATACATCGTAAGAAAAATCATTTGGATTACTTAATTTATTCATTCCTCTCATTATAGCCGCCTGTGTAATAACTTGAGAAAGATCATTACCCTCAAAATCAAATTTATAGTAATATAATGACTCTTCAGCCATCTCAGCTAAACCTCCATAATTAGGAACAATGATAGGTAAGCCAGCAGCGGCAGCTTCAACAATTGAAACAGGAGCATTTTCAAGCCATATAGAAGGCAAAACAAATATGTGGTATTTTGATATTTCTGTGATAAGAGTACCTCTATCAATAAAACCGTGAAAAATAACTTCTAAATCTTTTCTACACTTGAGGGACTTAATTGCATCTGCTGATTCACCTGCCCCATAAATATGGAAATGAATTACTTGTTTGGTTTCTTTATTTATCTTTTTTATAAATTCTACCAATCCTTTTTCAGGAGTCAATCGTCCCACATATACGATATGAATACAATCATCTTTTAATAAAGGTTGCCTCTCAACATCAGCTATAAAAACAGGATTCCTTATAACCTTTATTGGCTTAGCAATGTCATAATTTAATAAGGTAGTCTTCATAAAATGACTTGGTGAAATGATCAGATCAATCACTTCCGTTAAATTTAAAAATTTGTAGCATAACAGATGTTGCATGACTTTAAGGAACGAATGTGCATATGATCGATGGTCAAACTTTCTGAAAATATTCAATTTTTTTTTATTATAATCAAAGTTATATCTTTTATTATTTCTAAAATATTGAAAACCACTATTGGGACAAATTATATGGAAGTCATGAGCTGTAAATATGACTTTAATTTTGAAATTTCTTCTATATTTTTTTAAGGCATATAAAATAGATGGGGACAAGTAATGATAATAGTTATGCAAATGAACAACATCCGGTTTAAAATCATTCAGCTTTTGAAGGAATTTAACGTAGTAATCCCTAGAGAATATGTAGGAAGTGATAGATGTTTTCTCTTGTGAGATAAATATATCGTTATGGTATCCAAGTTCTTCAGAAACTTTTATTGTATCTCGCAGTACAGCCTCAGCGCCACCACCTTCATAACTATCAGAAACATGCAACACTTTCATTTTGAGACCTTGTAAATTTTTTCTTTTATGTCGGGAAATTTTTTCTTTAGTTTATATTTACAAACTAAAGCTAATATAGAAAGGCTAAAATTGTTAAATAAGTCGACAAGACTTATATCAACATTTCTATTAATTTTATCTTGTACAAAAAGATTTCTGAGGTTTTCTTTGGATAGAATATCCTTATGTTTTTCAATAAATAATCGATAGCCAACTTGTGCTTTTGAAGAGTTACTTATTCTCCCTTCTTCATGATCAATATTCCATTGATAATTATATTTTTCTATCCTATATCCATTACCGATTTTATGTGTAAGATTAACCCATGCATCATAGTCCTGCCATGCAGGCAAGGTTTCATCGAAACCTCCACTTTCTTTTAAAGAGCTAGTCTTTGTAAAGACTTGATTTCCGACGACGTTCCTCGATAGCAAAGTGTCAAGCGTAATAATGCGTTCATCTATCTTCTGTTTGAACAAGCCGCTAGATGTTTTAGTTATATGTCCAGCACTTAAATATGCATACTTATCTAGATAGGGTGAGCTGACGAAGTCATAAAGTCTTGAAGGGAGAAATTCATCATCATCATCTAATCCTGTTATATAATCTCCATCTGCAATGTTTATTAGCTTGTTTCTGGAATAACAAGCTCCCATTGGGTATGGGTTTTCGATGTATATAAAATCAGAAAATTTTGGTTTGTATGCCTTTATTATCTGTTGATAAGGTACAGATGAACCATCATTACACACCAAAACTTGAAAGTTGTTGTATGTTTGAGCTAATAATGAATCTAACGCCCTTGCTAACATTATCGGACGATTATGGGTAGGAATATAAATACTAACGGTTTTATGCATTTCTCTTCCTTAACACTATGCCACGATGAGCTGAAATTATTGAACATGCTTCAACATTAAAATCTACGTAGCTCATAGCACCTATAACTGAATCCTCACCAATAGTTATTTCGCCTATTACACATGCATATGCCCCAAATTCAACATTATCTTTGATAACAGGACATTTTGTCTCATACCCAGTTTTACTATTATATTTATTACCGATAGTGACTCCATGTCTCAGAACAATGCCGCTGCCTAATACTGCCCCAGGATTTATAATTATTGCCGTAGGGTGGAAAATTTTAATTCCCCATCCGATTTTTGTTTTAGGTTTTATTTCCACGCCCCATAAACACTCAACAATAATATAATATAACATTACAAAAATAAAGAATGTATATTTCAGAGGGTTTCTTGATCGACTAAAGAATAAAGAAGATAATCTGTACAAAAATATTATCACCCTGCTCTTTAATACAGGCTGAGTTCTAATTTCCCTCAAAAACATATTAGTCCATTCAATCATTTATTTTCCTTCTTCCAAAAAATTTCAGATAACATATTCCAAATAATATAAAGAATGGTATCATTTGTGATGGGGTTGTTATACGGTGCTCAGTCGCAGACGAAAATATGCAAGTCCAAAAAGCCAAGCTTAAGGCCATAAATATACCAGGCTCAACATCTTTTAAAGCAATTATTTTTTTATTAATCTCATTAAACAACAGAACAAAAAGGGCATACCCCACAATTCCTAATTCAGCCAAAATTGTAAAAGTTGAATTATGTGCGTGAGCTTCAGAATGTCTGACAACCGCACCATCTTTAATTGAAAACAAATGAGGAATTACATTTACATATCTATAATATAAATCATCATAACTACCAAATCCCAGCCCTACGATTGGCGAGTGAATAAAATTATCAACAGCGCGTGGCCACAAATAGTATAGCCGGTCAATAAAAGTTCCTACCCTTTGAAAGTTAATCGCTTGTGCAGCAGTGGATACTGTATAATTTGCATTTTCGGACATAATTTTACCCATTGATACCCAAGTTGGGTATGTTTCATATACAACAAAAAACTGAATGAGTAAAAAAACTGCAAAAATAACAAGAGGCTTCTTAAATTTTATTAGGGAATATCCAAAGGCAGCCATTATAGCCAGAATACTCCCCCTGGAATTTGTCATATATAAGAAAAAGACAAACATGAGAGCATAAAATAAATATAGCTTATTTTTTGTATGTAGAAATATCCCTAGTGCCATTGCTCCTATTACTGAATAAAACCCTCCTGCGGCATTGTGCGATAAAAAGAAAAAGTGATGTACAGTTGCACCGCCTTCTTCAGGCACTTCTTTTGGCATAATAAGGAAGGCAATGAACGAAGCTATTGAAAATATTACAAAGGATCGTTTGAGCCATTTATCAATATTGATATCAATATGTAATGGTAAAAATATAAACACTAACAATATTAAATAGCTAATTATAAAGTTCCCATCTTTTCTATAGAAATCGAATTCGAAGAAAGAATTAGGGTTGTATATAATTGTGGATGCAATTACATATACATATAGTAATAGTAAATAAAATTCAATTTTTTTAAATTTTAAAATCTCCGTTCTGTAAAAAATACCTATTACTGAAATAGGCGCTAGTAATAGCACTAAAACACTAATCGGTACATAGTTTGTTACAGAAAAAATTAGCGATAGTAGTATTATAAATTTTGAAAGTGTCCTCACATAAATTTCCTTTAACGCAAATCAATCATAACCTAAATCATTTGGTTCAATAAGCACCATCTTTCTTAAGTACAACACTGATAGTTTTAAATAAGATAGCAATGTCATTCCACATTGACCAGTTTTTAACATACCAGGCATCTAAATAGACGCGAGTATCATAATCAACATCACTACGGCCACTAACTTGCCACAATCCGGTCATACCAGGTTTACTTAACAGATAATAATCTACTTCATCATTGTATCGTTCAAGCTCAGCTGTGATGATTGGACGAGGGCCCACCAGACTCATCTCCCCTTTCAATACATTGAACAACTGAGGTAATTCATCAAGGCTAGTTCGACGTAAAAACTGTCCTATCTTTGTAATACGGGGATCATCCTTCAATTTAAATGTGGCTTCCCATTCAGCTTTTGCGCTGGAATCATTCGCCAATAATTTTTCAAGAACCTCTTTTGAGTTGACGACCATTGAGCGAAATTTTAAACATTTAAATGGTTTGCCACCTTTGCCTACCCGCTCATGCCCATAAATGGCAGAGCCGCCATCTTTTTTAACTTTCTGACAGATATAGAGCAACACAGGTGAGAGTATTATAATAATCGATACAGACCCAATAATATCAAATGCGCGTTTGAGAGCACGTGATGACCATTTAGCTAAGTTTTGTTGCACTCTAAAAATCATTACTTCATGGCTAAATATAAATGACATATCTGTACTATCTAATGGCATCCCGCGCAATGTTGGTATCACTGATACATAGCGATACCCGCGGATCATAAACTCACGGAGCCAATTGTTACGTATGTCACTTTGATGATTCTCTACAGCAACTATAAATTGAGTATTCTTATTAACAGTAGCTAACCAAGTCTTATCAACGTTTACTACTCGTATTCCATCAATAGTATGGTCAAAATTATTGCCGTCCTCTATGTTAACAAAACCTACGACCTTCAAACCCAAGTTATTTTCGCTATTAATTGCTTTATACGCCTCTTGAGCATTTTTACCGCTACCTATTATCCATGTATCACGCATCCATAAACCTAAAGAATGTAAAATATACTTTATTGACATGCGGAACAATGGTACTAATGCAGCAGCAAACACCCAGGTCATTAACCAGACATAACGTGAAAAATACCACTTTGCAAAAGCAATAACTGCGACTTCAATAACAGCAAATATAACAAGTGTACGCAAAATCTCTTTCAGTTCAAACCAGAATGTTTTACGGTAAAAATAGTGACGTAACCTAATTCCATACCAAGCAACGCAGCAGACACCTAACAACCAATGTAAACCAATCCACCCTTCAATTTGGTCTTCTGGAACTCTTTGCTGGAAATGCTCCAGTGTTAATGATAGTACACCTAAGGCTAAATATAGAGATAGTGTTAAGCTAAAGAAATCTACTACTGCAAGCGCAATGCTGCAGCTAACATTTCTTGCCAAATGCGTCATAATTTCCTCGCAAGTACGCGTAAATAACAAACAAAGCATAGTGGGACTCTATCTTAAGTAGAGTCCCATGTTTTGTTAGTCTATTTTTTATCAGAATAAGAATAGCCGTAATGGTTATAACCATACCCATAATAACTACTAGCTTTCTTTACAACACCGTTAAGTATGCAGCCTTTGACTGCTACTCCACTTTGATCAAAACGTCTCATACTCACATCAATTTCTTTTACAGTATTTTTTTCATAGCGGGCAACTAAGAGACAAGTTCCAGCATATCGACCAATAATGGCAGCATCTGTTACTGCTAAAATTGGAGGCGTATCTATTATAACTAAATCATATTTCTGTGAAGCCCAATTTAATAATTGTTCAAACCGTGGATGCATAAGCAATTCGGCTGGATTCGGAGGTATTTGTCCACGGCCAATGTAATCAAACTCACCACCTACGACTTTATCAATAACCATCTCAGCAGCTATTTGTCCTGATAAAAACTCAGATAAACCCTTATCGTTTTTATGACCGAACATTTTGTGGGCATACCCCTTACGAAGGTCTGCATCAATGAATAAAACTTTTTTCCCAGTGATTGCTATTGTGGCGGCTAAATTACTGCTAATAAAAGTTTTACCTGCGCTTGGACTAGCACCTGATATCATCAGTACATTGTTTTTTGCTTCCATCATCGCAAAATGTAAACTAGTGCGCAAACCACGAATAGCTTCAACAGCTAAATCTGCCGGGTTATCAACTGCCAATAATGTATCTGACTGATTTTTTCGAAGTTTGCCTGATTGGCGTAAATTTTTGGCGAGCCATTCAGATATTGGAATACTAGCATATACATTTATTCCAATTTCTTCGAGTTGCTCTGGTGATTCTATACCACGACGGAGGAAAACCTGCAACAATACTAATGCAATTGATACAAATAGGCCAAAAACAAAACCAATTATAATAACGAGAGCTTTTTTCGGTCTAACCGGCGTAGGATCCGTTACAGCATTATCAATAATTCTCACGTTACCAATAGCACTAGATTTAGCAATGTTCAGTTCTTGCTGCCGGTTTAGCAATTGCAAGTACACAGCACGACCAGATTCAACATCTCGACTTAATCGCAGCACTTCCTGCTGCGTTGATGGCATACTACTTACTCTCTTATTGAGTTTAGATTTTTCTTCTTGAAGTGTCTGACGTTTTTCCATTAACGCCTTATATGTAGGATGCTCCTTTGTATAAAGTTGTGAAACTTCGGCCTCACGGAATGTTAGTTCATTTAGTTGATTATCAACGTTAACTATTTGGTCAAGAACTGATTTAGCTTCCATGTTCAAGTCAACTGAATCTTTCTGCTTACGGTAAGCGTTTAACTTGTCTTCTGCTAAATCTAACTCGGCACGAACTTTGGGCAATTGTTGATTTAGAAACTCTAAACTTTTAGCATCTTGCGCAGCTTGCCTAGCAATATTTTGCGCAAGATAATTCTGACTGATACTATCCAAAATATGAGATATTCTCTTTGGATTATCTCCGGTCAGCGTCAAAGTCAACATCCCTGTATCTTTGCCCAAATCGGCAACGCTTAGGGCCCCCAAAAGATCCGAGATAGCCTTTAAGCGCGGTAATTGCGTAATAATAAATTGATCGCCTGGCTTAGCATCAATCTCGTTAACCAATAATGAAATGCCGTTTTCATTTACCAGCACCCCTACTGTTCCATTGAGTTGAATACCATCGATATCGATCGAATAATTATTTTTATCTTTTACTGTTAATAATATGCTTGGTGAATTGTTACTAATATCATCACTACCAGGCAAATATAGACGAGAAATGTCAATATTACCAGTTTTCTCCCCCATTAACCTTGCTATACCACGGCCAACAATAGGAAAGTATTTTTGTTTGATTTGAATTTGTAGGTTCAAATCATCTATTGTTTTCCCAAGAATCATTCGAGATTGTAGTAAAGCTGTTTCAGGTGCTGATTGGGGTTGGCCATCTGGTAAAACTTGACTTAGACTACTTAGTATAGCATTCCCTTGTCTCTGTTCTATTTGAATTAACGCGTCCGTCTGGTAGACTGGAGTCGCTAATAATGCATAGAGTAATGCAAATAAGGTAAAAACCGATGTTATAGATATGATGAGTTTGCGGTGATCGATTAATTCACCAACAACGCGCCCTAAATCTATTTCATCCGATTCTGGCATCGTCGATTTCTTAGATGTGACTGAAGTCATGCAATATTTCCTGAAATTTATTCACCTAATTTGTCAGCCCAACGCTTGCTTGCTTGCTCAAGCAATTGGTATACCGAGTCAAATGCTTCATCACTCATGCGGTACGGGTCTGGGATTTCTTTACTATCAAGCCAGTGTCCAAATAACATAGTTTTACCTCGTGCTTCAGGTGCTATCCGGCTAATTTGTTCTAGATGAGTATATTCCATGACGAGTAAAAGATCATACTGTCGCGCTAGCGCGGAGGTAAATTTTGCACCTCTATGTCCGTCGAGCGAAAGCCCATATTTTTCGGCGACTCGAATGGCGGATTCGTCTGCTGCATGATTAACTAACGCGCCTACCCCTGCAGAATCAATCCTTTTACTCGGTAGTAGTCGTCTTAATAAACGTTCGCCAATTGGGGAACGGCAGATATTCCCCGTACAAATAACTAAAATTGAATCAAACATTAGTTAGGCCATCTCTTAATATATCGCACTGTTTCAGTCATATCATGAACACCGGATATGGTGGGCACGAGCTGGGATATAACTCGATTCCAGCGTACAAGAGGAGCAGTTGTTACATATACAATGTCGTAAGGTTGTAACTGAAATTCAGTGCCAAGAACCATTGCTGAAGCATCTTGTGCATTTAACTGATAGATGTCTGCAATTTTTCCTTTCTTATCACCTTTTAACTGACGGACAACGAATATACCTGTAGCATCACTCATCTCCTGAGAAATGCCTTCAGCATTACCCAGCGCTTCTGCAAGAGTCATACCACTGCGATCCATCTTAAGCGTACTCTGTTTACCTACCTCTCCCATAACAAATACTTTGAGATCATCATTACGCGGAATAAATAGTATATCGCCAGGGTATAATAAATGATTCTGAGTAAGATCGCCTTTCTGCATCAGCGCATACAAGGAAATCTTTGTATCTTTACCATTATGAGTCAGAACAACATTTCGCCAGTCAGCATCAGCTGCTAGCCCCCCAGCCGCATTAATAGCATCCATCACAGTTAAAGGGATATTTGTAATCGCTTGTTTTCCTGAGTTTGTAACTTCTCCTGTCACATAAACTTTTTGTGAACGGAAAGCAGCTATGCTGACATCAACTTGAGGGCTTTCAATATATGTTGTTAAACGATTTGCAATATCTTGGCGAACCTGACTTAAAGTCTTTCCAGCTACCTGAACTTTACCTATGTAAGGATAAAAAATTGTCCCGTCAGAATTCACCCAGTTACCAGTGTCACTCGCGCTACGATATTGACCAGCGGGCGTTGTCAACTCCGGGTGATCCCATACCGTAACCATGAGCACATCGCCCACCCCAATGCGATATTCATAGCTTTTTAACAAGCTGTCTAGCTGAGGATTTGAACGTGCAATAACTGGTTCGGGGCGAAGTTGATCTATCAGCCCTGGAGTCATCGGATAAACATTCACCAGTTTATCCAAATCGTAGTCGCTATCCGGTAACTCAACTACATTTTTACGCAGACTATTTAACCCCTGTCCCGGCAAAATGGTACAGCCTGATAAAAAGCCTATCGCTATTGCCAATGCCGAAAATCTAACAATTTTTTTCTTCATAATGTCACATCATCAGTAAACCAAAAGTTTCTAATCCCCAAACAACAGTCTAATTCCAGAAGCTGTGTTAAGGCTATAAATTAAAAGGAATTTCAATTGCGGCGCTTACGCCTACATCATCGCTATCATTATGGTTCGCATCGGTATACCAGAGAGAGGTGTTCAGTCGTACCGATTTGTACACATCGCCACCCCAGCCCAGTTGCACACCTTTTAATGTATCCGAGCGAGGAAACGCCTTGTTGATTGACTGATTTTCTGGATTAACCTTCGCATACGCTAAACGCGCGCTCCAGCGCTGATTATCCTCTGTCACCAGTTCGACTTTACCCGCTAAGAGTTGACCATCGCCTCCCATAGCATCGCCGAGTGAGTAACCTTGCTGATAGTAACCATCTTTATAGATATGGTGCGTATAGCTATAGTTGGTTCGGCTCATATTGGTTCTGGTATCGTGAGCTTCCAGATACCAGTTGATGGCATGTTTACCCCAACCGTGGTGGCCTTCGACTCCACCAAGGAACATATTCGCTGAAGGTAAAAAGCCGGACTCATCTTCGCCAATCATTTGACCGTATAAGCTGATCGGCAGGCCCAGCGTAGGTTCCAGTTTCAACTTAAAGTCAAATCCAGCAAGCTGGTTGCCTGGTTCATTGGGATCATTTGCTTCGGTATTATCTTTACCCGTCAGGCCGTCCCAAAAATTACTTAACGACTCCGGTCTCCCCTCCCCACCCCACTGCATAATGCGCGATGCGCCCAGTTCAAGGGACTGGAAAGGAGAAAACGTCAGACGCCCGCCGATAATTTTGGTATGCGGAACGGCGGTATATTGATTCATCTGGCTGGCGGAGATCTGATACTGCCATGGGCCGATCCAGCGCAGCCACCAGGTTTCTGGCGCGGCCTGTTCAGCACGCTGCATCAAAAAGCCGGTCATCGGACGGGCAGCATCACCGCGAATCAGGCTGCCTTCGTAGCCTGGCCCCCACCACTGCGGCATCTGTCCAAAGGAAAGCCACTGGTTCCAGAACTTAACCGCCCCGTAGGCGCCGTTAGCATTAAAACGTGAACCATTGCTGATGCGTTCGTCGCCCTCAACGTTTCCCTGCAGGTGAACATCCCACCACTCGCCGCTGTTATTGAAAGCTAACGATAAAGAGCTGTCAGCAGGCTGATTCTGACCAAATCCCTGCGGGGTACCGGGCTTATCCGTTGAGGTATAGCCGCTGACCCGAAAATCAGCTTTCAAAGAATCGAGGCGCTGGTTGATTCGCGCCAGGACCACCTGTTCGGATGAATAAGAGGGCTTTGCTTTCTTTAGTGCCCGATTAATCTCTTCCTGACTTAACGGCCAGGTCGACAGGCTGAGGTGAATAACGCCGCGGTCGGAGAGCCACGCCAGATCGTTGCGCAGTTCGTTGTCGTTCATTACCAACCCGGAGGCATAGGCAAGTGAGCTAGCAGAAGTAAGCAGCCCTAGTGCGAGTGCGATTCGCGCGATTTTTATCATTGTACAAGATCCATTTTAAGCCCCGTTTCCGCAAGCTGGCGCGACAAGGGGAACACTGATAGATGCAGCGCCCTCTGACGCCAACCTTTGGTATGTTCGATCTGCAGATTATGACCGGAGAAAACGGAAGCATGTGTTATGAATCACATACCAACAGACGTTTTCATCATACGGCTCTACCTGCAGTACTCAATGTATGCGAAATTGTTATTGAAGGCCATTCCATCGCGCATCATACCCGCAGTTTCCTCTTGTCAGCCCTGCAGAACCTTCTCTGAGGTGGCGACAAACTCGCAATTATATACAGGTTATGAAGATAATCACCTGGATGAAGGCCACTTTAGGAATTTCGGTCGCATGAAATGAGATGTGATATGCAGAAAATGCCAGCCCGCAGGTACGCTACCGCCCTTGGCTTAACAGCTACCAATGCACTGTACTTCTTTCCATATAATTTCAACCGCCGGATTCAAGTGAATCGGCGATTAATCCATCAAAGCAATCAATTTCGCGGCCATAAGTTTACGAGATTCTGCCCTCAATTGGGAGTCTAATCTCGAATTATTAGCGACGTCGCGAACGGCATGAACCATAACGACGATAACGTTATTGTTTGACACTAAACGTCTAAAACGGCGATCGGCACCAGACAGCAACTTAATCTCAACATTATGATTTCACTAACTTTTTACCACAAAAACAGTGTTGGTTTAGTTTCCAATTAATTATGGTTAGTCAACTACAAAATTTAATAGTAAAAAGGATTATGCCAGTGTGTTGTTATCATTAATAAATTCGATATTTAGCCAGAGAACTTATTTAGGAAACATCCTGGCTGATTATCATTATGCTAATTATTGCGCAGAATGCCGTATCACCAATTTATTTCATGAATATGAAATAGTGCTTATGAAGGCTTTTTCACCCTATCATTTCATACTGACTATATTGTGAACACATCACGCGCCTGTCTGAATTCATGACCTTTCCCAGTCGCCTCTGCTTCAGTAAAAGCGCTTGTGCAGATCGGCCCGGGTAAAAGGTTTCTCCAGCGGGCCAAGCTTCACTGCGATATCACCCAGAAGCGATTGCGTTGGCGCCTTAGCGCCGGTATTCAACAGCAGCGCCGGGATGATGACCACGCTTGCCAGCCCTCCCCATGATAACTGCGCTGTATGAGTGCCGCGGGTGCGCGGGTGCAGCAGCAGAAACAATGCGCTGCCTGCGGTTCCCAGCAGTAAACCGGCAATCACTTCAGACGTTGAATGAGCGTGGATCACCAGGCGGGAATAGCCGACCAAACCGGCTAATGCATAACCAAATACGACAGAAGCAATACGAAGAGCTGGTGTAGCACGCGCGCACAGCAGCCATAAGAGAATTGGCCAGAAAGCTGAAGATAATGCGGTGTGCCCGCTAAAGCCGGTGAAGTCCAGCTCGCGAATCCCAATACCCCAACCCATAAATGCCAGTTTTGATGCGCAGACAATGGCGCCAGTGATGCCGAACAGCAGCGCCCAGTGCCAGGCGACCTGCTTTGAATCTTTGCGCAGAAAAAGAACGATAAACAACACGGCCGCACTGGGTAACAGTACGGTGCTATCGCCAAAAAAAGTGACAACCTGCCAGTTCATTTACCTTTCATCCTTTGACGATCTCTCCAGTCCGTAACGTCATTTCCGCGACATTTATGTGGGCATACACAATCAGTCACTTCACATTTATATGCATGCATGACCGTTGTTTAATGCGCAAACATGATCTCAGTCAAGTTTTATTTTTGTCTGACAACTTGACTCAGGGCTATTTACATAAGAAAAATCTTAGTAAGTAATTATCAGCAAAGATGAAATTTTGCTAGTCACACCATTTCACCATGCGACATGTTATTCGACTACCAGAAGTCTCCGAACCTTTACCGCACTTTTCAACGATACAATATAACAAAGCAAAATCTAACCCTTTGTTTTTCTACACAAGCCTTAAAGCGTGACGTATTGTATTAAAAAGAGTAAACGGTCCCGAATCCCAGAGTTCATCATCAGATCATGCGAACCGCTTACCCTCGTACGCTTAGGTTGCTGATGGCAAAATTACGCTAACAGCTTCTTAATGCTCTCGCGGAATTTTGCGCCTTCTTTATGGTTACGCAGACCATAATTAACAAAGGCCTGCATATAGCCCATTTTTTTCCCGCAGTCGTAGCTCTCGCCAGTCATCAACATCGCATCAACCGACTGCTTTTTCGCCAGTTCAGCGATGGCGTCGGTTAACTGAATACGGCCCCATGCGCCGGGTTCAGTACGCTCCAGCTCCGGCCAAATATCAGCAGAAAGCACATAGCGCCCTACTGCCATCAGGTCTGAATCCAGCGTTTGCGGTTCATCAGGTTTTTCGATGAACTCGACGATGCGCGCCACCTGACCCGCCGTTTCCAGCGCGTCTTTGGTCTGAATGACCGAGTACTCGGAAAGATCGCCTTCCATACGTTTTGCCAGAACCTGACTACGACCTGTTTCATTGAAACGCGCGACCATAGCGGCAAGGTTATAGCGCAGCGGATCGGCGCTGGCATCATCAAGGATGATATCCGGCAGCACCACCACAAACGGGTTATCGCCAATCAGCGGGCGCGCGCAAAGAATGGAGTGACCTAAACCCAGCTGCTGACCCTGGCGCACGTTCATAATCGTTACGCCTGGCGGGCAAATAGCCTGTACCTCGGCCAGAAGCTGACGTTTGACGCGCTGCTCCAGCAGCGCTTCCAGTTCATAGGAGGTGTCGAAATGGTTTTCTACCGCATTCTTGGATGAATGGGTAACCAGCACAATTTCCTTGATGCCAGCAGCTACAATTTCATCAACAATGTACTGCACCATAGGCTTGTCGACGATCGGCAGCATCTCTTTCGGAATGGCCTTGGTGGCGGGCAACATGTGCATCCCTAGTCCTGCTACCGGTATAACTGCTTTCAAACTCACCATTTTCATATCCACCCGTATGGTTATTAATCTTTAGTTCCTGTCAGATTGTATGTATCACTGGCATTTATCCATGATGATACACGCTTGATACCTGCCATACTGTCCGTCAAATTCTGAAATTACATGCTGAATTTAAGAATACACGTAAAATCTACAGACCAATAGGTCGATTTAAGAAAATTCTCAAACGCAACTTTACAGACATTATTACTCATACTTACAAAGACTTATGCCAGCTATCTATTAGCTATTAACCATAAGACGGCGTAATGACATTCATCGCTGGTCCATCATTTCCCATTTGATACCTTGTTATCTTTCAACAAGAGTTGACACAGAACAAGTGACTGCAAAAAATCATAAAATTAGCCAAAATAATCGCTTATATTGAATATAAAATTATTTCGCACACAAAAACGGCTAAATTTCAGCGAAACAGGCCATATCCTTGACTTCAACCCCAGTGGCGGCCATCCCCATATAGATCCAGCCTATGCTGCAGGCGATTAATAGTCTTCACTATGGCTTTTTTTGTTCTGCATCACATATAACCCTCACAATATCGTCCAGCAAAAATTGATCTGCCGCAAGCCACGACATTAAGTAGTATAAAAATCTAAATTCCAGGAAAGCGCTGTTATATACATCAAATCTATTGATAGAGTTTTCCATTGCCCGTGTGCTCAATCCAGGTTTTCTGCGCCGATATTCTGCGCGGCCGCTTCGCTTACATCCATAAAACCTGGCTTTTCATCCGGCAGATGCTGGCGGTTGTTATTGATGAAAATTCGCACCAGAGCAAATAAGTAGAACCCTATAAGCTTATGGTTAAATAAGGTTATATTCTGAACAACTGATTATATTAATAGCGGGACTCATCGGCGCGCGGATTTTGACCGCGGGCAAATCGCCGCAGAAAATATTGCATTTTAACTATAGCTTATCCATGATCTGTACATGGCACTCTTAGGTTGTAAAGGTTTTAACTAAATATGGAATGGATTGCCGACCCCTCGATCTGGGCCGGGCTCATAACGCTTGTCGTTATTGAGCTGGTACTTGGTATTGATAATCTGGTCTTTATCGCCATTCTCGCGGAAAAACTTCCTCCCGCTCAGCGAGACCGCGCGCGCGTCACCGGCCTGCTGCTGGCAATGGTAATGCGTCTGCTGCTGCTGGCGTCAATCTCCTGGCTGGTGACGCTCACCAAACCGCTGATTACCTGGCACGATCTGAGCTTTAGCGCTCGCGATCTGATCATGCTGTTTGGCGGTTTATTCCTGCTTTTCAAAGCCACCGTTGAGCTTAATGAACGGCTGGAGGGGAAGGACAGCAATAATCCCACTCAGCGCAAAGGCGCGAAATTCTGGGGAGTGGTCGCGCAAATCGTGGTGCTGGACGCCATCTTCTCCCTCGACTCGGTTATTACCGCGGTCGGCATGGTTGACCATCTGGCGGTGATGATGGCGGCGGTAATTATTGCCATTAGCCTGATGCTGATGGCCAGTAAAGCCCTGACCCGCTTCGTTAACAGTCATCCAACCATCGTCATTCTCTGTCTCAGCTTCCTGCTGATGATTGGTTTTAGCCTGATTGCCGAAGGCTTCGGCTTTCCTATTCCGAAAGGCTACCTGTACGCAGCGATTGGCTTCTCGGTCATGATCGAGTCCTTTAATCAGCTGGCGATTTTTAACCGCCATCGTTTTCTTTCGGCCAACTTGACGCTGCGTCAGAGAACCACTGAAGCGGTAATGAGTCTGTTGAGCGGCCGCAAGGACAATAGCGAGCTGGATAGCGATACCGCCTCGCTGGTTGCCGACCGTGACGATAACCCGCTGTTTAATCCTCAGGAACGGCGGATGATTGAGCGGGTTCTCAATCTCAATCAGCGCACCGTCAGCAGCATAATGACCTCGCGCCATGATATTGAACATATTGACCTCAGCGCTCCGGAAGAAGAGATTCGCGCCTTACTCGACAAAAATCAGCATACCCGCCTGGTGGTAACCGGCGGCAATGATGATGAAGATATGCTCGGCGTCGTGCACGTGATCGATCTTCTGCAACAATCGCTGCGTAATGAACCGCTCGATCTGCAGGCCCTGCTCCGTCAGCCGCTGGTGTTCCCGGAAACGCTGCCGCTGCTTCCTGCGCTGGAGCAGTTCCGTAAAGCCCGAACCCATTTTGCCTTTGTGGTCGATGAGTTCGGTTCCGTAGAGGGGATAGTAACGCTCAGCGACGTGATGGAGACCATCGCCGGTAATCTGCCAAATGAAGTGGAAGAGATAGATGCTCGCCATGATATTCACAAAAACAGTGACGATAGCTGGACGGTTAATGGACATATGCCGCTGGAAGATTTGGTCCAGTACGTGCCCCTGCCGCTGGATGACAAGCGGGAATACCATACCGTCGCCGGTCTGCTGATGGAGTATCTGCAGCATGTTCCGCAGGAAGGTGAAGAGGTGAATATTGACGGTTACGTTCTGCGCACGCTGCAGGTAGAGAGCCATCGCGTGCAAAAAGTACTGATTGTGCCGCCGGCGCAGGAAGAAGATGAACTGGACTATGAAGTGTAGCGCCTTCATATGTGAAGTTTAAAAAGCCGGGCGAAAGGTAACGTAACAAAACGGTGGCTGATAGTGCGCTGAAATTAAAGCCGGGTGGCGGCTGGCGCCTTACCCGGCCGACAAAGAGTGATACCTTCCCCGAACGTGACGCGAATCCTCAATACCCCGTGACCGCTGCCAGACTCATAGTTTGTCGAGCAGCTTTTTCACATCCTTACCATCCTGGGTATCTTTATTGCGTTCGACCCATTCATTAAGCCGCTTTTTAGCTTCATCCTGCAGCTGCTTACGCAGTATCTGATCCACCTGCAGGCTGTAGCTCAGCGTCTGCCAGTTGCCATAAATACGCAGAGGGATCGCGGTCTGTTTGAGACGGTCAATGAGCTTGCTCTCACCCTTCCAGCCGCCCAGAACCCGAACGTTGAAGCGCATATCGCACTCTTCTTTCAGCAGGTTAAGCTCGCCCTGACCGGTCAATGCCATGAGTTCAGACTGCCCCTGCAGACCCTTTAAGGTAACCAGTCCGTTATTCAGCTGCAGCTCGGTACTGACGTCGTCGAGTCGGGTCGCGTTATCGTAATTTTCCTGGGCCTGAACGTTAGTACTGCGCTCGACGGCCTGCTGCACCAGCTGCTGGAAGTTAAGTCCTTCCGTGCGCGTATCCTTCATCTGAATTTGCGCCTGCCCCTGCCAGCTGCGGCGGAATTCATCAGCATCAATCTTGTCGCCGGAAAATTCGCCGGTCAGCGAAAGCTTGCCGGTGAGGTTAATCGAGTAATCAAACGCTTGCAGAATCGTGCCTATCTCAACGTTGTCGAGCTGAGGCTTAAACGAGGCATGCGGCGTCTCGCCGCGCGCGTCCAGCGAGCCGGGAAGCGAAAGCTGTCCGCCGTCCAGGTTCCCCTGCATTTGGTTAATGGTCAACAGCCCCTGCTGGTTGCTGATATCGCTTTTAACCTGAGTAAAATTCATGCCCCGCCACTGCAGCTGGTCCGCCGCCAGGGTCATCCGCGCGTTAAAACCGCGCAGTGAGCTGTAATCCCGCTGAAAATCGTTATCGGCAATCACCGGGCGGAGCTGCCGGGTCTGGCTTTGGCCTTGCTGGTTGACGCCATTATTGCTGGCTGCAGCGCCACGCGAAAGCAGGTTATCAAGATTCAGCGTGCCCGCATGAAGGTTAAGCGTCCAGTCAGGCCGATCGCCCAGCACAACGCTGCCGCTGCCGGTAATCGTGCTGCCGTTTGCCGTTACGTTCAGGTTATCGAAGCTGAGCTTTTTGGCATCTTCCAGCCAGCTCGCCTGCAGGCTGGCCTGGCCGCTCATCCCTTCCGGCGGGAGTTCTGCTCCGCGAAGCTGCCAGTTGAGCTGTGAAAAATCAGCCTTCAAAGAGTGAGGATAGTCGCCGCCCTGCACCTGGGCGGAGAAGGAGAGCGCCAAATCCCGCTGGTCGCGGTTCACCCGACCAGAAAAATCGACCGTCGCGCGATGGCTGTCATCCTGCTCCATCTGCAGACGGATATCGCGCACCGTAACCTGTTCGCCATCTTCATGCTGGAAGAAGAGCACGCTGTCGGCAATCTGCAGTTTTTCGACATCATACGACCAGCCGCGATCCTCCGGCACCTGAGGCAGCGTGTTGTCGTGCGGGACAACCGGCGCGCTCTGGCTACGTACGGCTTCGGTTTTTGAGGTCAGTTGGATCACCGCGCCTTTCAGCATCACCTGCTTGACCTGCAGCTGATGAGAAAGCAGCGGCAGCAGCCCGACGTCGAGGCGCATATTATCCGCGCGGATAACCGGCTCCTCCGCGCCCGGCGCGGTCAGCTTCATGCGGCCTGAAAGAATGCTGAGCTGCGGCCAGACGTGCCAGCGCAGCGGACCATCGAGTTCGAGCTGATAGCCGCTGCGATCCGCTACCTCTTTCACCATATAGGCGCGAAAATCGTTGGGGTTGACCAGCAATACCAGCGCGGTAAGACCGGCGACAACAACCGCCAGTAAGATCATCAGCGTGGTCAGAATTCGTCTCATGGCATCCTCAGCAAACCGCTAAAATTATCAATCCTTGTCGATTCGACTCGCTACCGCGCCCTGCTGATCGCGATATTTCGCGTCTTCGCGGCGGTTATAAGGACGTAGAGCCGGCCCGGATAAAGGCTCAAAGCTTAACGCCCCGATAAGCATCCCTGGACGCAGCGCCAGCGGCAGCTTACCTGAATTATAGAACTCAAGAACGATACAGCCGGACCAGCCCGGATCGATACGGTGTGCGGTCACGTGCACCATCAAGCCCAGACGCGCCAGCGAAGAGCGCCCGTCAAGCCAGCCGACCAGATCCGGTGGCAGAGTGACTGATTCATAGGTTACCGCCAGCGCCAGTTCGCCCGGATGCAAAAAGAACGCTTCGCCATCCGGCAGAACAATCTCTTCACTCATCACCCGGTCCAGCGCCGCGCTGACTTCCGCCTTGGGGCCGCTCAGGTCAATAAATCCCGCCGTGTGGCCGCGGAAAGTGCGAAACTTATTTCCCAGCCGAACATCGACCGTCGCGCCGTTAATGCGCTCAATGGGCGGGCGCGGATTAATGGCCAGCCGGCCCTCATCCAACCAGGCTTCTATATCTCGATCGCACAGACGCATGAACGTTCTCCTTTAAGGCATTGCGCCCCTACGCCTTCCGGGGATAAGGGCAAATTGGCTTCTCTTTGCACGTTACACAATTCGTTGGTGTTATTCAAAGAACTGACTGATTTTGGCCTTCAGTATATCGATGGCGATACGGTTCTTACCGCCGCGAGGCACAATAATATCGGCATACTGTTTGGAAGGATCGATAAATTGCAGGAACATCGGGCGCACCGTTTTCTGGTACTGCGCCATCACCGAATCCATTGACCGCCCGCGCTCGTTAACGTCGCGCTTGATGCGGCGCATCAGGCAGATATCCAGCGGGGTATCGACGAATATGGAGAAGCTGAGTTCGTTGCGCAGGCGGGCATCGGTCAGCAGCAGAATCCCTTCCAGAATGATGACTTTCTTCGGTTCAATGTGAATGGTTTCCGGCATACGGGTATGCTCAACGTAGCTATACACCGGCAGCTCTATCGGCTGGCCGTTTCTTAACATCTGTAAATGCTGAAACAGCAGACTATGATCCATGGAGCTCGGATGGTCATAGTTGGTTTTTACCCGCTCTTCCATCGACAGATGACCTTGATCCTTGTAATAGCTGTCTTCCGGAATAACGCCGATATGTTCATCGCCGACCTGTTCACGTAATTCACGATAAAGCGTACTGGCGATAAGGCTTTTGCCCGAAGCCGATGCGCCGGCGATGCCTATAATGACGCACTGATGAGACGTATCAGTCATAAATTTTTGCGACCTGATTAACCTGGGAATGTAGGAAGGGTGGCGGTTGACCGCCAAACGCCGCAATTATAGGGATTTCAGCGCGTCGATACCAGTGCTAAGCGCCGCTCGGGTCTATTCCGGCTCCGGCGACCAGCCTTCCGTATACCATATATGGAGTAAAGCGTAAGAGCGCCAGGGGTGCCAGCGGCTGGCATAGCGCGCAATACGGGTCGGCGTCATACCTGGGAAACGCTGTTTAATCAGATAATCATCCGGCAGAAAGATATCCGGCGCCTGCCAGCCGCGCAGCGCGAAATAGTTGGCCGTCCAGCGGCCTATGCCGGGCAGCGTCTGCAGCTGCTTCATGCCGGCGTCGATATTATCCGGCGCCACCAGCGGAAGATCGCCGCTGATGGCCGCCCGCGCCAGGTGTACCAGCGCCTCCGCGCGCCGCAGGGGCATGCCCAGCGCCTTTAGCGCCAGCGGGTCGGCCTGCGCCAGCCGCTGCGCGCCGGGAAACAGGTAAAAACCCGGCGCGTCGGCCAGCGGTTCTCCGAAGGCGGCCACCACTTTCCCGGTGAGCTTTGCCGCCATCGCCACGCTGACCAGTTGACCCAGCACCGCGCGTACCGCTTGCTCAAACGGGTCGAGAGAGCCCGGCAAACGCAGCCCCGGCCTCGGCTGCGCGAGCGCCCCCAGCGTCAAGGCAACCTGCTGCGGGTCACAGGATAAGTCCAACAATCTCCCCACCCGCATCAGGCACTCGTCCGCCACCGGCTGCAGTCCGGCGGAAAGCGTCACCCGCATGCCCTGCGCGCCCTCATCCGGCATCACCGTAATCAGCCCGGCGCAGCCATTAAGGGCAAAGCTGCGGCGATAGCCATCGTCGCCGAAGGTTTCAATCCCCTGCACCGCACGAGCGCCAAGAAAGCTGAACATCCAATGCCAGTCGTAGGGGGGATTCCAGGGTAGCAGCGTCATCATTTCTCCTTTTTAGCGTTTCAATCATAGCGGCTCCGCGCCGGACGCGCCTTGCTTTTAAATTCCAGTTGTCGCAGTGCCGTCGATCCGCTAAAGTCGCCCCCCTTCTTCACCGGCATGGGGATTTTGCAGGCTATGTATATTGGTTTTGACTACGGTACCGCTAACTGTTCGGTCGCGGTGATGCGCGAAAATACACCGCAGCTGCTGACGCTGGAAAACGGCAGTTCACTGCTGCCGTCCATGCTTTGCGCGCCGACCCGCGAAGCGGTCAGCGAGTGGCTCTACCGCCATCATGACGTCCCGCCCAACGGTGATGAAAACCAGGCGCTGCTGCGCCGCGCGATAAGCTTCAATCGTGAGGAAGATATCGATGTACTCAGCAACAGCGTGCAGTTTGGCCTCGCTTCGCTGCATCAGTACGTTGACGATCCGGAAGAAGTTTACTTCGTGAAGTCGCCGAAATCGTTCCTCGGCGCCAGCGGGCTCAAGCCGCAGCAGGTTGCGCTGTTTGAAGATTTAGTCTGCGCCATGATGCTGCATATCAAACTCCAGGCGCAAACGCAGCTGCCGGACGCCATCGACCAGGCGGTTATCGGACGGCCGATTAACTTCCAGGGGCTGGGCGGCGATGACGCCAACGCCCAGGCGCAGGGAATTCTTGAGCGAGCGGCAAAGCGCGCGGGCTTTCGCGACGTCGTATTTCAGTTTGAGCCGGTCGCCGCCGGTCTGGATTTCGAAGCGACGCTGAGCGAAGAAAAACGCGTGCTGGTCGTCGATATCGGCGGCGGGACCACCGACTGTTCACTGCTGTTGATGGGGCCGCAGTGGCGGGAAAAAGCCGATCGCCAGCAAAGCCTGCTCGGCCATAGCGGCTGCCGCGTCGGCGGTAACGACCTGGATATCGCCCTGGCCTTTAAATGCCTGATGCCGCTGCTGGGGATGGGCGGCGATACGGAAAAAGGTATCGCGCTGCCGATTCTGCCGTGGTGGAATGCGGTGGCGATTAACGACGTTCCGGCGCAGACCGATTTTTACAGCGCCGCCAATGGTCGTCTGCTTAACGATTTGCTGCACAGCGCCCGCGATAGCGAGAAGGTCGCGCTGCTGCTGAAGGTGTGGCGTCAGCGTCTTAGCTACCGTCTGGTGCGTAGCGCGGAAGAGAGTAAAATCGCCCTTTCCGCGCAGCCGACCGTGACAACCGATCTGCCGTTTATCAGCGATGAGCTGGCCACGGCTATCAGCCAGCAGGGGCTGGAAGCCGCGCTGGATCAGCCGTTAACCCGCATTATGGAGCAGGTTCAGCTGGCGCTGGATAACAGCAATGAGCAGCCGGATGTGATTTACCTGACCGGCGGCAGCGCTCGCTCGCCGTTGATTAAAAAAGCGCTGGCAGCCCATCTGCCGGGTATTCCGGTTGCCGGCGGCGATGATTTTGGCTCGGTCACCGCCGGTCTGGCCCGCTGGGCGCAGGTGGTATTTCGTTAACCATCCGTTCCCGGACTACGGGACGCAGTGAGTTTGTTGCCCGGCTTAGCGCAGCGCGAGCCGGGTTCACTCCCCCCGATTGCCGCCTCCTCTCAGCGCCCTTCGCGCCGCGAAACGTAATCCCGCCTCTTTTCACCGGTATAAATCTGCCGCGGGCGATAAATATTCAGCGGCGCTTCGTGCATTTCGTTCCAGTGCGCCACCCAGCCGAGCGTTCTGCCAACGGCGGTGATCACCACAAACATGGATGAAGGCAGCCCCATCGCTTTGAGGATCACCGCTGTATAGAAATCAACGCTCGGCGACAGGCCATTTTCCACGAAGTACGGGTCGGTCAGCGCCACCTCTTCGAGGGCCATCGCTACCTGCAATGGCATATCGCACATCCCCAGTTCCTCCAGCACCCGATGACAGGTTTCGCGCAAAATGGCGGCTCGCGGGTCGAGGTTACGGTAGCGAGAGTTACCGAATCCGAGACGACGTAACGCCTGCGGGTCGCGTTTCGCTTTGCTCAGGAACGCAGGGATTTGATCAACGGTTTTAATCTCCTCCAGCATCCGCATACTGGCTTCATTAGCCCCGCCGTGGGTCGGCCCCCACAGCGAAGCGAGCCCTGCGGCGATACAGGCAAACAGGTTCGCCCCGGAAGAGCCCGCCGCCCGAACGGTGGTGGTTGATGCGCACTGGCCATGATCGGCGTGCAGCACCAGGATCTGGTTCATCGCCTGTTCAATCACCGGATTCAGCTGGTACGGTTCCGCCGGGATGGCAAACAGCATATGCAGGAAATTGCCCGCATAAGAGAGATCGTTGCGTGGATACTGCGCCGGTTGCTCAATAGAGAACTTGTAGCTCATCGCCGCCAGCGTCGGCATTTTCGACAGCAGGCGGGTGGCGGCCAGAGCCCGGTGCTCCGGGTTTTCAACGTCCAGCACATCATGATAAAACGCCGCCAGCGTGCCGACCAGGGCGCACATTAAGGCCATCGGATGCGAGTCGCGGCGGAAGCTGCCGCACATCCGCGCAATCTGCTCGTGCACCAGGCTATGGCGGGTAATCGTATTTTTGAACACCTGATAGCTGGCTTCATCAGGCGCATCGCCCTGCAGCAGAATCCAGGCCACTTCAAGAAAGTCACACTGGCGAGCCAGCTGATCGACCGGATAGCCGCGGTGCAGCAGAACGCTGTTCTCGGTATCGATCCAGGAGATAGCCGACGTGCAGCCGGCGGTATTAGCAAAGCCGGGGTCGAAACTGCACAGGCCTGAAGACGCCAGCGGACGGATATCCATGCCGAGGTGGCCCAGCGTTCCCGCCACCGTACCCAAAGGAATAGACTGCTGTTCATCCAAAGAAAGCGTTAGCGATTTCGTCGTCATCCTGTAAGGTCCCCTTCCACAACGAGTCAATGATTAACCTGGTCATTTCTCCAGGCGGAATAACCAACATAACCACAGTCGACCGCTGATTCTTTGATATAAATAACCAAAACATTGATAAACGACGGCTATTATTCATACTTAAGGAACGTCAGGGCGATTTTTCAACCGCATAAAATACGCATCTCTTGAAATTAGCTGCATCTAAATTCTGACATTCCGCCTGTGAATCATATTTTTACTTCATCAATGAGCAATATATAACCATATTTGTCTAATTTTTTGCGCCTGCAGGATTCGCGTCTCTAGACTTTGCGGCCCTGATTGTCTGAATGCGTTATTTATCACGGGTGCCCCGGCGGGCGTTGACGCCCCCGTGCGATCGCTGCCCCCTCGGCCCTGGCGACAGGTAGGGTTTATTACCATCATTTCTCCCGACATTCGTTAAAGCTTAATATAAGCACCTGCTTTTATATGCGCTGATTAAATAATCTATTGCTAATGGTATATAACTCCATGCACCTTCACGGCAGCATCATAAATCCCTATGCGCTGTTTGAATTTTCCACTTGCTTATTATGACTCGCCCTCATACGTTAACATTGATTGCGAATCTTCTTACGGCAGGTCTGGCCAGTTACCCGGCTTGCAGATAACGCTGGAATAATATCTTCGGCACCAGCAGAATGCTGCGTTGTCCAGCCCTGTAATTTTATTTCCCGGATTCCGGAGAGTTGTCTGTGCCAGCCGCAGAGCCCCGGCGCGTTTATACCGTACGGATTGATTAGTCCATGCCGCAAGGGGGCGTAATTGAATCGTTTGTGCGCTTTTTTTGATGTTCTTCGCAGGCACCGTGGACCGCATTTCTGGGCATGGTGCAGCATCCTTATGGCCCTGCAGATGGGTACGCCGGCGCGCGCGGAAGTCCGTCAGCTGGGAATCGATATTCCCGTTGACTGGTACGCCGACGCCAGCGGCCAGATGTCCCTCGACGCCTTTCTTGCGCTACCGCAAGAGGCGCTAAAAACGGCGTCGCTGATCCCGTCGTTTGGGTATTCAAAAAAAACTTTCTGGCTGCGCACGTCACTCCCGGCGGCTTATTTTTCCGGCGAGCAGCGCTGGCTGCAGCTTGGCCCACCGTTTATCGATCGTTTAACCGTCTATTATCGCCCCTACGGCAGCGATAGCCCGTGGAAACCAAAAGAGTTTGGCGACCATGCCCCAGCCCGCGATAGCGACCTCGACTACCGCGAAAGCGTGCTGATTTTAGCGCCCCCGCCCACGGCGGCAGGCTACGAGATGGTCTTCCGTCTGCAGAGCAGCAGCACCCTGATCCTGCTGGCGACGCTCTCATCGCCGCAGGAATTCGTCCGTTCGGCCACCCTCGATACCGCTTTCTGGAGTTTCTATTTCGGTCTGGCGGTCATTGCCAGCGGCATCGCCCTGTGGCTTGCCGTTGCGCTGCGCCGACGTCTGCTGTGGGGGATCTGCCTGTTTTCGCTGAACTATCCGCTCGTCGCGGCCCTGCATGGCTACCCGGAATGGTTATTCGGCGACGCCCTTCTGCCGGTTCAGGATTACATGATTAGCTGCCTGTCGCTGGTAAGCTGTGCCACCGCGCTGTGGCTACATAGCGAGGTCTTCGATCTGAAGAAGAACATGCCGCGGCTGCATCAACTGCTGCTGGCGGCGATCGGCTTAAACATTGCGCTGCAAATCAGCATCCCGCTGGGATTTTACGGCCGGGCAATGCAAATTGAAGCGGGGATATTTTTTATCGCCTCCCCGGTGCTATTGATCACCTCATGGATGCTGTGGCGGCGTAAAGCGGTTGATATGAATACGCTGCTGCTCGGGCTGCTGCCGCCGGTTTACGTGGTGTCAGCCGGGCTGGCCCTGCTCTCGGTACACGGCGTGATTCCGTTTCATAACAGGGTTTATTCCACCTGGCAGTATGCGCTGATCATCCATATCGTCACCGTCCTGATCATCGCCGTACTGCGGGTGCGGGCGGAAAACCGTACCCTGATGCGCAAGCAGCAGCTGGCGAGAGAGTTACAAATTGAACGCGAGGCCAGCTTCCACCAGCGCCAGTTTATGGGGATGGTGGCGCATGAGTTCAGAACGCCGCTGGCCATCCTCGAGGCGGCGCTGGAAAATCTGCGCCTGTGCCCCACTGTGTCCACGCAGAGCGCGCGCCTCGATCGTATGCAGCGAGCGACCACCCGCCTGGTGCAGCTCACCGATAATTGCCTCGCCGATGCCCGGCTTTCCTCCAGAGACCTGCACGCCGACCGGCAGAATGCGGAGCTGCTGCCGGTTATCTATATCGCCGCCACGGTAGTGGATCTGTCGCTGAATCATTATTTACATGTCATCTGCGAAGGGCAAACTGTCGGGCCGCAATCGCCTTCGCCGGTGCTGTTTATTGATAGCGGGCTGCTGTGTATTGCGATCGCTAATCTGCTCGATAATTCAGTCAAATATTCGGCATCAGGTGAAATAAGAATCGAGATTTATCGCCTGCAAAAAGGGTTTGAAATACGCATTGGCGATCGCGGCCCCGGCATCGCGCCTGAACAGGTTGAGCATATTTTTGAGCGCTATCGACGCGGCGAAACCCATACGACCACGCCAGCCGGCACCGGCCTGGGTCTGTACGTCGCCCGACAAATCATACAGGCCCACGGGGGGGAGCTGTGCCTGGCGAAGAATACCGCTGACGGGTGCGAATTTGCGCTCACACTGCCGCTGGATGGACAGCAGAAGGACAAATCATGACATTACGCGTCGCTATCGTTGAAGATAGCGCTGATTTACTCGACGAACTGCTGGCCTTTTTACGCCATCGCGGCTTCGATGCATGGGGCGTGCGCAGCGCTGAAGCCTTCTGGCGGCAGCTGCATCGCGATCCGGTTGATATCGTGCTCATCGACATCGGTTTACCGGGAGAAGACGGATTTAGCGTGCTGGATTATCTGCATGAAATTGGCCATTTCGGACTGGTCGTCATCACCGCCAGAGGCCATGAGCAGGATCGCCTGCAGGCGTTGAACGCCGGCGCCGACCTGTATCTCATCAAGCCGGTCAACTTTTCCGACCTCGCGGAGAGCATTCACGCGCTTGGCGCCCGTCTCCGCCAGCAATCCGCGCCCCAGCCCACCGCGCCGACGATATCAGCGGAACGGTCAGCCTCTTCCACCTGGATATTACAAAGCGAACAGTTAATTGCGCCATCGGGGCTGATCCTGCCGCTAACGCAGCAGGAGTACCGTCTGCTGGAACTGTTAATGCGCAACCGCAATGAAGTGTGCAGCAAAGTTGACCTGCACGCCTCTCTGTTCACCGATGAAGGCGAACCGGAACTGCACCGGATCGATGTCGTCGTCAGCCGCTTGCGCCACAAGGCCCGCCTTCAGGGCATGGCCCTGCCGATTCGCGCTATTTTTGGCAAAGGTCTGGCGTTTCTTTCCTGATATTTGCCGACCCGGCCTCAGCAGGCATTGCATCTTTGCGGCGGCGTCATGGCGGATAGTTTTTCATTCCTCCGCCTCTTGATCACTTTTTTTCAGTTTTTGAGAGGAATGAGAGAAATGAGACTGACAGCATATTAAGAATTTTCTTACATTGACATGGCATCGGGAGCGTACCGATTCAAAGCGTCCTCAGGCTAACCGGCTGTGGCCAGATTCAGCACAGCCTGAACGCTGGCCGCCCGCTGTACGCTGTCCGTTCGCCTGTGCCGGCACGGTTTAAAGAAGAGAATAAGAATATTCTCGTGCCTGGGATGTACATTTTTAACACCTGAAAATTTAATTAAAGGATATCCATCATGGCCATGCAAACATGGTTAGCCTTATTACTGTGCATATTTTGCCTCTGCGTTTCGGTATATAGCCTTATTTCATATATCCGCGACAGGAGAAAACAGAAATTTCCGTTTTCAGCCAAGCACTCTTCGCGCAGAAAATAACTCAGGCGACACCAATAATAAATTATCTGCACAGTAACAATCACCGCATACGCCCGGAGGATTGATCGCTACATGGCGTTATGTTGATTTACAGGGAACTAGCGCCATGAAAAAAATAAACATCGCAATCAATACCAGCAACACTTTTCTGCGGCAATCGCTGGCTTCCATGGTCAATGAGCTGACCCGCCGCGACGGTCATCTGCACGTCAGCTTTTCGTATAAGAAAAATGATTTTTTTGATAAGGATATTATTATCGCCGAGGTTCTCCCCGGTGAAATCTACCTGTGTAATACCAGTCTAAAAAATCGCAAATCAGATAGCTCAGTTATTATACTGCACAGCTACGACCAGCTCCCGGAGCAGGAACTGATTGTTAACTGCCTGAAAGGGGTTATTTTCGTGTCGATAAAATTAGTTAATATTGACAGGATGTTGGCCATCCTTGCTCAGGAGCTAAGAAAGTGCGAAGGTCTGGTTCTGGCCCGGCGGGCCGACTCGGCGATAGTCTGCAGCAACTGCCCGCACAAAATGCTGTCAAAATCGCAGGTTGCCGTCGCCTCCGGAATTATTCATGGCTTTGATATCAGTAAAATCTCCGCCCTGCACAAAGTCACGCCCAAAACCATCACCTGGCACAAAAGTAAAATCATGGAAAAATATCGCCTCAATAACCATTATGACTTTTTCCAGTTTATTAATTTGTTAAAAGAGCGCTGGTAAACCCGCGAATATGCCGGAACTGAGTAACACTATGCGCGATAAAATTAGGAATTTGACGGCTTGTAAGGGTCGGGAATCCGAAAAAATATCAGTGAGATGAAAAATATCTACTCTGGTGTTACGCGCAGCAGTAACATGATCCGGTTCCTTGATATGAAAATACCGTAGCGTGTTTTTAGCCATAAGAAAAACGTCTTTATCGAGGAATCTGTTACTTCGTCACATTGCCCCTTGCGTGCCTGTTAGGGGCCTCTTTTTTATGACGAAGCGCGCCCCCGTCAGAGAGGGCGCACGACGATCAGGCCTCGACCTGCTGAGCCGCGGCTTCTTCTTCCGCGACCTCTTCCTGCAACAGACCTTCATTTTTTGACAGCATCGCCGTCGCGATCCCATTCCCCAGCACGTTAATCGCGGAACGCCCCATATCGAGAAAATGGTCAATACCCATCAGCAGCAAAATACCCGCCACCGGGATATTGAAGCTCGGGATGGTCGCGGCCAGCACCACCAGCGCCGAGCGCGGCACCCCGGCGATTCCCTTTGATGCCAGCATCAGGGTCAGCATCATCACGGTGATCTCGCTAAAGCTCAGATGAATATTGTAGGCCTGAGCGATAAACATCGCGGCAAACGAGCAGTACACCATCGAGCCGACGAGGTTAAAGGAGTAGCCGATGGGCAGCACGAACGACGCGATATTACGCGAGCAGCCGAACTCCACGAGGCGCTCAAGGGTCTTCGGATAGGCAGCTTCTGAGCTGCTGGTGGTAAACGCCACCAGTACCGGATCTTTCAGCATATTAAGCAGGCGAAAAACCTCTTTTTTCAGCACCATATATCCCACCGCCAGCAGCACCATGCTGGTCAGCAGCACTGCAACGTAGTAACCGCCGATGAACGAAGCATAGTTAAGCAGGATCCCCAGCCCCTGCGAGGCGATAACCGAAGAGATGGCGGCAAAAATCGCCAGCGGTGCCACGTACATCACGTACCCGGTGACCTTCAGCATAATATGGGAAACCACGTTCAGGGCCGCCACCAGCGGAGCGTTGAATTTTTCCCCCAGCGACGCTCCGGCAATGCCGAAGAACATCGAGAACACCACGATTTGCAGAATTTCGTTGTTGGCCATCGCTTCGGTAATACTGGTCGGAATAGTATGCGTCAGAAAGCCTTTCAGGCTCATCCCGCTCACCGCCAGGCCGGTATCTACCGACTCTTTCGGAATTGCCAGATTCAACCCGGCGCCGGGGTGCTCAAGGGTAACAATCACCAACCCAACCAGAATGGAGAGAATCGAAGAGGTAACAAACCACACCATGGCTTTACCGCCGACCCGCCCAATGGTAGCCGTTTCGCCAAGCCGCATAATGCCGACGGTGAGCGTACTGAAGACTAATGGCGCAATCACCATTTTAATCAGGCGCAGGAACACGTCGGTCAGCAGCGTAATATTTTCAGACCATGCGGTTATGGTTGTTTGCGCGGCGTATGCGTGAATGGCCGCGCCGGAGAGGATCCCCAACAGCATAAAGATAACGATGAACAGCGTGAGTTTGTTTGCACTTGCCACAAAAATTAACCCCTGATTTATTTAACGTGTTGTTATCAATGTGCATATATTTTATTTATTGGAGCACACCAAACATTCATCACATAAATTGAATAAAAGCAGACGGGGTTACAACTCTTTTTTTAGTTTTTATAGTAAAAGTTGATGTGCTCGTTGACGTGCATCAAGCAAGTTCATTCCGCCACGGCCGACGGCGGGCAAAAATACGCTCAGGGATGCTGTCCGCTTACATCGCCAGCCCGCCGCCGCCGCTGAATGGCTGCTCGCCGGCGATTTTCATTATTTCCGCCCCCAGCGTGACAAACGGCGCCCGCCGGCTGGCATAAATCAGCCCGCCCGATGTCGGCCGCACCGCTTTGACCATATCGGTCAGCGGGTCGATGATTTCCGCGACGACATCGTCGGCGCTGACCCATTCGCCCGGCTGTTTTAGCGGCACCAGGATGCCGGTCGCCGGCGCGGTGACAATCTCTCCGGCAGCAAACGGCAGCATCACCGTTTCCTGCTGCGGCACCGCAGGCTTGTCGCCCGCCAGCACGCCGCGGTACTGCAGATAACGGTAAATACGTTCGGCGTCGTCGCAGGCGGTAGCGTGATTCACCTCGTGCTGGCCGCGCAGCTCCACGGTCACCGCCATACAGCCGGGCTGCTGCGGGCCCCACGCCGGGTTTAGCGCGCTCAAACGCTGCCACGGCAGGCCGCAGGCCTCATCAAACGAGTTGCCCCCGCTCTCCTGGGACAGCAGCACGGCGCCAATACCGAGAAAAGCCGCCAGTACGTTCGCCTCGCGTTGCCAGGCCGGATCGGCGTAAAGGTGCAAAATCGCCTGGTCATCGCAATGGAGATCGAGCACCAGATCGGCATCGCAGGCGAGGCTCAGCAGATGTTGACGCAGGGCCTGAACCTCGCTTGCCACGGGAAGCGCCGCCAGCGCCTTCTGCATGGCATCGCGCACCTGCTGGAGATATTCGGCGCGCGTGGCGGGCGATTCCGCGGGTAGCCAGGGCTGCGCCAGCGCCGCCAGATCGGGAAAGTCGCGGTTGAAATTGCGCCCGCTCGCCAGATCGAAACGGCCAATGCCGCTGTTAAGCAGCAGCTGAGCCAGCCCCGGCGGATTGGCTACCGGCACCATAATAATTTCACCGCGCAGCTCGCCCCGTCGTTCCGCCTGGCTGAGTAATCTTTTAAGATAATGCAGAACCAGCATGCCCGGAATTTCATCGGCGTGCAGCCCCGCCTGCAGATAGACTTTCTCGCCGGCGCCGGGCGCGCCGAAATGAAAATGGCTTAATTGCCGCTGCCCACCGAGCGCATGTTGAGGTAATGTATCGTGTTTAATTTTCATTGGACATCCCATCTGTGGAAAAGAAAACCCGGCTTGACCGTATCGATCATAAGATCCTTGAAATCCTGCGCCGGGATGGCCGCATTTCTTATCAGAAGCTCTCGGAGCAGGTAAATCTCACCGCGCGTCCATGTCTGGAACGCGTGCGCGGCCTCGAGCGTGACGGCATCATTCGCGGCTACAGCGCCATTATCGAACTGCCCGAGCCGGAGCATGCGTTTGTGGTGCAGGCGCAAATCGCCCTGGCCGACCACGGCCGCTCGCAGCCGGTATTTGAACAGGAGATGCGCCAGACGCCCGAAGTGCTGGACTGCTGGCTGGTGAGCGGCAGCTTCGACTTTCTGGTACGCATCGGCTGTCGCAGCATGACGCACTATTGCCAGCTGGCGGATAGCTGGCTGACCAGTAAAAAGTTTCACGTTGATAAAATCGTTACCCTGACCGAACTACAGGCGATTAAGCGCTCCTGATTAGCCGCGGCGGATAAACGCCAGCCAGCGCCGTTCGGCGCGGGAAAAGGCGAAAATCAGCAGAAAGGTGCACAGGAGATAGAGCGCCGCGGCCATCAGAAACGGAATAAACGGCGACCAGGTCATGGCGTAGAACGCGCGGGCCACGCCGGTAATATCCAGCAGGGTTACCGTGCTGGCCAGCGAGGTGGCATGGAGCAAAAAGACCATTTCATTATTCAGCGCCGGGATCCCGCGTCTGAGCGTCGCGGGCAGCACCAGACGACGAATAATCTGCCATTTCCCCATCCCATAGGCTTCTCCGGCAACCCACTCCTGACGGGGAAAGGTCAGCATCATCCCCGCCAGCAGCTCCGCAACGTAAGCGGAGGTGTTCAGCACCAGCGCCAGCGTGGCGCAGAAAGTCGCATCGCGAAACAGCAGCCAGAACGGCTGCTCGTTCATCCAACCCGTCTGCACGATATCGAACTGCGACAGGCCGTAGTAAATCAGCATCAGTTGCAGATAGAGCGGCGTGCTGCGGAAAAAATACGTAAAACCACGGATGGGCAGCGCCAGCGCGCGCGGGCCGTACACCTGCCCCACCGCCAACGCAATCGCCAGCGCCATCCCGGGAACGATGGAGAGCAAAAACAGCTCCGCCGTTATCGCCAGCCCGCTGGCGGCACCGTTGCCGTCGCTCCAGATAAAGCTCGGGATCGCATCGAGAAAGGTTTGCAGATTCATAGCGCGGCCCCCGCCGTGGAAGAACGCAGCGCATAACGCTTCGCCAGGCGGCTAAACAACCAGCTGGAGAGCGCGGTAATGACCATATAAATCAGGGAAACCAGGAAATAGAAGAGGAACGGTTTCTGCGTGGCGCGCCCGGCCTGCTCGGCCAGCCATACCATGTCCTCCAGGCCCAGGATCGACACCAGCGCCGACGCTTTCATCAGCCCCAGCCAGTTATTATTGATCCCGGGAATCGCGAAGCTCAGCATCTGCGGCAGCATCACTCGGCGAAATACCGTCCACGGGCGCATTCCGTAGGCCTGCGCGGCTTCGGTTTGCCCGCGATCGACGGTCAGAAATGCGCCGCGAAAGGTCTCGGTGTAATAGGCGCCGAACACAAAGCCAATCGCCAGCACGCCGGAAAAAAAGGTATTGAAGCGCACCGGCCCCAGCCCCACCGCTGCCAGCAGCAGGTTAACCAGCATCTCGCCGCCGAAAAACAGCAGTAGCATAATCACCAGCTCGGGAATACCGCGTACCAGGGTAGTGTAGGCGGTGGAAAACAGGCGCAGCCACGGCGGGCCAAAGAGTTTAACCAGCGAGTTGATCAGGCCCAGCAGCAGCGCGACCAGCAATGAGCAGAGCATCACGCACAGCGAAAGCGCCGCGCCGCGTAACAGTAAGGGTAAATAGTCTGCGACCATGTTCAGCCTTCCACGGGTGCCGTAAAGGGGCGCAAGCCAGCGCCTGCGCCCTCGCCTTCACGGCTTATTTGCCATAAATATCAATGCTAAAGTATTTTTTCTGGATAGCGTCGTAGGTGCCATCGGCGCGAATAGCCTTGATAGCGCCGTTCAGGGCATCCCGCAGCGCCGGATTATCTTTATTGACCGCAATCCCCACATCGGAAGAGATGCCGCCGTCCTGAATGACCGGACCGGCAAAAGCGAATTTCTGCCCGCGCGGGGTATCAATAAAGCCGGTCGCCGCCTGGATATTATCCTGCAAAGCGGCGTCAATACGTCCGGAGAGCAGGTCGAGGTAGACGTTATCCTGATTCGCGTAGCTGACGATCTTCACGCCGTGGTTGGCCCAGTTAGCCTTCGCAAACGCTTCATGGGTGGAACCGGTCTGGACGCCGACGGTCTTGCCTTTCAGGCTGGCGACCTCAGGCAGCAGCGGGCTACCTTTGCGCGCCACCAGCTGCGCTGCGCTGCGGTAGTAGCGGTCGGTAAAGTCCACTTCCTTTTTACGCGCATCGGTCATATTGAGCGAAGCGATAATGGCATCGAACTTATGCGCGTTGAGAGCGGCAATCATGCTTTCGAACGGCTGCTTAACGAAAACGCATTTGGCTTTTAGCTGGGTGCACAGCGCGTTGGCGATATCAATATCAAAACCGGTAATTTCACCGCTGGGGGCCAGTACGTCAAACGGCGGATAGCCGCCATCGACGCCAAAGCTAATGGTATCAAACTGCTGGGCGGCCAGCGGCGCGCTGAGCGCCATGCAGGCCAGTAGTGCGGCAAGGCGTAGTTTCATTTCGATCTCCCCGGTGTCGGCGCAAAAATTAAAAACGCAGTGAGAGGCAGGTCAGGCCGCCATCCATTTTCTTAAATTCGCTGGTGTCGAGCTGCACGACAGGCATTCCCAGCTTGCTGATTTCGCCCAGGGTACAGGGGTAGCCCTGCGGCGTAATTAAGGTATCGTTGATCCACAGCGTATTTCCGGCGTAGGCCTCTTCCTCCGGGATCACGATACGGTTGAAGCCGCTAAACGCCGGATGGTTAACGTAGCCTTCCGTCAGCAGCAGCGTATTGCGGCCCACATAGTTGACGATCGATTTCAGATGCAGACCGGCGCTCACTTCAATCGCCGTCACCGTGTAGCCGTGCGGCTCAACGGCGGCGGCAAATTCGCGGATCCCCTGCTCATCGGTACGCCCCGTCAGGCCGATAAAAAATCGTTGGCCCACCAGCAGCACGTCGCCGCCGTCCATATGTCCGCTTTCGCTCATCTGCACCAGTGGACGAAACCCCGCCAGCACCGGCGCAATGGTATCGACTTCGCCCTGACGGCTCGGCGCGCCCGGATGAGTAATCACCGCCAGTTCCGGCATGACCACCGCGGTATCTTCAACAAAGTGCGCATCGGGATATTCCGCCGCGGCAGGAAGCACGGTGACCTTCAGACCGAGCTGCAGAAGGGTCTCTACATAGGCGAGAAACTGGCGCGTGGTGGCGGCGATATCCGGCGCGCCCAGTTGGGCGGTAGTTTGTCCTGCGCCGCAGGTGGCGGCCGGTAGACGGGCGATAGCTTGGGTAAAATGCATAAAGAACCCTCTGATAGTGGTCGCATTGCTTAAAGCAAAATCTTGAGTGAATTTGATTATTAAACAGATGCGCCTGCCAATCAGGCTGAATCACGCCCCGGGGCCGCTTATTCACGCTGTATATCAGCCTGGCTGCGACGCATTCCGCTGTGACCCTTAAGAAACAGCGAATGACCGGCGATAATTAACCGGGTTCCTCGCCCGGCTAAGCAAAATCGTTAAGCGAATTTTGCGCCTAACTATTCATCGTAACCGGCTCAAGGAAAAGCGTTTTTTCCAGACGTTTCTGGACAGTCTTTTCATAATTCCTCCATTTTTAAGCGGCGTTCGCTGACTAAACTAGTATCATTCCGTGAAACGTTTCAGGATGAGATAGCAAATTAATGAAAGGTAGCAATAAAAGCCGTTGGGCAGCCGTGCTGGTGGTAGCGATCGTCGCGGGCGCCGCGTACTGGTTCTGGCAGGGTCGCGAAGCGGCAAATAGCGGCGCGCCGACGGCGACAGGCGCGCGTCAGCAGGGCCCCGGAGGCGGACGGCCCGGTCGTTTTGGCGCCGCCCTCGCGCCGGTACAGGCGGCAACCGCGACCAGCGAAGCGGTGCCGCGCTACCTTTCCGGCCTCGGCACCGTGACGGCGGCGAATACCGTCACCGTGCGCAGCCGCGTCGACGGCCAGCTTCTGGCGATCCACTTTACCGAAGGCCAGCAGGTCAAAGCGGGCGATCTGCTCGCGGAAATCGATCCCAGCCAGTTTAAAGTCGCCCTCGCCCAGGCCGAGGGGCAACTGGCCAAAGATCGGGCGACCCTCGCCAACGCCCGCCGCGATCTGGCGCGCTACCAGCAGCTGGTGAAAACCAATCTGGTGTCGCGCCAGGAGCTGGATACCCAGCAGTCGCTGGTCAGCGAAACCCAGGGCACGATTAAGGCGGACGAAGCCGCTGTCGCCAGCGCCCAGCTCCAGCTGAACTGGAGCCGCATCACCGCGCCGATTGACGGCCGGGTCGGCTTAAAACAGGTGGATATCGGCAACCAGATCTCCAGCGGCGACACCACCGGCATTGTGGTACTGACGCAAACCCACCCTATTGATGTGGTCTTTACGCTGCCGGAAAACCAAATCGCCACCGTCATACAGGCGCAAAAGGCGGGGAAAAAGCTGGCGGTCGAAGCCTGGGACCGCACCAATAAACAGAAAATCAGCGAAGGCTCGCTGCTGAGCCTCGATAACCAGATTGACGCCACCACCGGCACCATCAAGCTGAAAGCGCGCTTTACAAACCTTGATGACGCCCTGTTCCCCAATCAATTCGTCAACGCCCGTATGCTGGTCGATACCGAGCAAAACGCGGTAGTGATCCCAACCGCCGCGCTGCAAATGGGTAACGAAGGTCATTTCGTCTGGGTACTGAACGACGAGAATAAGGTCAGCAAGCACACCGTCACGCCGGGTATTCAGGACAGTCTTAAAGTGGTGATCAACGCCGGTCTCTCCGCCGGCGATCGCGTGGTCACTGACGGGATCGATCGTCTGACGGAAGGCGCAAAAGTTGAGGTCGTCGAAGCCCACGATGCGGCAACCGCCGCCGAGCCGGAAAAAGCCACCAGCCGCGAATACGGTAAAAAAGGAGCGCGCTCCTGATGCAAGTGTTACCGCCGAGCAGTACGGGCGGCCCTTCCCGTCTGTTTATCATGCGCCCGGTCGCCACGACGCTGTTAATGGTGGCCATCATGCTGGCCGGGATTATCGGCTATCGATTCTTACCGGTTTCGGCGCTGCCGGAAGTGGACTACCCGACGATTCAGGTGGTAACCCTCTATCCCGGCGCCAGCCCGGACGTGATGACCTCATCCGTGACGGCCCCGCTGGAGCGCCAGTTTGGCCAGATGTCCGGCCTCAAGCAGATGTCCTCCCAGAGCTCCGGCGGCGCGTCGGTGGTCACGCTCCAGTTCCAGCTCACGCTGCCGCTGGACGTCGCGGAACAGGAAGTACAGGCGGCCATCAACGCTGCCACCAACCTGCTGCCTTCTGACCTGCCTAACCCGCCGGTCTACAGCAAAGTTAACCCCGCCGATCCGCCGATTATGACCCTCGCGGTCACCTCTTCCGCCGTGCCGATGACCCAGGTCGAGGATATGGTCGAGACCCGCGTGGCGCAGAAGATCTCCCAGGTTTCCGGCGTCGGGCTGGTCACCCTCGCGGGCGGCCAGCGCCCGGCGGTACGCGTCAAGCTCAACGCCCAGGCCATCGCCGCGCTCGGGCTGACCAGCGAAACGGTGCGCACCGCGATAACCAGCGCCAACGTCAACTCGGCGAAAGGGAGCCTTGACGGCCCGGCGCGGGCGGTGACCCTCTCCGCCAACGATCAGATGCAGTCGGCAGAAGATTATCGCCGCCTGATTATCGCCTGGCAGAACGGCGCGCCGATTCGCCTCGGCGACGTCGCCACCGTGGAACAGGGCGCGGAAAACAGCTGGCTCGGGGCATGGGCGAACAATCAGCGGGCGATCGTCATGAACGTCCAGCGCCAGCCGGGGGCCAATATTATCTCTACCGCCGACAGCATCCGCCAGATGCTGCCGCAGCTGACCGAAAGCCTGCCGAAATCAGTCAAAGTACAGGTGCTTTCCGACCGCACTACCAACATCCGGGCGTCGGTTAGCGACACTCAGTTCGAGCTGATGCTGGCTATCGCCCTGGTGGTGATGATTATTTACGTCTTTCTGCGCAACGTCCCGGCGACGATTATTCCCGGCATCGCCGTGCCGCTATCGCTGGTCGGCACCTTTGCGGTAATGGTGTTTCTCGATTTCTCGATTAACAACCTGACGCTGATGGCCCTGACCATCGCCACCGGCTTTGTGGTCGATGACGCCATCGTGGTGATCGAAAACATCTCGCGCTATATCGAGAAAGGCGAAAAGCCGCTGGCCGCCGCCCTGAAAGGGGCCGGAGAGATTGGCTTTACCATTATCTCGTTGACCTTCTCGCTGATTGCGGTGCTGATCCCGCTGCTGTTTATGGGCGATATCGTGGGCCGCCTGTTCCGCGAGTTTGCCATTACCCTGGCGGTGGCGATCCTGATCTCCGCGGTGGTGTCGCTGACCCTGACGCCGATGATGTGCGCCCGCATGCTGAGCCACGAGTCGCTGCGCAAGCAGAACCGCTTCTCGCGCGCCAGCGAGCGTTTCTTTGAGCGGGTGATCGCCGTCTATGGCCGCTGGCTGAGCCGGGTATTGAATCATCCCTGGCTGACACTGAGCGTGGCCCTCGGTACCCTGGTGCTGTCGATTATGCTGTGGGTGTTTATTCCGAAGGGCTTTTTCCCGATTCAGGACAACGGCATCATTCAGGGTACGCTGCAGGCGCCGCAGTCGGCGTCGTTCGCCAACATGGCCGAGCGCCAGCAGCAGGTGTCGGCGGCGATACTCAAAGATCCGGCGGTGGAAAGCCTGACCTCCTACGTCGGGGTTGACGGCACCAACCCGGCGCTCAACAGCGCCCGCCTGCAAATCAACCTTAAGCCGCTGGACGAGCGCGACGATCGCGTGCAGACGGTGATCGGCCGCCTGCAGAACGCGGTGAGCGGGATTCCCGGCATTGAGCTTTACCTTCAGCCCACGCAGGATCTGACCATTGACACCACCGTCAGCCGCACTCAGTACCAGTTCACCCTGCAGGCGAACTCGCTGGATGCGCTCAGCAACTGGGTCCCTCAGCTGCTGACCCGGCTGCAGGCGCTGCCGCAGCTCTCCGACGTCAGCAGCGACTGGCAGGACAAGGGCCTGGCGGCGTATATCAACGTTGACCGCGATAGCGCCAGCCGCCTCGGCATCAGTATGGCGGACGTCGATAATGCGCTGTATAACGCCTTCGGCCAGCGTTTAATCTCCACCATCTATACCCAGGCGAATCAGTACCGCGTGGTGCTGGAGCATGATACCCAAGCCACGCCGGGGCTGGCGGCGCTGGATAATATTCGCCTGACCAGCAGCGACGGCGGGATTGTGCCGCTGAAATCCATCGCCAGCGTCGAGGAGCGTTTTGCCCCGCTATCCATAAACCATCTCGATCAGTTCCCGGTCACCACCATCTCATTTAACGTGCCGGATAACTATTCGCTGGGCGATGCGGTCGATGCCATCCTTGGCGCCGAACAGGCGCTGGAATTCCCGAGCGATATCCGCACCCAGTTCCAGGGCAGCTCTCTGGCTTTCCAGTCGGCGCTGGGCAGCACCGTCTGGCTGGTGGTCGCTGCGGTAGTGGCGATGTATATCGTCCTCGGGGTACTGTATGAAAGCTTTATTCACCCGATAACGATTCTCTCCACCCTGCCGACGGCGGGCGTGGGCGCGCTGCTGGCGCTGTGGCTGGCGGGGAGCGAACTGGACGTTATCGCGATTATCGGCATCATTTTGCTGATCGGCATCGTCAAGAAAAACGCCATCATGATGATCGACTTCGCGCTGGCCGCCGAACGCGAACAGGGCATGCCGCCGCGCGAGGCTATCTACCAGGCCTGTCTGCTGCGCTTTCGTCCCATCCTGATGACCACCCTCGCCGCCCTGCTCGGCGCGCTGCCGCTGATGCTCAGCACCGGCGTCGGCGCGGAGCTGCGCCGTCCGCTGGGGATTGGCATGGTCGGCGGTCTGATGCTCAGCCAGGTGCTGACCCTGTTCACTACCCCGGTGATCTATCTGCTGTTCGACCGACTGTCGCTGTATATGAAGAGCCGATTCCCGCGGCGTGAAGAGGAGGCGTAGGTGAAGTTTTTCGCGCTCTTCATTTACCGTCCGGTGGCGACGATTCTGATTTCGCTCGCTATTACTCTCTGCGGCATCCTCGGTTTTCGCCTGCTGCCGGTAGCGCCGTTGCCGCAGGTGGACTTCCCGGTTATCATGGTCAGCGCCTCGCTTCCCGGCGCGTCGCCGGAGACCATGGCCTCTTCGGTGGCGACGCCGCTGGAGCGCTCTTTGGGGCGGATTGCCGGGGTCAATGAGATGACCTCCTCCAGCTCGCTCGGCAGTACGCGCATCATTCTTGAGTTCAACTTTGACCGCGATATCAACGGCGCGGCCCGCGACGTGCAGGCGGCGATTAACGCTGCGCAAAGCCTGCTGCCGAGCGGTATGCCGAGCCGTCCGACCTATCGCAAAGCCAACCCGTCAGACGCGCCGATCATGATCCTCACCCTCACCTCGGACACCTGGTCCCAAGGTGAGCTGTACGACTTCGCCTCAACCCAACTGGCGCAGACCATTGCCCAGATTGACGGCGTCGGCGACGTCGACGTCGGCGGCAGTTCGCTGCCCGCTGTGCGCGTCGACCTCAACCCGCAGGCGCTGTTTAACCAGGGCGTGTCGCTCGACGCGGTGCGCACCGCCATCAGCAACGCCAACGTGCGTAAACCGCAGGGGGCGCTGGAAGATGCCACCCACCGCTGGCAGGTGGCGACCAACGACGAGCTGAAAACCGCTGCCGAATACCAGCCGCTGATCGTGCACTACAACAACGGCGCGGCGGTGCGCCTCGGCGACGTCGCCAACGTCACCGATTCGGTGCAGGACGTGCGCAACGCCGGGATGACTAACGCCAAACCGGCGATTTTGCTGATGATCCGTAAGCTGCCGGAGGCCAATATCATTGAGACGGTGGACAGCATTCGCGCCCGTCTGCCGGAGCTACAGCGCACCATCCCGGCCTCTGTCGATCTGCAAATCGCCCAGGACCGTTCGCCGACCATCCGCGCCTCGCTGGAGGAAGTTGAGCAAACGCTGGTGATCTCGGTGGCGCTGGTGATCCTCGTGGTCTTCCTCTTCCTCCGCTCGGGGCGCGCGACGCTGATCCCGGCGGTGGCGGTTCCGGTTTCGCTGATCGGCACCTTCGCCGCCATGTACCTGTGCGGCTTCAGCCTTAACAACCTGTCGCTGATGGCGCTGACCATCGCTACCGGCTTCGTGGTTGATGACGCCATCGTGGTGCTGGAAAACATTTCCCGCCATCTCGAAGCGGGCATGAAGCCGCTGCAGGCGGCGCTGCAGGGGAGCCGGGAAGTCGGATTTACCGTTCTGTCGATGAGCCTGTCGCTGGTGGCGGTATTCCTGCCGCTGCTGCTGATGGGCGGCCTGCCGGGAAGGCTGCTGCGCGAATTCGCCGTTACTCTGTCGGTGGCGATCGGCATCTCGCTGGCGGTCTCCCTGACCCTGACGCCGATGATGTGCGGCTGGCTGCTGAAAAGCGGCAAGCCGCACGAGCCGACGCGCAAGCGCGGTGTTGGCCGCCTGCTGGTGGCGATTCAGGGCGGATACGGTAAGTCGCTGAAGTGGGTACTGAAGCATAGCCGCTTAACCGGCCTGGTGCTGCTTGGCACCATCGCGCTGAGCGTCTGGCTCTATATTTCGATTCCTAAAACCTTCTTCCCGGAGCAGGACACCGGGGTGCTGATGGGCGGGATCCAGGCCGATCAGAGCATCTCGTTCCAGGCGATGCGCGGCAAGCTGGAGGACTTTATGAAGATCATTCGTGAAGATCCGGCGGTGGACAACGTCACCGGTTTTACCGGCGGCTCGCGGGTCAACAGCGGGATGATGTTTATCACCCTGAAGTCGCGCGATGAGCGCCATGAAACGGCGCAGCAGATTATCGATCGGCTGCGGAAGAAGCTGGCCAAAGAGCCGGGGGCCAACCTGTTCCTGATGGCGGTACAGGATATCCGCGTCGGCGGCCGTCAGGCCAACGCCAGCTACCAGTACACGCTGCTGTCGGACGACCTTGCGGCGCTGCGGGAGTGGGAACCCAAAATCCGCAAAACGCTGGCGGCGCTGCCGGAGCTGGCGGATGTCAACTCCGACAGCCAGAATAACGGCGCCGAGATGGACCTGATCTACGACCGCGATACCATGTCGCGACTCGGCATCAGCGTGCAGGACGCCAATAATCTGCTAAATAACGCCTTCGGTCAGCGGCAGATCTCAACCATCTACCAGCCGCTGAACCAGTATAAAGTGGTGATGCAGGTCGACCCGGTCTACACCCAGGACGTCAGCGCCCTCGATAAAATGTTTGTGATCAACAGCGAAGACAAGCCGATCCCGCTATCCTATTTCGCCAAATGGCAGCCGGCCAACGCCCCGCTGTCGGTGAACCATCAGGGGCTGTCGGCGGCATCGACCGTGTCGTTTAACCTGCCTACCGGCAAATCGCTGTCAGAAGCCAGCGACGCCATTAACCGGGCGATGACCCAGCTTGGCGTGCCGTCCAGCGTCCGCGGGTCGTTCGCCGGGACCGCGCAGGTGTTCCAGGAGACCATGAACTCGCAGGTGATCCTGATTCTGGCGGCTATCGCCACGGTCTATATCGTGCTGGGGATCCTCTATGAGAGCTACGTTCATCCGCTAACCATTCTGTCGACTATTCCGTCCGCGGGCGTCGGCGCGCTGCTGGCGCTGGAGCTTTTCGATGCCCCGTTCAGCCTAATCGCGCTTATCGGGATTATGCTATTAATTGGCATTGTGAAGAAAAACGCCATCATGATGGTCGACTTTGCCCTGGAAGCGCAGCGCAACGGCAACCTGCCGCCGGAAGAGGCAATCTTCCAGGCCTGTCTGCTGCGCTTCCGGCCGATAATGATGACCACCCTGGCGGCGCTGTTCGGCGCGCTGCCGCTGGTTATCTCTGGCGGCGATGGCGCCGAGCTGCGCCAGCCCTTGGGGATCACCATTGTCGGCGGTCTGGTAATGAGTCAGCTGTTGACCCTGTATACCACGCCGGTGGTCTATCTGTTCTTCGACCGTCTGCGGCTGCGTTTTTCGCGAAAAGTCCATCAACCGGTAAGCGAATAACATGACAGATCTTCCTTCCAGCGTACGCTGGCAGCTGTGGATAGTGGCCTTTGGCTTTTTTATGCAGGCGCTGGATACCACCATCGTTAACACCGCCCTCCCCTCAATGGCGCAAAGTCTTGGGGAGAGCCCGCTGCATATGCATATGGTTATCGTCTCCTACGTGCTGACGGTGGCGGTGATGCTGCCCGCCAGCGGCTGGCTGGCGGATCGTGTCGGAGTAAGAAATATCTTTTTTAGCGCCATCGTGCTGTTCACCGCCGGCTCCCTGTTCTGCGCGCAGGCCACCACGCTCGATCAGCTGATTCTGGCCCGGGTGCTGCAGGGCGTCGGCGGCGCAATGATGGTTCCCGTAGGCCGCCTGACGGTAATGAAAATTGTCCCGCGCAGCCAATATATGGCGGCGATGACCTTCGTCACCCTGCCCGGCCAGGTGGGGCCGCTGCTCGGCCCGGCGCTCGGCGGGATGCTGGTGGAGTACGCCTCCTGGCACTGGATCTTTCTGATCAATATTCCGGTTGGCATCATCGGCGCCATCGCCACACTGTGGCTGATGCCCAACTACACTCTGCAAACCCGGCGCTTTGATATCCTCGGCTTTATTTTGCTGGCCGCCGGCATGGCAACGCTCACCCTGGCGCTCGACGGCAAAAAGGGGCTCGGAATCTCCCCCCTGTGGCTGACGGCGCTGGTGGCCATCGGCGCGGCGTCAATTCTGTGCTATCTGTGGCACGCGCGCGGCAACCGCAACGCGCTGTTCAGCCTGAAGCTGTTTAACAACCGCACCTTTTCTCTCGGCCTTGGCGGCAGCTTCGCCGGGCGCATCGGCAGCGGCATGCTGCCGTTCATGACCCCGGTGTTTTTACAGATTGGCCTCGGCTTTTCGCCGTTCCACGCCGGGCTGATGATGATCCCTATGGTGCTTGGCAGCATGGGAATGAAGCGCATTGTGGTTCAGGTGGTCAACCGCTTCGGCTATCGCCGGGTGCTGGTGACTTCAACGATCGGCCTCGCGCTGGTCAGCCTGCTATTTATGGGCGTCGCGCTCGCGGGCTGGTACTGGCTGCTGCCGGTGGTCCTGTTTCTGCAGGGAATGATTAACTCCAGCCGCTTCTCCTCAATGAATACCCTGACCCTGAAAGACCTGCCCGACGATCTGGCCAGCAGCGGCAACAGCATGCTATCGATGGTCATGCAGCTGTCGATGAGTATCGGCGTCACTATCGCCGGGATGCTACTCGGTCTCTACGGCCAGCAGCATATCGGCGTCGATGCGGCGACCGCTCATCAGGTGTTTCTTTATACCTACTTAAGCATGGCGGTGGTTATTGCGCTGCCGGCACTCATTTTTTCCCGCGTACCGGACGACACCACGATGAATACCGTGATTCGTCGCCGTAAAAGGAGTGAGTCTTGAAGTTCTGGCGTCCCGGCATTACCGGCAAGCTGTTTATCGCGATTCTTGCCACCTGCATCGTGCTGCTAATCAGCATGCACTGGGCGGTGCGTATTAGCTTTGAACGCGGCTTTATCGACTATATCAAGCGCGGCAACGAACAGCGCCTGACCATGCTCGGCGATGCCCTGAGCGAACAGTATGCCCAGCACGGCAGCTGGAAGTTCCTGCGCAACAACGACCGCTTTATTTTCCAGCTGCTGAAAACCTTTGAGCGCGACAATGACGATCGCTCGCCGCCGGGTCGCGGCATGGGTCCGATGGACGAACCGCGTCCGGGCCCCGGCCCCGGAGAGATGCCGCCGGATGCCGCGCCGGACCGCCCCCTTGATGGCCCGCGCGGCGATCGTGGCGATCGCGGTCCCGGTCCTGATATGCCTCCGCACGGCTGGCGCACGATGTTCTGGGTGGTCGATCAGAAAGGGCGCGTACTGGTGGGCCCGCGCGAGCGCGTCCCGACAGACGGTACCCGGCGCAGCATTATGGTTAACGGCGTCGAGGTTGGCGCGGTCATTGCCTCGCCGGTTGAGCGCCTGACGCGCAATACCGATATCAACTTCGACCGTCAGCAGAAACGCACCAGCTGGCTGATTGTCGCCCTCGCTACGCTGCTGGCGGCGCTGGCCACCTTCCCGCTGGCGCGCGGTCTGCTCGCCCCGGTTAAACGGCTGGTTGAGGGGACTCATCGTCTGGCGGCCGGCGATTTCTCCACCCGGGTCACCGCCACCAGCAGCGATGAACTGGGGCGCCTGGCGAAAGATTTCAACCAGCTAGCCAGTACCCTTGAACGCAATCAGCAAATGCGCCGCGACCTGATGGCCGATATTTCTCATGAACTGCGCACGCCGCTGGCGGTGCTGCGCGGCGAGCTGGAGGCGATTCAGGATGGCATCAGGAAATTTACCCCGGATTCCATCGCCTCCCTACAGGCGGAGGTCGCCACCCTCACCAAACTGGTCGAGGATTTGCACCAGCTTTCCATGTCCGATGAAGGCGCCCTCACCTACCAGAAAAGCTCGGTGGATATTATTAATCTGCTGGAGGTCGCCGCCGGCGCGTTTCGCGAGCGCTTCGCCAGCCGTGGACTGTCGATTGGCGTTTCGCTGCCGGAAAGCGCGGCGATTTTCGGCGACCGGGATCGCCTGATGCAGCTGTTCAACAACCTGCTGGAAAACAGCCTGCGCTATACCGATAGCGGCGGCGGCCTGCAGATTAGCGCCAGCCAGAGCGGCCAGATGCTGATTCTCGACTTTGCCGATAGCGCGCCCGGCGTCACCGACGAACAGCTGGAGCGGCTGGTTGAGCGCTTTTATCGTACCGAAGGGTCGCGTAATCGTGCCAGCGGCGGCTCTGGTCTGGGGCTGGCAATTTGCCTTAACATCGTGGCTGCCCACGGCGGCACTTTACGTGCCGGCCATTCGCCTTTGGGCGGGGTTAGCATTAAAGTAGAGTTACCTCTGGAACGTAATTTATCGAGAGACGTATGACTGAATTACCTGTTGATGAAAACACGCCGCGCATTCTTATCGTGGAAGATGAGCCCAAACTGGGCCAATTGCTGATCGATTATCTTCAGGCGGCGGGTTATGCGCCGACGCTGATCAATCACGGCGATCGGGTTCTACCGTACGTTCGCCAGACGCCGCCGCATCTGATCCTGCTGGATCTGATGCTGCCCGGTACCGACGGACTCACTCTGTGCCGGGAAATCCGCCGTTTCTCTGAAGTTCCGGTGGTGATGGTAACCGCCAAAATCGAGGAGATCGACCGCCTGCTGGGGTTAGAAATCGGCGCCGATGACTATATCTGTAAGCCCTATAGCCCGCGTGAAGTGGTGGCCCGCGTGAAGACCATTCTTCGCCGCTGCAAGCCGCAGCGCGATCTGCAGGCGCTGGATGCCGAAAGCCCGCTGATTGTCGACGAGGGCCGCTTCCAGGCTTCCTGGCGCAACAAGCTGCTGGACCTCACGCCCGCCGAGTTCCGGCTGCTGAAGACCCTCTCTCAGGAGCCGGGTAAAGTCTTCTCCCGTGAACAGCTGCTCAATCATCTGTACGACGATTACCGCGTGGTCACCGATCGCACCATTGACAGCCATATCAAAAACCTGCGCCGCAAGCTGGAATCGCTGGACGCCGAGCAGTCGTTTATCCGCGCCGTTTACGGCGTTGGATATCGCTGGGAAGCCGACGCCTGCCGCCTGGCGTAACCGCACAGCCCCGGCTCAGCGCCGGGGCTGGCATTTTCTGTTATCCGCTCCCCCAAATAAGCCCCTCAGCGGCGCTTCAGGAAAAAACTGCGCCCTTCGGGTCATAATCTGAGAATACCGGCAATAATAAGAAATACGTCACCGGCATGATATATTGCAGGCGGATATTCTCTAATATTCAACTGCGCAAGGAATGCCATGAGTAATATTCATAGAAAATATAATCCACGAAATATAATTAACGCTCCTGATGTAAAATCGGCCATTATTTCTCGCAGCGAACAGCGCAACGACGGTAATCGTATTCAACGCTGGCTAAGCAACCATTTTTTTCGCTGGGCTATCGGTAATTTCCCCCACGTTTATCCTGTACGCTCCGCCGCCGATTATGCGGTTTACTTTGGCGCGGAGAAGGCGATCCCCGCGTGGTTGATATCCGGGCTGGGCGGCGGCGCCTTTTACTATCTTAATCCACAGCATCCGCAGCTGCTGGCGACGGAAAGGGAGTTACTGGAGTTCCTGTCGCGGCTGGAAGGCACGCGGCTGGAAAGCAAACTTCAGCGCATTAACTGTTTCACCGTCCTGGACATGAGCGAGGCCGAGCACCAGAAAATGCAGCGCCTGCGCGAACGAGGCTGGTCCCCCTCCAGCGACGACGCCGTTAAGCCGCTGATGAAGGTCACTGCTGGCCAGTGGGTCGCCTTCGATGCCGCCAGCCTGGCCTTGCGTAGTGAAATGGCCTATGAATCCTGGCATATGCAGCACTGCGTCGGCCAGTTCGAGGATAAAGGGTCACTCTCCGGCGGCTACGGCGAGTACTACGCCCGGCAAATTGAACAAGGCGCATTTCGCCTTCTGAGCCTGCGCGACGAAAATAATATTCCCCACGTCACCCTGAGCCTGAGGATAAATAATGACAGCATGAGTATCGATCAAATTAAAGGTAAGCAGAACCAGCATCCTGTTAAAAAATATGCCGCCGACGTTTTGGCTTTATTACATTATCTGCAACCACGTCCCGAGCGCCACGCCGATTGTGAAGGTATGGGGATCGTCTATGAAGCGACGCCGCAATTTGCTGGCTGGAAATTTATCACCGATGTGGTTGATTTTGATTTTTTACTCAACGTTCTGCATAACAATTTTCACTTAATGACGCACTTCCCTCACCCACCGGTGGCGCTACAGTGGCTGCTTCTGCACAGCGCTCCGGAGGCGTTGCGCTATCTTCGGACGATCGATCCCAACGTGGCGACCGCGGCGGAAATGCTGTTCTCACAGCATGAATGGCACCCTACGCTTGCCGGGAAAAACACCTGCAGCCAGCCTTTTGAAATTGAGAGCCTGACGCTACAAACCACGCGCTACCGACCCCACACCGGAGAGAGTCCTTGATGCTGCTGATAGCCTTGTTTACCACCGCTTATTACCTGCGCTTACGCGCCAAAAAAAAGAATAAACAGCTGGTTGCCGCCCGCATCGCCGAGGAAAAAGAAAAGGACCGTCTTAACGATCTGCGCCGCGATAGCCGAAGACGCCAGTGGGCGCTGGCGTTAGCCGATCTCCTCTCGCACCGCAATGGCCTGCCGACAAAAGGCGTACAGCTGGCGTTGAAACTTGATGATGACCAGCGCCGCCACCTGACGCAGCAGGTAAAAAAAGAACTGGGCTTGCATCAGCACCTCGACGGCGCGGCGTTACGCCAGCAGATCGCCGAGATCCTGCGCTGCTGGCCGGCGGGCATGGGCAACTCGCCGCGCACGTTTTACCACCACCTGGCGGCCCAGGGCCGGGTTCGCGACGCGCTGGCGTTCGACTGCATGCGCACCGCCTTTCTGACGCGCTGTATCGCCGGGCTCGGCTGGTGCGACGAAAATCAGGCCTGGCTGGTTCTCCTGTTAAACGCCCAGCGGGCGCAGGATTGTTTTGCTTCGTGGGAAGATTACGCCACCGCCTACGTCCGCGCCCGCCGGGTACGGCTGGCGTTAATGGATACGCCAACGGCGGTTGCCGGACGCGATGTGCAGGAGGTGGCCTGTTACCTGAAAGCCTCCTTCAGCCGCTGGAAAACGCTGCCGTGGAATGACTTCAAAATTTTCGACCCGGTTTAAAAGGAGTATATATGGAAAAGGATGACCCACTGCTCACCGCCATGTTTGAGATGTGCAACCGTAAAAATCCCCTCAATGACGGACAGCGCGAGTGGTCTATCGCGGATCTTCCCGGCCTGTTGCGCGAAGGATGTTATGACGAGCTCGAGGCGCGCTATAGCCGGGCGCTGGCGGAAAGCCTGACCAGCCGCGAGGCGGAAAAACGTTACTTCCTCGCCTGGACGCAGATGTGCAACCATTTTTACGATATGGATGCGCTGGTCGAGGCCGGGCCTGCTGGGTTAGCGCCGATCAAAAACTGGCAGCGCGCCCGCCCGCGCTCCAGCTATGCCTGGCTTGCTGAGGCCCAGTACTGGAACCACCGCGCGTGGCTCTATCGCAGCTACGGCTGGGCGCAGGATACCACCCGCGCCATGTGGATCTGCGCCAGCGCCTGCAATGAGCGGATGGTCATTGCCGCTCTCTACGCCATCGACCTCGAACCACGCCAGTGGATGGCGGCGTCCCTGACCAGCACTAACTCTAAGGTCTTCGGCCAGCCCGACTGGCTGGCTGAGTTCCTTGCCGGCGCTGAGGTTGCAGGACAACCGCTGATGCAGGAACTGGCTGAGTATCACCGCCGCTCATCGCAGGAAGTGGAGGCGCTGATGGCCCATTCCGGCCTGTCGTTTGCCGACGCGGTATGCCCGGATCTGCCTCGTCCGCAGGTACTGCCTGCGTGCGATGGCGACGCCGGGCAACGCTACTGGCTCGCCGTTTGTCTGGCGATTTTCCCGACGGCATTTTACGCGCTGGATGAGTATATTCCGTTTCGTATGCCGCGCTGGGGAGGATCGCATCAGGAGATCCGCGAATTTCTGGCATCAACGGTATGCGATCATCTTACCGCCGCCGAGCGGGAGCATCTGGAACTTTTAATCTGGTGGGATGACCATCGCGATCTGCGTATCAATGAAGTGGATTCACCGACCGAGCGGGAGCATATTATCGCCAAAGCCGAAGAGATTGCCCGGCGGGCGCACATGGCGCAGTCTCGCCACCATGCGCTGGAGTGGCTGCTGCTCTGCTATAGCGATTTAGACGATAAAGACGCGCTCTGGCTCACCTTGCAGCGTTCGGTCATGGAAAAAGTGAAGCTCAACAATTACTACACCGCGTGGGCGTTAAAGTTTGCGCTGCGCGATTTCCCGGACAGCGAGTGGATTTACAATTTCATCTGCCAGAATGCGCAACAAACCGAATACGGCGTGCCGAAAATCTATCGCGGCTACTTCCAGTACGCGGGGCTATTTGGCTTTGAAAAAGATGAAGCGCAGGGCGCCGTCTGGCTCGATAGCGTCGCCGACATTGAATACGACCATAACTGGCGGGCGGCGATAAAAGATTTTCGCTGGCTCGGTTACCCCGAATATCTCCTGCCTCTGGCCCACCTTGGCGCCCGGAGAAACATCCCCAGCGCGCTTAATCAGCTCGGGGTGGAATCTCATGCCAGAGATAACGGAGGCTTGTTGCCGTACGATCCCGCCATCGCCTTCGGTTACTGCCAGCAAGCGGCCGAGATTTTACGCCAGCACGTCGCGCAGCGCGACGCAGATAATAAATATCGCTTGATCGCCAACGGCGGCGATGACGGCTATGAACAGGATCTGCAGGAGATCCATTTCCGCATGGCCAACTGCAGCGAACGTCTGATCAACCAGGCTCCGCCGGCGGAAAAGCGCGCCGCTTACGAAAAAAACCTTCTCGATAATCTCTATCTGGCCTCCCGCTATGGCGATAAGCGGGCCTGGGAACTCTTTCTGCTTAATATCGCCGGCGTAAAAGATTTAGCGCTGGCGCACTCACATTTGCAACAGGTGCAGGAAGCGGCAAATAAAGGTTCGCCGGAGGCCATGGTGGCGCTGTCGCAGCTGTACGGTAACAAACGGGATAAAGCGCTTTATAATATGAAACAGAGCGCGCGCTGGGCGCATTTTTTCATCACCTTGTACCCTGAACATGAATTATTCATGGATCTGGATGCTCTCCATTTCGATTCTTTCTGGAAACGCTGGCGCTTTGCCTGGTACACCTCACGTATTCCGGATTCCGAGCTGCCGGGGCAGCTCAACTCCATGGTGTAAGGTGGTTTACTCCCCTGCCCCACAGCGCTACAATGCCCGCCCTTAATGTGGGGGCACTCCCCAACTCGCCGCACCGGGTGCGGCGAATCTGACCTGTCATCAGAACGAGAAAATCATGTTTAAACCGGAACTCCTTTCCCCGGCGGGAACGCTGAAAAATATGCGTTACGCTTTCGCCTATGGCGCAGATGCCGTTTATGCGGGCCAACCCCGCTACTCCCTGCGCGTGCGTAACAACGAATTCAATCACGAAAATCTGCAGCTCGGCATTAACGAAGCCCACGCGTTGGGTAAAAAATTCTATGTGGTGGTTAACATTGCCCCGCATAACGCCAAGCTGAAAACGTTTATTCGCGATCTGAAGCCGGTGGTGGAAATGGGGCCGGATGCGCTGATCATGTCCGATCCGGGCTTAATTATGCTGGTGCGCGAACATTTTCCCGACATGGATATTCATCTGTCGGTGCAGGCCAACGCCGTGAACTGGGCGACGGTCAAGTTCTGGCAGCAAATGGGGCTGACCCGCGTCATTCTCTCCCGCGAGCTGTCGCTGGATGAAATCGCCGAAATTCGCAGCCAGGTGCCGGAGATGGAAATTGAAATCTTCGTTCACGGCGCGCTGTGCATGGCCTACTCTGGCCGCTGCCTGCTCTCGGGCTATATCAACAAACGCGATCCGAACCAGGGCACCTGCACCAACGCCTGCCGCTGGGAGTACAACGTGCAGGAAGGTAAAGAAGACGACGTCGGTAATATCGTGCATAAGCACGAACCGATCCCGGTGCAGAACGTCGAGCCGACGCTGGGCATCGGCGCGCCGACTGACCAGGTGTTTATGATTGAAGAGGCCAAACGTCCGGGCGAATACATGACCGCGTTTGAAGACGAACACGGCACCTATATCATGAACTCGAAAGATCTGCGCGCTATCGCTCACGTCGAGCGGCTGACCCAGATGGGCGTTCATTCGCTGAAAATCGAAGGCCGCACGAAATCACATTACTATTGTGCCCGTACCGCTCAGGTCTACCGCAAGGCCATTGACGACGCCGCCGCAGGCAAACCGTTCGATACTTCCCTGCTGGATACCCTGGAAAACCTCGCGCATCGCGGCTATACCGAAGGTTTTCTGCGTCGCCATACGCACGATGACTACCAGAACTATGAGCACGGCTACTCTGTTTCCGAACGCCAGCAGTTCGTCGGCGAATTTACCGGCGAGCGCAACGGCCAGCTGGCGGCGGTGGCGGTGAAAAATAAATTCTCCGTCGGCGATAGCCTTGAGCTGATGACCCCGCAGGGCAACGTCAACTTTACTCTCGAACATATGGAAAACGGCAAAGGCGAGCGAGTGTCGGTAGCGCCGGGCGACGGGCACACAGTATGGTTGCCTGTCCCGGAAGATATGGTGCTGCAATATGCTCTGCTGATGCGCAACTTTACTGGTCAGACAACCCGAAACCCGCACAGTAACTAGTTAATTTGGGTTATTTTTTCACGATGTAAAGATATTAGAAACGGATCACATACCGTTTCGTTCAAAGCAGATATCATCCATTTCGCTGAAAAACATAACCCATAAATGCTAGCTGTACCAGGAACCACCTCCTTAGCCTGCGTAATCTCCCTTACGCGGGCTTATTTTTTATCTCTCCCCCCCCGCCTTCGCTTTCTTCATGCGGTACACTTTATGCATTACTGAGCAATAAAGGTCCCCTGATAATGTCCACGTTTCCAGCCAGCTTACTGATTCTGAATGGCAAAGGCGCCAATGAACCGCAGCTACGCGAGGCGGTTAAACTGTTACGCGACGAAGGAATCGATATTCACGTCCGCGTCACCTGGGAAAAAGGCGATGCCGTTCGCTTTGTCGATGAAGCTCTGCAGCTGAACGTCGAAACGGTGATTGCCGGCGGCGGTGATGGCACCATCAATGAGGTGGCGACGGCTCTGGTCGAGCGCGACGGTAAAATGGCGCTGGGGATTTTGCCGCTGGGCACGGCGAACGACTTCGCCACCAGCGTCGGCATCCCGCAGGATCTGGCCAGCGCGCTGAAGCTGGCCATCGTTGGCCGCGAAGTGGCGATAGATATTGCGCGAGTTAACGATAAGACCGGTTTTATTAATATGGCCACCGGCGGTTTCGGCACCCGCATTACGACCGAAACCCCGGAGAAACTCAAGGCCGCGCTCGGCGGCGTCTCGTATTTGATCCACGGTCTGATGCGCATGGATACGCTCAAGCCGGACCGCTGCGAAATCCGCGGCGAGAACTTTCACTGGCATGGCGATGCGCTGGTCATCGGCATCGGCAACGGGCGTCAGGCCGGCGGCGGCCAGCAGCTGTGCCCGGAAGCATTAATCAACGACGGCCTGCTGCATCTGCGCATTTTCACCGGCGAAGAGCTGATCCCCGCGCTGTTCAGCACCCTGGCAAATCCGCAAACCTCGCCGAATATCATCGACGGCGTCTCATCGTGGTTTGAGATAACCGCCCCTCATGAGATGACGTTTAACCTCGACGGCGAACCGCTGACCGGTAAAACCTTCCGCATGGAGCTTTTACCGGCCGCACTACGCTGCCGGCTTCCTCCCGACTGTCCGCTGCTACGTTGATCAGGTTTCGCAAAGCAAAGACGGCGCCCGGCTGGTATACAGCAGCCGGGTTCGTTGATTGAGCCGCTGAATATTAAGGTAAAACGGCACCTGCGGCTGCAGGAAAAACTTGGGCAGGATGTTGTTAATATGCTTCTCCTGCTCGGTTTCGCCGATGCTGGCAGAGACGGTTTCCGATCGCAGGAAGTAGTGCTGGCCGTCGCGGGTAAAGCTAAACCAGATGTTCTGGTTGATGGTAAACGATTCACCCTGCGGCGGCGTAATCTCTCCCCGGACAATCACCAGCCCACGGGTGCTATCAAATACATAGCGTAAAGAAATATCGCCCTGATAACCTGAGTTTAATAGCCGCATCTCACCGCTACACTGGAAATGATTGCGCTGCCAGTATTGCCAGGATTTTATCGTCATACCGCTTAATACTCCGATAAATACGATAGCGATTAACCATTTAATTTCACGCCGGCGCATTGACTACCTCCTTAATGTAATATTTGGTGAGGCATTGATTATCACGCCATTGACTAAATGGCTGACGACAGCGAATCACCGACACCCGCGCTTGCCCGGGATAAAGCGTCAAATAAATCCATGGATATTCTTCGCATTCAAATTTACTGCGCTTGATAAAATTGACATGACGAACATGGTCAACTACGTCATTATTGGCAAAGAAGTGACATTGTTGCGAAAATTTAGCAATTATGGGCGAATAACTTTGCAAATAAGATTCGAATTCTGTTTGCCACGCAACAAATCCACAAACCAGACAACTCAGCAGCGCCGCAAGCCCCCACAAAAGAGAGCGTCGCGGCCTTAACCGCTTTTTTTCGGGCAAACTCGCAGCTGCGACCTCCTTATGAACAGACTCGTCAACGGGCGCTTGTGGCTCCTCCGCCGTCGGTGCCTTCTCTACATCGCGCGGCTGAGATTCCGTAACCGTTAATGTTGCATCCAGCCTGACGCCTACCCTCGGCACCGTAATAATAATATCCTCGTCTACCCCCAGCTCCTTAAATGCCCGACGTAACAGGGAAATATTCTGGTAAAAACCGTTGCTGGTTACCTGGGCGCCATGCTTTATCCACACTTCCTCAAAAAAGGTTTCGCGGGCAACAGTATTGCCATCATGCTGAATAAGCAGTAATAAACAGCGGCTGGCCGGCATATTTAAGGAAACCGTTTTCGTCTCGTCAGCAATAAGTATTAGAGCGCTACGCTGAGGAAAAAAGGCAATTCTTCCATTAATCGTATATATTTTTTCCATCCTGTTCTCTGAGAATAGTAATCACGTGGATGAGCGGCAGGGGGTACCCTACTATAAATAGGGTAATCCGCCATGACGTTGATGACATCTTAAGATTATTCGCAGGCGAGTTTACTCTATTACTCAGCAGATCTGGAGGCGTAATACGCAGTTTTTCCTTGTTATTAGCAAGGTTTAAATGAATTTACAGAACGGAATATTTTGTACTTCGAATTGAAACTGGCTATTTATTTCAAAAAAAATAATAAATACAAGTTATAATTTGCAAAAGATGCATTCACACAACAGATACTTTCATTTTAGATCTAAATACCACATTTACATTAATAGACGATATTTATAACTATAACTACATATCGTTTCAAAGTTTTATCTATAAAATGGGCGCATTTCCCGCGTGACAAATGCGCCATAAAGCTTAGTATGCCGCCACCTCGCGCGCCATTTCGCGCGTATATTGCCGACTGGCGTTGACCAGCATCTTCGTATAGGCCGTCCGCGCCTCGCCGCTGACCAGCGCATCGACCGTCAGGGTTTCAAGGATCTTCCCGTACTGCATCACCGCCACGGTCTGGCATAAATGGGCAATAACCCCGAGATCGTGAGTAACCATCAGGTAAGTGAGCTTAGCCTCCTGCTGCAATTCTGCCAGCAGATTGAGGATCTCCGCCTGCACCGACACATCCAGCGCCGACGTCGGCTCATCCAGCAGCAGTACCTGAGGCTCAAGAATCAGCGCTCTGGCTATCGCCACGCGCTGCCGCTGCCCGCCGGAGAGCTGATGCGGATAGCGCTCGCGAAAGGCGCGGTTGAGGCCAACTTTGTCCAGCAGCGCATTGATCCGCCGGTCGCGGTCGTTGATACGATGGATCTGCAGCGGCTCTTCGAGGATATCGCCAATGGTGTGACGAGGATGCAGCGATCCATAGGGGTCCTGAAATACCATCTGCACCTGACGGCAGCGCCTGCGGCTGATTTCATGCCCTAAGCGCTGACCATCGATGGCCAGCTCCCCCTGCCAGTGGGTAAACAGCCCCGCCAGGCACTTGAGCACCGTCGTTTTACCGGAGCCGGACTCGCCTACCAGACCGTAGATCTCGCCGGGCTTAACGTGGAAACTGACGTCATACAGCACCTGGTTACGCTTCTCCCCCTCGCCAAACGCGAGGTTGAGATGTTGAACTTCAATCATCATCCGCTCCTTATTCCGTTAACCAGCTGGCCTGACGCTGCAGCACCGGCAGTATCGGGCGACGATGCTGCATATCCGGCAGCGAGTTAATCAATCCCTGAGTATAGGGATGACGGGCGTTATCGAGATCTTTAGCAGCGATGGACTCCACTACCCGTCCGGCGTACATCACCAGTACGCGGTCGCAGAAGCTGCGCACCAGGTTGATATCGTGGCTGATAAAAATCAGCCCCAGCCCGCGCGACTGAACCAGGTCATCCAGCAGGCCCAGCACCTGCAGGCGCACCGACACATCCAGCGCGGAGGTCGGCTCATCGGCAATGATCAGCTCCGGGTCGGTAATCAGCATCATGGCGATCATGATGCGCTGCCCCTGTCCGCCGGATATTTCATGCGGATAAAGCTGATAAACGCGCTCCGGCTGGCGAATACGCACCACCTCCAGCATCTCCAGCGCCCTGGCTTTCGCCTCATCTTTGCGCCCGGGATGATGAGTAAGCCAGGCCTCGGCGATTTGCTTACCCACGCAGACCACCGGATTAAGCGAATATTTCGGGTCCTGCATAATCATAGAGATACGTTTGCCGCGTACGCCGCGCATTTGCGCTTCGCTAAGATGCTGCAGATCGAGGTCGGCAAACTGCATCCGGCTGGCGCTGACGCGGGCCTTTTTCGGATGCAGCTGCAGCAGCGCGCGCCCAACGGTGGACTTACCCGAACCGGACTCGCCGACAATCGCCAGCTTTTCGCGCCCCAGCTGGAAGGAGACGCCGCGCACGGCATGGGTCACCGCGCTGCCGTTAACAAAGTCGACGCACAGATCGCGCACGTCGAGCAGCGGAGCATTATTCACTGCGGGGATCGAGGATGTCACGTAGGCCATCTCCTAAGAAGTTGAACGCTAAGCTGTTGATCAGAATCGCCAGCCCCGGAATTGTTACGACCCACCAGCACTCCATCATATAAGTGCGCCCGCTGGAGATCATCGCTCCCCACTCCGGCTCCGGCGGCTGCGCGCCGAGCCCGAGAAAGCCGAGACCGGCCGCGGTCAGAATGATCCCGGCCATATTCATGGTGATACGGATAATGACCGAGGGCAGACACAGCGGCACGATATGGCGCCAGAGGACGCGGGACGATGAAGCGCCCTGCAGACGCACGGCGGAGATAAAATCGGCCTGGCGCAGAGAGAGCGTTTCGGCGCGCGCCAGACGGGCTATCGGCGGCCAGGCGGTAAGCGTGATGGCGATAACCACATGCTCCAGCCCCGGCCCTAAGGCGGCGACAAACGCCAGCGCCAGAACCAGACTCGGGAAGGAGATGAAAATATCGGTGACGCGCATCAGCACCATATCGACTTTACCGCCGAAATAGCCGGCGCTGACGCCCAGCAGCAGCCCGAGCGGACCGACGGTCACCGAGACCAGCAGCACGATATAGAGCGTGATGCGCGAGCCGTACACCAGGCGACTAAAGATATCCCGGCCAAACTCATCGGTGCCGAACCAGTGCTGCGCATTCGGCGCGACCAGCGCGCTGTTCAGGTCCTGCACCAGCGGGTTATAAGGCGCAATCAGCGGCGCGAAAATCGCCACCACCAGCAGCAGAAAGATAATTCCTCCGCCGATGGCCGTTAGCGGGTTGCGCGCCATTTTGCCGATAAACCCGACGGCCCGCGCCGCCGCGCGTTGCAGCCGCTGACGGCCTTCGCCCGCACCGCCCGAAAGCGGCGAATCCAAAGAAACGGTCATGATTTTGTCCTCGGGTCAAAGAATTGATACAGCATGTCGGAGAGCAGGTTGAGCATCACGAAGATCACCCCCACCAGCAGCACGCAGCCCATCACCGCATTCATATCGCCCAGCAGCAGGCTACCGGTAAGATAGGAGCCGAAACCCGGCCATGAGAAGACGGTTTCAATCAGCACCGCGCCTTCCAGCAGCGCGCCGTAGGCCAGCGCCACCACCGTCAGCAGCTGCACGAGGATGTTACGAAACGCATGGTTCCAGATAACCTGACGCTCGGTTAGCCCTTTCACCCTCGCGGTAATAATGAACTCCTGCGACAGCTGGGCCAGCATAAAGCTGCGGGTCATACGGCTGATATAAGCCAGCGAGTGAAAACCCAGCAGCGAGGCGGGAAGAATCAGATGATTAATGGCGTTCCAGAACACCTGTCCGTTTCCTGCCAGCAGCGCATCAACGGTCATCAGGCCGGTACGGCGCGGCACAATGCCGTCCAGACCGAGGTCTACCCGCCCGGCGCCGCCCACCCAGCCGAGCCAGGCATAGAACACCAGCAGCCCCATCATTCCGACCCAGAAAATCGGCGTCGAGTAGCCCGCCAGGCTGATAATGCGTACCACATAATCGGAGAAGCTATTGCGCCGCGCCGCCGCCAGCACGCCCAGCGGAATTCCGAGACCCGCGCCGACGAGAATCGCCATCGTCGCCAGCTCCATGGTGGCCGGGAAGACGCGGATAATATCGTCCACCACCGGTTTCCCGGTCAGCAGCGCATTGCCCAGATCGCCGTGCAGCAGGTTGACGAAATAGATGCCAAACTGGGTGGTCAGCGATTTATCAAACCCCAGCTGCTGGTAAACCTGCTGATAGGTACTCTGATCAGCATCCGGACCGACGATCGCCAGCACCGGGTCGATAGGCATGACGCGGCCAATGGTAAAGGTCAGCAGCAGCAGGCCGAACAGCGTAATCACCACCTGCAACAGCCGTTTGGATAAGCGCCGGCCGCGTGAGCCGGGCGCAAGGATTGCGGTACTCATCCTTTCTCTCCTTCGCGGACTTTATAGACGTCACGCAGAAAAGTGGTGGCGGAGGGGTGCGGCTGATACTCTCGTACCTCGTTGCGCACCACCACGGAATCGACCATCTGCGAAAGCGGAATTAAAGCCGGAACCAGCTGGTCGTAGCGCGCCTGGATGGCCTGGTAGTCAGCCACCTGTTTTTGCGGATCGCGTTCCAGCAGGGCCTGGTCAATCATCGTATTGAGCTGCGGGTCGTAAAAACCGGTACGCCAGCCCTGAAAGTTGGTCAGACGCGCCTCATCGCTGTTATCCGGGTTATAGACCAGCGCGCGCAGGCTGGAGTGCGGATGCGGCTCCATTCCGCTGCCGCCGCGTCCCACCAGCAGGTCAAATTTACGCTCGCGCATCGCGCCGTAGATCTGGTTACCGGTGCCGGTGATGATTTTGGCGTTAATACCCGCCTGCATCAGCGTCGACTGCACGGCGATAGCGATGTTAAGAAATGGCTGATCGGAGAGGACCCGCAGCGTGGTATCAAAGCCGTTGGGATAACCCGCTTCCGCCAGCAGCTTTTTCGCCCGCGCCACGTCCAGCTTATAGCCAGGGTCAGGCAGCGTAGACGGCATGCCCGCCTTAATCGGTCGCTGATGCAGCACGCCGTAGCCCGGCATCAGCGCTTTATTGATACCCTGGTAATCAATCAGATAGCGCACCGCTTCGCGCACTTTCGGTTGGGCGAAGTGCGCCTCTTTCATGCTCATCGCCACGTAGTACATGGTGCCGCGCTGCACCGCATCGACGGTCAGCTGCGGGTCGCTGCGCAGGGCGTTAATATCGGAAACCGCCATATTGTTGGCAATATCGAGGTCGCCTTTTTCGATCATCAGACGCAGAGTTTGCGACTCCTGGAAATGGCGCAGCACCACGCGGCTCATTTTCGCCTCGCCGCGCCAGTAGTCAGGATTGCGCTTCATGCGCAGCACATCTTTTGCCTGCCAGGTTTCCAGCGTAAACGGCCCGGAACCGGCTTCATGGGTGGTCAGCCAGCGGTTACCCCAGTCGTTATCCTGCTGGTGGCTTTGCACCGTTTTACTGTCCAGCACCCCGAGGTTGCCCAGCGCCGCCAGCGAGTAAATCACCAGCTGCGGATCGTTATCTTTGGGTAACTCGATTTGCACCGTGAAGCGGTCCGGCGCGCTGACCTGGCTGTCGATATTTTTCTTACTGAAGCCATAGGATTTCCATACCGAGGCCTGAGCCAGGTTGAGGTGCAGGATGCGCCGCATTGACCACACCACGTCAGCGGCGGTCAGCGGGTTGCCGGAATGAAACTTAACGTCGTCGCGCAGATGAAAGGTCAGGGTTTTGCCGTCGGGGCTGATATCCCAGGATTTCGCCAGCGCGGGCTTAACGTTGGTGAGCTGTTCAGGGTCAAGCTCCACCAGCGAGTCGTAGAGGTTGACCACGATTCCCACCACTTCGTTACCGGTCATCGCCGCCGGGTCAAGGGTGAGCAGGTTATTCATATTCATGCCGATGATAAGCTGATCGGGCGGCGTTTTCGCCACCGCCGCCCCGCTTCCCATCGACACGGCGAGCGTGAATAAGCACGCTGCCAGTAGGGAGGTTTTTTTCATATCTCTGTTTGCCTGTACTGTAGGGTACATGTTGCCGGATGGCGGCATTTTCGCCTTATCCGGCCTACCGGGCCGCAGACCCGATAAGCGCAGCGCCATCGGGCATTTATTTTTTTGAATCAGTCGTGGCTAACGGTATTGGCTTCGATATACGCAAAATTAATGTCTTCGCCGAGGCCCGGACGTTGTGACAAATGCACAAATCCCTGGTCATCCATCGGGTCAACAATGCTATTGAGATAAGCCGCCGGTTCATCGTAGTCGAGGAACGGATGCAGCAGGCCGCGCTCGTACCAGCGGCAATTGCGGATCGCGCCGACCACCGCCAGGCTTGCCGCGCCGTTGCCGTGGACTTCGCAATCCATGCCGAAAGATTCCGCCAGCGCCGCGACCTTCATGGTCGGGGTAATACCGCCCACACCGTTAGCGCCGGCGCGCAGAATGTCGCAGGCTCCGGCTTTCACCCATTCGGCGCGCATGTGGTGCTTGCCGCCGAAGCTCTCCGGCCCGACGATGGGGATCGACAGGTTTTCCGCCAGCCATGCGTAGGAGGACATCGAATCCTCCTCCATCGGTTCTTCAAACCAGGCGAAATTGAGTTTTTCCAGCTCTTTGCCGATCCACAGCGCCTCGGCGCGGCTGTACCAGTGATAGCCGTCAATCATCAGGTCAATATCCGGCCCTACCGCTTCGCGCACCGCCGCGCAGGCTTTAATATCCATTTTGGGATTGGGCGCAAAAGAGATTGGCGGCATCCAGGTGTGCAGCTTGATGGCCTTGTAGCCGCGGGCGACCAGCTTTTCGGCAAAGGCGGCATACTCCTCCGGAGTCGACAGTCCACCCGGCAGATCGTCGCCGCACATCGTGCTGCCGTAAGCCGGGACGGTGTCGCGATAGCCGCCGAGCAGCTTGTAAACCGGCATCTTAAGGCTGCGGCCTATCAGGTCCCACAGCGCCTGTTCAATAAACGACAGCGCGCGCTCCGTTAGCTGATGTGCACTACCGCGCTGCCAGTGGTTAAGATCCTGCCAGATACGCTCGCGGTTAAACGGGTCCTGCCCCACCAGCACTTTGCGGAAAAAAGTATTCACCACGAACGGGCGCACGACTTCCGGAGGCGCAAACGAAAAACCCTGCGCCCCATCATCAGCGGTGATGGTCAGCATCGCCATTTTGGCCATGCTTTCAGCCCCCGGATGGGAGTGCCCGGCGCTGTCGGAAACTCGACGTGTGGGATACTGGAAAACGGTGACATTCACAGATTCAATTTTCATGCTCAATCCTTATCACGGCCAAATCCGATCGATAGAAGCAAATCGGCAAAGTGGTTTCACATTATTGAAAATACGTTTCAATATCTAATCTAAGCACAATTACGTAGCAGTGCCTCGGACAAACACCGCTAAGCAAGGCAATAAATTTGGGCATTGGCACAACAAGACGTGACTGTTTTCACAAAAGATGAGTGAAATGTGAGGCGGATCGGCATGGAGAAAAAAGGGCGTGAGCGCAGAAGAGAGAGTGACCGACCGTGTACATCCCGGGATTTTCTGCGCTCACGAAAGCGTGAGTTATGCGACCGCCTCTGGCTCGGCGGTGAGGGCTTCCAGCAGTTCAGGCAGCGCCCGGTAGCGGCCAGCGGCGGCCTGAAAACGCGCGTGCTGGCTATCTTCGGCAATCACTATCGTGGCAATCCCCGCCGCCCGGGCCGCGCTAAAGCCGTTGAAGCTGTCTTCGATCACCAGGCAACGGCTGGCGTCGAGATTAAGCTTATCCAACGTCGTCAGATAAACCGCCGGATGCGGCTTGCCCTGCGCTTCATCATCCGCGCTGCAAATCACATCAAAATAGTGCCAGAGCGAGAGCTTGTTCAGCACGGCGGCGATAACCTGCCGGGACGAGGAGGTCGCGAGCGCAATTTTATAACCGGCATGGCGAAAATAGCGTAACGCCTCATGCACCCCGCGCATCGGCTCGCCTTCGGCGGCGATCAGGCCGGTAATACGCTGCAATATCGCTGCTTCAAGCCGCTGCGGAACAAGCTCAAGCTGGCAATGGCGGCACCAGGTGCGGGCAATTTCGTCGAGGCGTTTGCCTTTGGTCAGCGTTTCGCACTCCTCGACGCTCGCCGTTGCCCCCCACTGCGCGAGGGCGTCGATTTGCGCCTGCCGCCACAGGCTTTCGGAATCAATAATCACGCCATCCATGTCAAAAATCACTGCCTGAATACTCATCATTCACCTCATTAAGGCTGGCATGCCTGGCATGCCAGCCGCATCACCTTAAGAGAACTCCACCTGCTCGCTGGCCGGCGCTTCCTTGTGGGAAAATCCCGGCTGCTCGACGCGGATAAACGCACAGAGGAAAAAGGCCGCCACGTACAGCGCGGTATAGGCGATCACCACTCCGATGGTGCTAAAGAACGGCAGCAATATCACCGCAATAGCCGGTGCGAGAAAGTTCGACATCCCCGCCGACAGGTTGTAGACCGAAATGGCCGCGCCTTTGTGCTTCGGCTCCAGCGCCGGGAAAACCGCCGCCAGCGGAACAAACGCGGCGACAAAGATCCCCAGGGCGATAGCCGGAAGCAGCGCCATCGCGAAGTTATGTCCGAAGTGCTGCGGAATGTAATAAAACGCCAGGCTGGAGACCGCCATACCGATGCAGCCGAACCAGCGCACCACCTTCATCCAGCCCAGTTTTTCGCCCAGAATGCCCCACAGCACATTAGAGAAAATGGTGGTAAAGAAGAAGACCGCCCACACCTGCAGCCATTCTGAGGTGGTGAAGCCCAGCTCATCGACGAACATCATCGGCATAATCACCGCAAAGCCGAACAGCGAGAGCGTATTGATAATTCGCACCATGCTCGACAGCAGAATATTGCGGTTGGTATAGAGCAGCGTCGCCGCGCGGCCCAGTTCGGCAAACTTCTCGCGGGTGGTCAGGTTCTGCATATGGTGCGGCGTTTTAATATGGCGCAGGGAAGCCAGCGCAATGATGCCGCCGGTGACGCAGAAAGCGAGCGCCAGCCACAATGTCCCCAGCTCGCCGATATGCGGGATGGTAAAGCTCGGAATATAGCTGCCGAATACGCCGATGCCGATGGAATAGACCGCCCAGAACCAGCCGATCGCCGAGCTGGCGTTATCGCTTTTCACGTTGTGGATAATGGCGACGATAAACGAGTAAAGGAACAGCGGATACGCGAAGCCGCGGATGCCGTAGAAAATTAAGATCAGCGCATAGTTGGCATGACCGAGACCGAAGACCAGGAACAGCACGTGGAACACGCACCATAGCACAAAGCCAATCATCATGGTCTTCAGCGGCGTGATGATTTCCGCCACCACGCCGGAGATCCATGCCGACAGCGCGGCGGCCAGGCCGTAGAGGGTGAAGGCGAACGATGCCTGCGCCGGGGAGAACCCGAGCTCTTTAATGTAGTGCGACAGGAATGCCAGTTCAAAACCGTCGCCGGTCATAAACACGGCAATGGCGATGTATCCCCAGAGCAGGTTCAGGGGTAAACCGAGCCACTGTTTATTATTGATGGACATAATGACCTCGTTTTTAGGGTACAGGAGGCCGCTCCGGTCAGATCGCCGGAGCGGTTATGGTGATAAAAATTAGTGCTGCCGATAGTTCAGATCGTTTAAATACAGGGCCTTAAACTGCGCATAGCGCCGCATCAGGGTTTGATGGCGTACCGGGTCCGCACGCCAGGTCTGCCAGATCTCCGGTTTTTCACATACCGCGGTAATTGGTTTGCCCGCCGCCAGACAGGCCAGCCGCGCCGCGCCCAGCGCGCCGCCGGTCTCTCCGCCTTTGTGGGTCACCACCGGCATATCGAGGATATCGGCCAACAGCTGCGCCCAGAACGGGCTGCGGGCGCCGCCGCCAACCAGCGAACATTGTTCGATCTGCGTACCGCTCTCTTTCAACACCTGCAGACCGTCGTTGATCCCAAAGCTCACCCCTTCCAGCACCGCATAGCCGAGCTGGGCGCGCAGGCTGGAGTGGGTCATGCCCCAGAACATGCCGCGCGCGTCAGGATCGTTGTGCGGCGTACGTTCGCCGGAGAGATAGGGTAAGAAGAACGGCGCATGGGCCTTCTCCTCTTCGCTAAGCTCGGCAATCTCCTCCAGCAGCGCCACTTCCGTGGTGCCGGTCAGGCGGCAGAACCACTGCAAACAGCTGGCGGCGCTGAGCATCACGCTCATCTGATGCCATAGATTCGGCAGAACGTGACAAAACGCATGGACCGCCGACTGCGGAGCCGGACGATAGGCGTCGGTTACCACAAACAGCACGCCGGAGGTACCGAGCGAAATAAACGCATCCCCTGGTGAAACCGCCCCGACGCCGATGGCGCTGACCGCGTTATCGCCACCGCCGCCGGCAACCGCTACCGAGGCGTTCAGCCCCCAGCGTTCAGCCACCTGCGGGTCAAGGGTCGCGGAAACCTCGCAGCCTTCGACCAGCGTCGGCATCTGGCTGCGCGACAGGCCGCATTTATCCAGCAGCGAGTCGGACCAGTCGCGCTTCGCCACGTCCAGCCACAGCGTCCCGGCGGCGTCGGACATATCGGAGACTTTCTTCCCGGTCATCCGGTAGCGCAGATAATCTTTCGGCAGCAGTACCGTGGCGGTGCGCTGAAAGTGTTCCGGCTCATGACGGCGTACCCACAGCAGCTTCGGTGCGGTAAAGCCGGGCATCGCCAGGTTTCCCGCCACCTGATGCAGCTCCGGCGCCATCTCCTCCAGCTCCGCACACTCCGCGGCGCAGCGGGTGTCGTTCCACAAGATTGCCGGGCGAATGACCTCCCCGCCGGCATCCAGCAGGACCGCGCCGTGCATCTGCCCGGAAAGGCCAATGGCCTTAATGGCTGGCCAGTGCTGGGCGCATTTTTCCCGCAGCGTGGTCATCAGATACTCTGTCGCCTCCCACCATGACTGCGGCGACTGTTCTGACCAGTGCGGGTGAGGCCGCTGAATGCTCAGCGGCGCGCTATGGCTGGCGATAACCTCATTGTTCTCATCAATGACCAGCGCTTTCACTTCCGATGTGCCAAGATCGATACCCAGATACATAGCCACCTCTTAGTTAATCAGCGTATAAACTGCCGCGACTTTTTCGCGCATCAGCGCGAGGAAATCGGCGTTTTCAGCGAGTTCGCCAAATAGCGCTTTATCGCGGGCATACAGCGCCAGCGGATCGCTGGCTTCGAACATCTGATGCACCGCCTGCGCGTCAAGAATGCCGTCCTGGTATTCATACGGCAGACTTCCCTTATGCCACTGTTCCATAAAGACGAAGAACAGCGCGGGCAGCATCGCGGTCGCTTCCGGGCGGGCGCCGCGCTGGTAGCACTCCTGCAGGGTTGGGGCGATCATCGCCGGAATTTTCGAGAAACCGTCGGCGGCAACGCGCTGGTTCGTGTCCTGGATATACGGGTTGGTAAAGCGCTTAAGCACCACGTCGCGATAGGTTGGTAAATCAATGCCGTTATCGCCAAGGCAGGGGATCACATCTTCCGTAACGTAGCGGTCGGCAATGGCGTAGATGAAATCCGTTAGCGTACTTTCATGAATATACTGCTGGCCGATTAACGTCCCCGCCCACGCAATGCAGCTATGCGACGAGTTCAGAATGCGAATTTTCGCCTCTTCATAAGGAATAACCGATGCAACCATCTCCACGCCAACCGCTTCCAGATTCGGGCGCTCATCGCGGAAATGGTTTTCCACCACCCACTGGATGAAGGTCTCACCCATCACCGGCGCGCTATCGTCAATGCCGGTTTGCGCTTTGACGCGCGCGGGCAGATCTGCCGCCGGACGCGGAGTGATACGGTCGACCATGGTGTTCGGGCAGGTCGTGTTGGCGGCCATCCAGTCAATCACCGCCTGCTTGCCGGTTAGCTGCAGGAACTCAACCATGCCGTCGTGGAAGCGCTCGCCATTATGGCGCACGTTATCGCAGTTCAGCAGAGTCAGCGGCCCGGCGTTGTCCGCCATACGCTTTTCCAGGATCCGCGCAATAGTGCCGTAAATCGTTTTGCACTCCCCTGCCAGATCGGCCTGCAAGTCGGGGTTGCTGGTTTCCAGCTTATGGCGGGTATTCAGGTAGTAGCCGCCTTCCGTCACGGTGAAGGCGATAACTTTGGTCTGCGGGTTTGCCCCTTCGTTAATCAGCGGCTTGAGCCCGGCCTGCCACGGCAGCAGTTTCTGAATTGAGGTGATCTCTTCATATTCACGTTCCCCTTCAGGGCTGACGGTTTCCAGCACGTAGCGCCCACCCTGCGCTGCCAGCGCCTGGACCACCTGCTCGGCGTCGTTGCGGATATTCCCCGCCGCAATGTGCCAGCGCTTATCTCCGGAAGCAATCAGACGATGCAGATACCACGCCTGATGGGCGCGATGAAAAGAACCCAGACCAATGTGAAGCCATGTGAATTGATTGTTCATGTTCTGCTCTCCTTGAGTTGATGGCGTCACTGTAAATGATCATTTGACCAAAATAAGAGCCACGGATCACAAAAGAACAATTACCCATTAAAATTACAATTGACCAGAAAAGAGCAAAAGCTTGCCAGTTTTACCAACCACGGCGAGAATGCGGTTATTCGCCGGGCGAAATTATCGCCGCGGCCAGAAACTTAGGGCAGGAAACCATGAGCAAAGAAGATGATATTCGGCTGGATCAAAAGGTCCGCGCCGCGTGGATGTACTACATTGCCGGGCAGAACCAGAGCGAGATCGCCAGCCAGCTTGGCACGTCGAGGCCGGTGGTACAGCGGCTGATCGCCGCCGCGAAAGAAGAAGGGATTGTGTCGATCGGGCTGCATCATCCGGTGGCCAACTGCCTCGATTATGCGCTGTTACTGCAGGAAAAGTACCGGCTTATCGAGTGCAATATCGTGCCCGCCTTTAGTGAAGAAAGCACCCTGGATAGCGTCTCCTTTGGTTGCTATCAGCTGATGGCCCGCTACCTGCAGGACGATAAAGAGAAAATCATCGGTCTGGGTTCCGGCCTGACCCTGAAAAAAGCGCTGCAGCGTATCGATTTCGACAGCCAGAATACCCGCTGCGTCGCGCTGATCAGCGCCATGGACGCCGACGGTCAGTGCAACTATTACGATGATGTCCCGCTGCTGCTGACCAGCAAAATTAAGGCGAAGTACTATCAGTGGCCCGCGCCGCGCTACGCGCAGACGCAGGAAGAGTACGACATGTGGTGTACCAGCCGGCTGTTCCGCAGCGTCTCCGCCGTCGCCCGCCAGGCGGACGTTATTTTTGTCGGCATTGGGCCATTAGGCACCCAAAGCCCTATTTTTAAAGACGGCTTTATCAATCAGGCCCAGATGGATGAAGTGACGGCGCAAGGCGGTATCGGCGAGATTATGGGGCGCTTTATCGATGCCGAAGGCGGAGTGGTGGATAGCGAAATCAACAGAATGATCACCAGCTACGATATCCGCCAGAATCAGTGTCCGCGCATCGCGGTGGCATGCGGCGAGTACAAACGCCCGGCGATTCTGGCGGCGCTTAAAGGCGGCTGGATCAACGGTCTGGTGACCGACGAGCACACCGCCCGCTGGCTGCTGACGCGCTAAGCTCAAACAGCCAGATAGCGACTCAGCTGCTGCTCATCAGTAGCGGCGGAATTTCAATCCGCTGCTGGCCGGCATCGCCGGAGTCGATAATCGTAAACACCGCTTCCAGCATCGCCGGCACGTCCTGCTGCACCATGTCGATATCGTGCCCCAGCAGATAGACAAACGGGTCCCAGTCGAAGCAGCCCATCGGCGGCTGCTCGCTGCCGGTGAGTCCTGCCTGCGACAGCCAACGTACGACCCCCTCCAGCGATATCGTTGAGTTGACAAATATTCCCTGCAACGGAACCTTCGCGGTGCCAAACCGCTCCTGCAGGCAGGCTTCGACTTTGCCTTTCGAATAGCCGGGAGCCAGAATGTTCGCCTGCGGCACGCTCAGCCCCTGCTCGCGATGCGCGTCGTGGAAGCCGCGTAAACGTTCGCTGGTGTTATGGTCGCTGCTGCGCCCGCCAATGAACGTCAGCGGCGCTATCTCTCCCCGGCGGCGAGCGCTATTCGCCAGGATCTTATGGGTCAGCGCTTTCGCGCCGCCGTAGTTATCCGAAATCACCGACGGTGCGATAGTCCCCGGTAGATCGAGATTGACCGTTGGCACGCCCGCCTGCTGGCATAGAGCGGAAATTTTATCCGGATTGGTCGCCCCGGTCGCCACCACCCAGTCAACCTGCCAGGAGAGCATCGCTTTCACCGCTTCGAGCTCCAGCTCGGGGCTTCGGCGCGTACAGGTGATAATCGGCAGCAGGCCCCGTTCGCGAGCCATCTCCTCAAAGCGTTCGGCGACCGAACCGAAATAGCGGTTATCGTATTTGGGGATAATCATGCCGATGACGCGCGATTTTTTGCTGCGCAGCATGCTGGCCTGGCGGTTAATCGCGTAGCCCTGCTCCTCGGCAATCCGCGTCACCTTTTCGGCAAGCTTTGCGCTGATGCGGCGCTTTTTCCAGTTGCCGTTGAGGATAGCGCTCACCGCGCTCGCCGAAACGCCGGAAAGTTCCGCCAGGTCGTAAATCGTGATTTTCTTCATTTTCCCAACTTGCGTCACAAAATCATTTCGCTGTTAATTTCCCCACTTGCTCAATCGATGAAGCTAGCGCAACATGAGCTTCATCGATTGAGCTTCCATTTTACTTTCCGAAGTATTAACGCATTCAGCATTAATATTCCAGAAAACCTGCAGAAATGACGCTCATATTCAATACCTTAACAAGTTTTCGTCTCTAACGTCGAACGCGATGCCCTCGCGCTCGACAGTGCCAACCAGACTCTGTAAAGGATTATAAAATGAACCACTCTGTCTCCTCTATGAATACTTCCCTTAGCGGTAAAGTCGCCGCCATTACCGGCGCGGCGTCCGGTATTGGCCTCGAATGCGCCAGAACCCTGCTGGGCGCCGGCGCAAAAGTGGTGCTTATCGACCGTGAAGGGGAAAAGCTCAATAAACTTGTTGCCGAACTCGGTGAAAACGCCTTCGCCCTGCAGGTTGACCTGATGCAGGCGGATCAGGTTGATAACCTTCTGCAGGGAATTTTGCAGCTCACCGGGCGTCTTGATATTTTCCACGCCAACGCCGGAGCTTATATCGGCGGACCGGTGGCCGAGGGCGATCCGGACGTCTGGGATCGCGTGCTGCATCTCAATACCAACGCCGCCTTCCGCTGCGTGCGTAGCGTCCTGCCGCATCTTATCGCGCAAAAGTCCGGGGACATTATCTTCACCAGCTCTATCGCGGGCGTGGTGCCGGTGATCTGGGAGCCTATCTATACCGCGTCGAAATTTGCTGTCCAGGCGTTTGTTCATACCACCCGTCGCCAGGTTTCACAGTACGGCGTGCGCGTCGGCGCCGTGCTGCCTGGCCCGGTAGTCACCGCCCTGCTGGACGACTGGCCGAAAGCCAAAATGGACGAAGCGCTGGCCAACGGCAGCCTGATGCAACCGATCGAAGTGGCCGAGTCGGTGCTGTTTATGGTGACGCGGTCGAAAAACGTCACCGTACGCGACATTGTGATCCTGCCGAACAGCGTGGATCTCTGACCGTTCAACCAGACTGTGTGAGAGGATATTATGCAACATATTATTGGCGTCGATGTTGGCTCAGGCAGCGTTCGCGCCGGCGTATTCGACCTGCGTGGCGAACTTCTCGCCCACGCAACCCGGGAAATTACCCTGTTTCGCAGCGCCGGAAGCGTGGTCGAACAGTCAAGCCGCGAGATCTGGCAGGCGGTGTGCTACTGCATTAAAACGGCGGTGGCCAGCGCCGGGGTCCCTCCATCGTCGATTGCCGGGATCGGCTTCGATGCCACCTGCTCGCTGGTAGTGATTGGCGATAACGACGCGCCGCTGGCGGTCGGGCCTTCGGAAGATGCGGACCGTAACATTATTGTCTGGATGGATCATCGCGCCACCGGCCAGGCGGAAAAGATTAACGCCACGGGCCACGCGGTGCTGCAGTACGTTGGCGGCAAAATCTCGCCGGAGATGGAAACGCCGAAACTTCTCTGGCTGAAGGAGCACCGCCCGCACATTTATCAGCAGGCGCGCCACTTCTTCGACCTCCCCGATTATCTCACCTGGCGCTCGACCGGCGATTTAGCCCGCTCGGTCTGTACTGTGACCTGTAAATGGACCTACCTGGCGCATGAACAACGCTGGGATGCCAGCTACTTCCGCCAGATTGGCCTCGAAGAGCTGGCGGATGAAGATTTTGTCCGCATCGGCCAGCGGATTGTCGATCCGGGAACCCCCTGCGGCGACGGCCTTTGCGCCACGGCGGCAGAGGAGATGGGGCTGCCGATCGGTACGCCGGTAGCGGTCGGTATGATTGACGCCCACGCGGGCGGCATCGGCACCGTCGGCGTGCTTAACGGCGCGGTTAACAATATGGCCTACGTCTTCGGTACCTCCTCCTGCACCATGACCACTACTCAGGAAGCGGTATTCGTGCCCGGCGTCTGGGGGCCGTATTACTCGGCGATGGTGCCAGGGTTCTGGCTGAGTGAAGGTGGTCAGAGCGCGGCCGGAGCGGCCATCGACCAGCTGTTGAGCTTCCATCCCGCCGCCGCAGAAGCTAAGTCGCTGGCCAAAGCGCGCGGCGTCCCGCTACCGGTTTATCTTGCCGATAGCGTGCTGGCGAAGGTAGATAATCCGTCAGCGGCGGTCAAACTTGCCGACGGCCTGCACGTGGTGCCCGAGTTTTTAGGTAACCGGGCGCCGCTGGCCGATCCGCAGGCGAAAGCGATTATCGCCGGGCTGGGGATGGAGCGGGATCTGGACAATCTGATGGCGCTCTACGTCGCCGGATTGTGCGGCATCGGCTACGGTCTGCGGCAGATTATTGACGCCCAGAAGGCGTGCGGCATCCGCAGCGAGAATATCGTCATCAGCGGCGGGGCCGGTCAGCATCCGCTGGTGCGCCAGCTGCTGGCAGACGCCTGCGGAGTGAACGTGGTGAGTACCGAATCCAGTGAACCGGTGCTGTTAGGTTCGGCGATTCTTGGCGCGGTGGCCGGTCATATCGCGCCTTCCCTGCCAGAAGCGATGAAGCAGTTTACCCGGGTGGATAAAACCTACCGCTGCGTAGAACAATTTAGCGCCGATCATCAGCGGCGCTATGAGGCGTATAAAATGCTACAGCACACGGCGCGGCTGATTCGCGAGTAAGCAGGAACCCGGAGGCGGCGCTTGACGCGCCTGTCCGGGCTACCGGCCCGCAGATAACTGTGAATCCGCACCCTGCTCTCGATGGGGCCTCCGGGCCGCAGACGGCGGTGAGCCGGTAGCCCGGTCAGGCGCAGCGCCGCCGGGGAAGGCAGACGACGCTGTTGCCTTTAAGGGTTAGATAGCCTGTTAAGCGATGGTGACTTTGCCGTCCAGATAAACATCCTGCACGGCATTAATCAGCTTCACGCCGTCGGCCATCGATTTTTTAAACGCCTTACGGCCCAGAATCAGCCCCATGCCGCCCGCGCGCTTATTGATAACCGCGGTGCGCACGGCGTCGGACAGATCGGTTTCCCCGCCCGCCGCGCCGCCGGAGTTAATCAGCCCGGCGCGGCCCATATAGCAGTTCGCCAGCTGGTAACGCACCAGGTCGATCGGATTATCGCTGGTGAGCTTGCTATAAACCCGGTCATCGGTATAGCCGAAGTTCACCGCTTTATAGCCGCCGTTGTTTTCCGCCATTTTCTGCTTCACGATATCCGCGCCGATGGTCGCCGCCAGGTGGTTGGCCTGACCGGTTAAGTCAGCGGAAACGTGGTAGTCGACGCCATCTTTCTTAAACGCCGAATTACGCAAATAGGCCCACAGCACGGTCACCAGGCCAAGCTCGTGCGCGCGCTCAAAAGCGGCGGAAATCTCTTCGATTTGCCGACGGGACTGTTCGGAACCGAAATAGATCGTCGCCCCGACCGCCACGGCCCCCATATTGAACGCCTGCTCGACGCTGGCATACAGCGTCTGGTCATATTCGGTCGGGTAGCTCAGCGTTTCGTTATGGTTCAGCTTGACCAGGAAGGGAATGCGGTGCGCATAGCGGCGCGACACCGAGGCCAGCACGCCATAGGTGGAGGCCACGCAGTTACAACCGGCCTCAATGGCCAGTTCGACGATATTTTTCGGATCAAAGTACAGCGGGTTGGCGGCAAAAGAGGCGCCAGCAGAATGCTCTACGCCCTGGTCGACCGGCAGGATCGACAGATAGCCGGTTCCCGCCAGGCGGCCGGTGTTATACAGGGTTTGCATATTACGCAGCACCGCCGGCGGACGGTTGTTATCAACCATCACCCGATCGACGTAATCCGCCCCCGGTAAATAGAGCTGGTCGGCTGGAATTGTCATACAGCGGTGCTGTAAAAGCGTGTCGGCATCTTTGCCAAGCAACTGCGTAATATCAGTCATAGCTATCTCCCGTAAGTGCCGGTCGAAACCGGCATGCATTTTCCCAACCCAATTATTTTGGGCAGGTTAAGCCTGGTACCGACTCAGCAGATTTTCCAGCCGGGAGCCTATTTTTTCAGCATAGTCTGCTGACCCGTTGTCTTGCCGTTTACCACCAGGCGTGAAAATGGTGTACCGGACCGATGCCGTGTCCCACTTCCAGCGAATCCGCCTGCGCCAGCGCCGCCGAGAGCCAGCCCTTAGCTTCCGCCACGGTTCGCCCCCAATCCTCGTAACGCGGACGCAGGGCCGCCAGCGCCGCCGATAGCGTACAGCCGGTACCGTGGGTATTTTTAGTCTGGACTCTCGGCGCGGTAAAACGCCGCTCCTCTTCGCGGGTAAACAGCCAGTCCGGGCTTTCCGCATCATCGAGATGGCCGCCTTTCATTAATACCGCTCCGCAGCCCATTCCCAGCAGCGCTCTGCCCTGCTCCAGCATCTCCTGTTCCGTTCTGGCATGCGGCGCATCCAGCAGCGCCGCCGCTTCCGGCAGGTTCGGAGTGATCAGCGAGACCTGCGGCAGCAGGCGCTGGCGCAGCGTTTCCACCGCCGACGCCGAGAGCAGCGGATCGCCGCTTTTCGCCAACATGACCGTATCCAGCACCACATTTTTAATCTGATAACGCGCCAGCCGTTCCGCCACCGCTTCAACGATATCAGTTTCCGCCAGCATCCCGATTTTGGTGGTATCGATGCGCACATCGCTGAAGACGGAATCGAGCTGCGCGGCGACAAAATCAGGCTCTATACGATAAACCGACTGGACGCCAAGGGTGTTTTGCGCCACCAGCGCGGTGATGACCGAGCAGCCGTATGCCCCCAGCGCCGAGAAGGTTTTGAGATCCGCCTGGATCCCCGCACCGCCGCTCGGGTCGGTGCCGGCGATGGTTAGCGCATTAATTCGTTTCACAGATCGCCTCCCGCATAGAGCGCATCGAGGAAGGCGGGAGTAAAGCTGCCGGGGCCGCCCTGCAGCGCCGCTTCCCCCCCCGCGAGCTTCATCAGACCGCAGGCCGCGGCCACGTTCTCCAGCCGATCGCCGGGCATCGCCGCAGCGGCGGCAACCACCGCCGACAGCGCGCAGCCGGTGCCGACCACCCGGGTCATCAGCGGATCGCCGCCGGTGACCATGCGAATGCGCTGGCCGTCGGTGACGTAATCAACCTCCCCGGTCACCGCGACCACGGTATTCAGCTGGCGGGCTAACGCCTGGGCTGCGGGCAGCGCTGCGGCGGCGGTATCGGTCGTATCGACGCCGCGCCCGCCGCCGCTCATTCCGGCCAGCGCCATGATTTCCGACGCATTACCGCGAACGGCGGCAGGCTGCAGCGCCAGCAGCTCCAGACAAAATTCTGTCCGTAAGGTCAGCGCGCCGACCGCTACCGGGTCCAGCGTCCAGGGTTTGCCCGCCTGCGTTGCGCTACGCGCCGCCGCGCGCATCGCCTCCGCACGCTCAACGGTCAGCGTGCCGACATTAATCAGCAGCGCATCGGCAATGGCGGCAAACTGGCTGGCTTCGCCCGGATCGATAACCATGGCCGGCGATGCGCCAATCGCTAACAGGACGTTGGCGGTAAAGGTCTGCACCACGTCGTTGGTCATGCAGTGAACAAGAGGAGAATGGCGGTGAAAAAGGTGCCGCAGATGGGCAATATGCGCGGGGTTCAGCAGGTCAGACATCGTTTGCTCCCGCCAGGCGATGAAGAAGCGACGACCCTGCGGTCTCTGACTTCCCTACGCTGGCATTATCCAGATCAGGTGGTACGGGTTTTTCTCAGCCTTCACAAGGAAGGGCACCCCGAGTCATTGAGAGATAAAAACGTTCTCAGCGGGCAGGTTACGGTAAGTCGCCGGACAACGCAAGCCGGTACGGCTCGGCAAGATTTGTTCCAACATGCATGGGGAAGGACTATCCCCGCTCGCGCGGGGAACTCTCTGTCTGAGATTTTCCAGGGCCTGGCGCGCCCGGTTTATCCCCGCTCGCGCGGGGAACTCTCTAAATGTATCCTATTGTTTTATATCAACTTTATTCGCACGGAATAATCTACTGACATTTCTGCAACAAATTAATTTTTTAAAGAGGCATAACCCTTTGATTTTAAAGGGTACAAAAACTATTTCGTTACCTCTCTCGCATTTCACCACAAGCCGTAGAGAGAGCAACGCCCGCTATAGATTCACTTCCCGCAGCGAACTCAGTAATAGTGCAAAACATTCCTCGATCAGCGGCGGCAGAGGCTGCGGTCCGCGCATCAGCGCCACGGTTCGCGTCAGCGCGGGCTGCTGAAGCTGCGCCACCTTTAACGCCGGATCCTGAAGGTGGGTAGTATAAAGCTCAGGCAGAATCGCCACCGCCAGCCGCGAGCGCACCAGGCCGTAAAGCGTCTCGATATAGTCAACCTGATAACGCGTATTCAGCGTGAGGCGATGGCTCTCGGCCAGCGCGCCGACCAGACGCTGAATATTGCCCTTTGAAAACACCGCGATATCGCGCCCCGCGAGCAGCTTCCACGGCAGATGCGGCTGCCCGGCCAGCGGATCGCCGCCGTGCAGCACCGCCACAAACGGATCTTCGCGCAGAGGATAAACCTGCAGCTCAGACGGTAACGAACTGTCTATTGCGCCAACGGCAAAATCTATCTTTCCCGACTGCAGCTCGCAGAACAGGGCGTCGTTGGTCTGATCGTGAAACTCCACCCTCAGGCGCGGAAACGCCTGGGCCAGCGTTTGCGGCAGCAGCGGAAACAGCAGCGAACTCACCGAAGGCACTAAGCCAATACGCACCGTTCCGTCGCCGCCGGCTTCGACTATCTGCTGCATATCCTGAAAAGCCAGCTGCGCCACGCTCAACACTCGCCGGGCGTGGGGCAAAATCGCCGCCCCCAGCTCGGTTAAGGTCACCGCCGAAGCGGTACGGTTGACCAGCTTGCCGCCGAGCACCGTCTCGATTTGCCGCAGCGCGCTGCTTAGCGCCGGCTGGCTGATAGCCAGCCGGTTAGCGGTGTCGGTGAAGTGACGCAGCTGGGCCAGGGTCACAAAGTACTGAATCTGCTTGAGAGAGAGCGCGGGCAGCCGCTGCCAGGGTTCGGTCATCATGTTTTCGTCAACGGTGAGCATGCAGAATAACCCGAAGTTATCGGGCGATAAATTTATTCATCTGGGCAAACGTTTGCTCTGCCCCTAGAGTATCCCCATTATCCTTGTGCCGGAGTTGTTATGTCCAGCAGTGCTGAAACCCGCCGCCGCGCCGTCCAGGCCGCGCGCGGAGAATCCCCGTTCGATTTATTATTAACCGACGCGCAGATTGTCGACATGGCCACCGGAGAAATCCGCGAGGCCGACGTCGGGATCGTCGGTGAAACGATCGCCAGCGTGCATCCGCGCGGCAGCCGCTCCGATGCCCTCGAACGCCGCTCGCTGGCGGGATGTTTCCTGTCGCCGGGGCTGATGGATACGCACGTTCACCTTGAAAGCTCTCACCTGCCGCCTGAACGCTATGCCGAAATCGTGCTGGCTCAGGGCACCACGGCAGTATTCTGGGACCCGCACGAGCTGGCCAACGTACTGGGCGTCGAAGGCGTGCGCTACGCCGTCGCTGCCAGCCGCCATCTGCCGCTGCAGGTGATGGTTGCGGCGCCTTCCAGCGTGCCGTCGACGCCGGGACTGGAGATGTCCGGCGCCGATTTCGCCGGCGCGGAGATGGAAACCATGCTGGCCTGGCCGGAAGTCTGCGGCGTTGCTGAAGTGATGGATATGCACGGCGTGCTGCACGGCAGCGAGCGGATGCAGGAGATCGTTCAGGCCGGGTTGAACAGCGGCAAGCTGATCGAAGGCCACGCGCGCGGTTTGAGCGGCGCGGATCTGCAAGCCTATCTTGCCGCCGGGGTCACCTCCGATCATGAGCTCACCTCGGCGGCCGATGCGCTGGAAAAACTGCGCGCCGGGCTGACTATCGAAATTCGCGGCTCGCACCCTTACCTGCTGCCGGATATCGTTAACGCGCTGAAAACGCTGCCGCATCTCTCCTCGCAAATCACCGTCTGCACCGACGATGTGCCGCCGGATATGCTGCTGGAAAAAGGCGGCATTATCGCCCTGCTCAACCTGCTGATTGAGCACGGACTGCCGGCTACCGACGTCCTGCGCTTCGCCACCTTAAACGCGGCGATCCGTCTGCAGCGTAACGATTTGGGGCTGATTGCTGCCGGACGCCGCGCCGATCTGGTAGTTTTCGATTCTTTATCCCGACTCAACGCGCAGGAAGTTTACGTCGCCGGTAAGCTGATTGCCCGCGATGGCGCCCTGCTTCAACCCATTCCGTCGGCGGCGGGCGTTACCCCGCCGCGCGATACCCTGCAGATGCCGCCGCTCAGCCCTGACGATTTTATCCTCCGCGTTGGCGCCATTCGCCACGGCGTCGCCCGTCTGCGGCATATTCGCGGCGCGCGCTTTACCCAGTGGGGAGAAGCTGAGGTGCAGGTCCGCGATGGCCGGGTGCAAATCCCGGAAGGATTTAGCCTGATTTGGGTTAAGCACCGCCACGGTCGTCACCAGGCGACGCCGCAAATTGCGCTGCTGGAAGGCTGGGGCGAACTGCGCGGCGCCATCGCCACCAGCTACTCCCACGATTCTCATAACCTGGTCGTGCTCGGACGCGATGCCGACGAGATGGCGCTGGCGGCGAACCGCCTGATCGAATCCGGCGGCGGCATGGCGCTGTCGCAGCAGGGAAAAATCCTTGCCCACGTGGCGATGCCGATCGCCGGGATGCTTTCTGACTTACCCGCCCCGGAGCTGGCCAGAGAGTTCCGCCAGCTTCGCGACCTGAGCGCGGAAGTCGCCGACTGGGAGCCGCCCTATCGCGTGTTTAAGGCTATTGAGGGTACCTGCCTTGCCTGTAACGCCGGGCCGCATTTAACAGATTTAGGTTTGACCGACGGCAGCACCCGCCAGATAGTCGAGCCGCTGATAGACTGCCGGGAAATCCCGGAACACACAGAACACAACAATAAACATCAGGGAGCCTGAGCATGGCCGACAATACCCTTAACTCATCCGCGCAGGGAAGCTGGCTGGAGCGCCGTTTTGCCTTGTATTCCCGCGGCAGCACGCTGCGCACCGAATGCCTCGCGGGCATCACCGGTTTTCTCGCCGCCGCCTATCTACTGGTGGTTATCCCCGGCCTGCTGGCGGTGGGCGGGATGGATAAAGGCGCGGCAACCACCGGCACGATTCTGGTGTTCGTCGGCGGCACGCTGCTGATGGCGTTTTATGCCAACCTGCCGTTTATCGTCGGGCCGGGCATCGGCGGTTCGGTGCTGGTCGGCGTCACGCTGGCGGGCAGCGAAGGCATTGGCTGGCAGATCGGGCTTGGTATCGCCTGCTGGTCGGGGATTCTGTTTTTCCTGCTGACCAAATTCGGCCTGCGTGAAGTGGTAACCCGTTCGGTGCCGCAGTCGATCAAGCTCGGTCTGACGGCGTCCATTGGGCTGTTCGTCGCGGTATTGGGCTTCCGTAACGCCGGACTGGTGCTGGCTAACGCCAAAACCAACGCCCTGATGCTCGGGGATTTCCTTTCGCCGGGGGCGCTGGTTGCGCTCTGCGGGCTGTTTCTGGCCATTGCCCTGCAGGCAAGAAAAATCCCCGGCTCGATTCTGTGGGCGATTCTCTTTGCAACCCTGGTCGGTATTCCGATGGGCGTTACCAGACTCCCGGGCAGTTTTATCGATATGCCGCATTCGCTGACGCCGGTGCTGGGGCAAATCGATATGCTGGGCGCGCTGAATATCGCCTTTCTGCCGTTCCTGTTCGTCTTTTTCGCCTCAGAGTTCTTTTCCACGATGGGCACCACTTTGGCCGTGGGCGGCGAAGCGGGTCTGCTGGATGAAGAAGGCAATATGCCGCATATCAATCGCCCGTTTATGGTCGACTCGATCGCTGCGGCTATAGGTCCCTGGCTGGGTATTCCGGCGGCGACCGCGCTGATTGAATCCTCGGCGGCAGCGGAAGCCGGCGGTAAAACCGGGTTAACCGCGCTATCGGCGGCGGTAATGTTTCTCCTGATGCTGCTGTTTACGCCGGTGGCGCTGATGATCCCGAAAGAGGCGACCGCACCTGCGCTGATCCTCATCGGCCTGAATATGTTCAGCGGCCTGCGCAAAGTGGATCTGGCAAACTTCACCGACGGCCTGCCGGTGCTGATGATGGTGATGATTACGCTGATTGCCAATAGCTTCGGTACCGGGATTGCCGGCGGGCTGCTGTTTTATGTCGTGATCAAAACCATCGCCGGCAAATGGCGGGAAATCCCCATCGGCCTGTGGATCCTTGCGATTCCGCTGGTCTACTACTTTGCCACGCTGGTGAAGCATTAAGCTTCGCGCCGATCGTTCTCCCGGAGGCGGCGCTGACGCGCCTTGTCCGGGCTACCTGTCCGCAGATTGCTGTGAACTCGTAGCCCGGTCAGCGCAGCGCCACCGGGGAAAAGCCACGCCGATGCTTCACCCCGACACCGTTCCCGGAGGCGGCGCTGGCGCGCCTTATCCGGGCTACCGGCCCGCAGAGAGCGCGCTGGAATTAACCGCTTCGCACGCCTCTTTCACCGCCTCATACAGCAGCCGTACCGCAGGCGAAAGCTGTTTGCGGTGCGGGCAAATCATATTCAGCGGCACCACGTCGCCCTGGTAGTGCGGCAGCAGCACCTGGAGTCGCCCTGCACGAATATCGTCGCCGACGTCGAGTTCAGATTTGTACGCAATCCCCTCACCGGCAATCGCCAGGCGGCGAATCACCTCCGCATCATCGCTCACGATAGTGCCGGAAACCTGCACGTGGTGTACTTTCCCTTCCCGGCTCAACGGCCAGCGGTCAAACGCCCTGCCGCGCAGCACGTAGGTGAGCGCATTATGTCGCGCCAGCTCTTCCAGCGTTTGCGGCTCGCCGTTTTCAGCTATCCAGCCGGGCGAAGCCACCAGCACTCGTCGGTTATCGGGCGCGACGGGCAGGGAGATAAACGAAGCATCGTCGTTATCGCCGTAGCGAAAGGCCACGTCCACCGGATCTTTAAACACGTCGGTCCGATGATCGGAAAACAGGATCCGCAGACGCAGCGCAGGATGACGCTGGCGAAAGCCGCGAAAAACGCGCAGAAGCAGGTTGCGCCCGAGATCGGACGGCACGGCAATTTGTAACGTACCGCGAACTTCGTCATCCGGCGTGCGGATTTTTTGCAGCCCGGCGTGCAGCGTATCGAGCATCTGCGTGGCGTAGGGCAGCCAGACCTCGCCTTCCGGCGTCAGGCGCAGGCTCCGCGTTGAACGGGCAAAAAGACGAATATTCAACGTCGTTTCCAGACGCTTGATCGCCGCACTAACCTGCGCCGGCTGCAGCCCGGCCTCTCGCGCCGCATCGCTGAAGCTGCTTAGCGCCGCAGCGCGGACAAACAGAGCCAGATCTTCCAGCCTTAACATAGACACTCCCGAACCCGGATTATTCTCAAAACTGGCGCAACCAGGCGAAAAACATCGTTGCCTCACCGTTTGCTTACACTTTTAACGAAACCAACGCTTGCCATTTCCTTGAGGTATCAGGAATCATACGAGGCTGCGATTGAGTGTCCAGGATAATAATGAGGAAACTATGCGTAAAACAAAAATGATGCTTCTGGGCGTACTGTTGGCATGCACCAGCGGAGCGTGGGCGGCGACCGGCGACGGCATTCAGAAATATGAGCTGGACGGAGTGACCGCAGACTTTAAACAATTCCACATCGGCGATACCGTTCCGCCGCTGTACCTGACGCCAGAATACAATATCAAACAGTGGCAGCAGCGCAATCTGCCGGCGCCGGATGCCGGCACGCGCTGGACCTACATGGGCGGGAGCTACGTCCTGATTACCGAAACCGAGGGGAAAATCCTCAAAATCTACGATGGCGAAATTTTCTATCATCGCTAAAAACGAAACGCCAGCGGACAAATTCTGCCGCTGGCATATCTTTTATCGTTGCTAAAGCGCTATTCGTTCAAGCGGTTTTGTTTGTGCATAAACTCCTCGACGGCAATATAGGCAGCGACCTGTTCGTAGAGCATTAAAATACTGAGTATCAGATCCCCGCCGCTGCGCAGTAAATCATCCGGCGCAGTGCGACTTTTATCATCCGATAAAAAAACTATTTGTTCATAAATTTCACAATATTCGCCATAAGCGCCAATCGGAAGGTCAGCCAGCGGGATATTTTCCTGACAATAACGCAGCGCGTCAGCGGCTTTCTCCGGCAGCGTGCGCGAATGCATAAAGATGACCAGAAGTTCCCGCAACTTAACGATTAGAGCAATATTATTCATCATGCACTCCGGAAATGTAGTACGGCGATATTTTCCTTCCATCGTTTTTATTGACGTATGACTGATGACTACCACATTCCGCCAAATAATAAAGCCAAATAAAATTCCTTTCGGCGAATTAAAATAGGTCACTGCTATGCTAATTAAGCTCGCACAAGCGCGGAGGGAAAACAATGTTAAGAGTATGTTTTGTTGATTAATCTCAACATCAGCAAATGTGAATAAAAATAAATAATATTTAACACCACTATTATTCGCGCAGTGATTATTTTAGCGAAAGAAAACGGCGTTCGGCGGAGGTAAAAAAACCGCACGGCGCTTTGCGCCGCACGGTTCAGGATAGGGAGTGGACTATACCGCGCGGAAGGCGATCTCACCGGGGATAACTTCCCCCTGCCAGTACAGCTGCGCCGCGACGCGGTCTGCCAGCTGACGATAAGTCTCGGTAAACTCGCTTTCCGGACGCGCCACTACCGTCGGGGTCCCTTTGTCGAGGTCTTCGCGCAGAGTGATGTGCAGCGGCAGCTGGCCCAGCAGCTGGGTGTGGTATTTCTCCGCCAGCTTTTGCGCGCCGCCGGTACCGAAGATAGGCTCGTGGTGCCCGCAGTTGCTGCAAATATGCATGCTCATGTTTTCCACGATACCCAGCACCGGTACCTCGACTTTTTCAAACATCACGATGCCTTTTTTGGCGTCGATCAGGGCAATATCCTGCGGCGTGGTCACCACTACCGCGCCGGTAACCGGGATATTTTGCGCCAGCGTCAGCTGAATATCACCGGTACCCGGCGGCATATCCAGCACCAGATAATCGAGATCCGGCCACAGGGTTTCCTGCAGCATCTGCATCAGCGCCTTGCTGGCCATCGGCCCGCGCCACACCATAGCGTTATCGTCGGTCACCAGATAACCGATAGAGTTGGTGGCAAGACCGAACTTCATAATCGGCGCCATATGGGTCCCATCTGGCGAGGTCGGACGCTGATCTTCCGCGCCGAGCATGGTCGGAATCGACGGGCCGTAAATATCGGCATCCAGAATGCCGACTTTCGCCCCTTCCGCCGCCAGCGCCAGCGCCAGGTTGACCGCGGTCGATGATTTACCCACCCCGCCCTTACCGGAGCTGATAGCGATAATATTTTTCACGCCGTTGATACCGGGATGATTTTTTACCCGCTGAAGCGTGGCGATGCTGTGCGTCAGCTTCCAGTCGATAGCTTTGGCACCGGTAATGCGCAGCAGCTCGGCGCTGCACTGCTCCTTCAGAGCTTCAAAGGCGCTATTCCAGACGAACGGCATCTGAATTTCAATATGCACGGTTTCGTCCAGCCAGGCGACGTGATGCAGCGCCTTCAGCGTAGTGAGGTTATGTTTCAGGGTTGGGTGCTGGAAATTAGCCAGGGTCCCGGCGACCATCGCGCGTAGACGTTCGGGGGATTTGGCCTGGGATTGCGAACTCATCCCGACTCCTTTGTTATTGTGAGTTGAATCTTGTGCGTTAAGTTTACCTTAAAGGGAATAATTCCCCCACCATAAGCTTTGGGCTTACCAAATTATTGCCTTTGCGGTAACATCAAACCCCCTTTTTACAATAGAAGATGTAATGCCCACTATGACTCAAGTCGCGAAGAAAATACTGGTAACGTGCGCACTGCCGTACGCAAACGGCTCAATCCACCTCGGCCACATGCTGGAGCACATCCAGGCTGATGTCTGGGTCCGTTACCAGCGAATGCGCGGCCACGAAGTCAACTTCATCTGCGCCGACGACGCCCACGGAACCCCGATCATGCTGAAAGCGCAGCAGCTCGGTATCACCCCGGAACAGATGATTGGCGAAATGAGTCAGGAGCATCAGACCGATTTTGCTGGCTTCGACATCAGCTACGACAACTATCACTCCACGCACAGCGACGAAAACCGCGAGCTGTCGGAGCTTATCTATACGCGTCTGAAAGAGAACGGTTTTATCAAAAACCGCACCATCTCCCAGCTCTACGATCCGGAAAAAGGCATGTTCCTGCCGGACCGTTTTGTGAAAGGCACCTGTCCGAAGTGTAAATCACCGGATCAATACGGCGATAACTGCGAAGTATGCGGCGCGACCTACAGCCCAACCGAGCTTATTGAACCGAAATCGGTCGTCTCCGGCGCGACGCCTGTGATGCGCGAGTCCGAACACTTCTTCTTCGACCTGCCGTCGTTCAGCGAAATGCTGCAGGCGTGGACCCGCAGCGGCGCGCTGCAGGAGCAGGTAGCGAATAAAATGCAGGAGTGGTTTGAGTCCGGCCTGCAGCAGTGGGATATTTCCCGCGATGCGCCGTACTTCGGCTTTGAAATCCCGAACGCGCCGGGTAAATATTTCTACGTCTGGCTGGACGCGCCGATCGGCTACATGGGTTCCTTTAAGAACCTGTGCGACAAGCGCGGCGACGCCCCCAGCTTCGATGAGTACTGGAAGAAAGACTCCACCGCCGAGCTGTATCATTTTATCGGTAAAGACATCGTTTACTTCCACAGCCTGTTCTGGCCGGCCATGCTGGAGGGCAGCAACTTCCGCAAACCAACCAATCTGTTCGTTCACGGCTACGTGACGGTCAACGGCGCGAAGATGTCCAAGTCGCGCGGAACCTTTATTAAGGCCAGCACCTGGCTGAACCACTTTGACGCCGACAGCCTGCGCTACTACTACACCGCCAAGCTCTCTTCGCGTATCGATGATATCGATCTGAACCTGGAAGATTTCGTGCAGCGCGTTAATGCCGATATCGTCAACAAAGTGGTGAACCTCGCCTCGCGCAACGCCGGTTTTATCAATAAGCGTTTCGACGGCATGCTGTCCGCCGAGCTGGCCGATCCGGCGCTGTACAAAACCTTCACCGATGCCGCAGCAAGCATTGGCGAAGCGTGGGATAGCCGCGAGTTCGGTAAAGCCATCCGTGAAATCATGGCGCTGGCCGACGTGGCGAACCGCTACGTTGACGAGCAGGCGCCGTGGGTGGTTGCCAAACAGGAAGGCCGCGATGCCGATCTGCAGGCCATCTGCACCATGGGCCTGAATATGTTCCGCGTGCTGATGACCTGGCTCAAGCCGGTTCTGCCGCAGCTGGCCGCCCGCGCCGAAGCGTTCCTCAACAGCGAACTGAGCTGGGAGGCCATTCAGCAGCCGCTGCTCGGTCACAAGGTTAACGCCTTTAAAGCGCTGTATAACCGCATCGAAATGAAGCAGGTGGAAGCGCTGGTCGAAGCGTCGAAAGAAGAAGTGAAAGCGCTGTCAGCGCCGGTCACCGGACCGCTGGCGGACGATCCGATTCAGGACACCATCACCTTTGACGATTTCGCCAAAGTCGATATGCGCATCGCGCTGATTGAAAACGCCGAGTTCGTGGACGGTTCCGACAAGCTACTGCGCCTGACGCTGGATCTCGGCGGCGAGAAGCGCAACGTCTTCTCCGGCATCCGCTCCGCCTACCCGGATCCGCAGGCGCTGATTGGCCGCCTGACGGTTATGGTCGCCAACCTGGCGCCGCGTAAAATGCGCTTCGGCATCTCGGAAGGCATGGTGATGGCCGCAGGCCCTGGCGGGAAAGATATCTTCCTGTTAAGCCCGGACAGCGGCGCCCAGCCAGGCCAGCAGGTCAAGTAATACCGCATACAGCGCTGCTCCGGCAGCGCTTTTTATTATAAATTCTGAAAATCCTCTTGCTGCCTTTTCATCGCTGCCGACACGCCTCATACTGCCCCACTGTTCAACAGTATCCAACAGTCTAATGATTTGCGGAAAAGGAATTCCCATGCGCTCAACCGCGAGATTGAAGCCCTTATTTGTTGCCCTCTTTTTATGCGCCAGTCTGGCAAGCTGCGATAAAAATGAAGATAAAACGTTTGTGCAGAAGATTGCTGAAAGTGATGCCCCGGAACAACACCAGACCTTCACGAACAATCTTAACGGCGTTGATGTAAAAATCACCTATTACTATAAAGGCGATGTCGTCCTGCGCCAGACGGCAGAAAACACCCTGCCCTATGATGTTCTTGCCGCCAAAAATAAAGAACATGCCAGAATGATCATCGAGCAAATTGCCGGGGCTTATCGGGAAACTGAGGGTGTCAGCGATGTTATTGAGTATTTTGACGATCGCGCCAGCGAACATATGACGATTGATTTCAGCAAAGCAAAAATCAGCGAGCTGTGTAAACTGCCGGGAATAAACATCACTGATTGTTCGGGAAAATATCTCTCGATGGCGCGATCTGAACGCCTCATTCTCAAGGATGGATTCAAAGCGGTTGAGTAGCGGATGAGTCCGCGCACGTCTTATCCTGCAGTAGGCTATCAAAGGTTTTCTCTGGCATAACGCGCGGCTCCGGCAGCGCTTTTTCATTTTATAAATTCTGAAAATCGCATTCTTGTCGCCCCTCCCCTCTGCGTTCCAGGGCAATAGCTGTTAGCATCAGCACCGAACTGGATAAAAATACAGGGAATGTTATGACAACCGCTCAAAATCAGAACTATGGAATGCAAAACGCTGCCGTAGGGGATCACCGCCCGTGGCTTGCCGATGATGCGTCCATTGCGCTTACCGATCAGATTAACCACTTTAGCCGTTGCCGCCGCGATCGGCCTCGTCCCCCCGGCCATGCACGTTCTGAAGATCAGCTCTGGCAAGATATCGCCGCGAGTAAAAAGGCTTACAACACCTTAGCGGCATACGCATCCTGCCCACCAGACTGGCAGTTCGCTTTTGCTGAACTTGCGCTGCGTCTCAAGGCGAGTCGACGCGAAGGCAGCCTGCTTTCCGAAGCAGCGTTACTCTGGCATATAGGCCACTTTGAGCCAGATTTAATGGATAGCTTCGTTGCCCGCCACGGCCTGGAAACGACGGTGGAAATTGTTTGTTGCTCCCTGCAACTGTGGAAAAAATATAGCGATACCGCATGCAAATATATCCTCACGCGGGATATTCCTCTTGATGAGGAAAACGCTCTCCCCAACTGGCACCCACGCCTGTGCGGCTATCTTTCCACGGCTCCAGAAGAAGAGTGGCAACGCTGCGCAAACAAACTGATTGCCGCTATTCCAACACTCTCTCCCGTTATGCAGCCTTTAATTGCACTGCTACTGCCGGAGCGTACGGATATCGCCAACGACATGGCGCTGCGTTTCGTCGGGCAAAATATCCCGGCCATGGGAAGATTAAAGTCAGTGGTTACGGACGACAACGCAATAGCGGCATTGCGCCACTATCCGTTCCTCCCGGCAAATAACTTTGGCTATATCAGCTTCGCGGCAACGCAGATGGCCGACCGGGGCATAAAGGGAATGAGCCGCACCCTCGACGTCCTGAAGGAAGAATATGCGGCGGAACTCTGCGAGATACTTCCGCAGCTCCACGTTGCCGACTATCTCGGTAAATGGCTTTGGAAAGTTAACCATCCCGATGCGTTGAAGCTGTTGATCTTAAGCGCTGGCGACAAAAACAAGCGTCTGGAATTCCTCAGCAAAGCCAGCCAGAGGCATCCCCACGCCGCTATCGCGGCTTATGCAGAACTGCTGAAGGAACAAGAAAACCCCATCTGGCGTCAGACGCTAACGACGCTTATCGCCGCCGCGCCAGAACGAGCAGAACAGGTCTTACCCTGGATAAGCGAGCAGGCAGTCGAAGTACTCGCCAGCTGTCGTCAGCAAGAGACGCAGATGACATGCGCCAGTTCCGACTCGCTGCCCCAGGTGCTGGTCACGCCGCCGTGGCTGGCGAAAACAACTAAAGCCGCCGTCCCCGCGTTTGATCTGCCCACGCTTGCCGTATCCGCGGTTGTCGCCCCTACCCGAAAAATGCTCGAGAGTAACGGTGAATATCGGCAGATAGCCCAACGACAGGCAACACGGCAAACGATGTTTATCGATTTACCGTCGCTGGAAAAAAGAAGCTGGGAGCCCATGCTCCTGCCACAAACGCCAGAGCAGCAAATCCTGTGGCGTTTAGGCTTTGAGAACTGGCGAAAAACGGGAGAAAAGCAATATGAAAAATTGCCCATCCCACAAAGCGCCGTCGATGCGCTACTGCGTGACGATTTTCCGACGCTTAAAGCCGAGCGAGCAAAATATTGCGGGGACAGGCGTACCTCCTGGAACCTGGCAGAACTTTGTTATCTCCCCGGTGAACAGGCTATCTCGCTGCTGAATCAGATCATTAACGAAACGGACTATTATGGTGAATCTGAGATTCTGACGATATTCGGCCCTGCCGCCGTCCCGGCTTTTTTGACCTGCCTGAACCGAGACCCTCGGCGACTATGGCACTTCACTGCCTCCTGCGGCACCAGCGAACTGGCGCTGCCGATGGCGCGGTTATTGCGTAAAAAAACGCAGCACGCCGAAAGCCGCGACTGGCTGTTAAAATACCCCGAACATGCCGCCGCCGGGCTGCTTCCTATTGCGTTGGGCAAAACAAAAAAAGATCGCGAAGACGCCCGGCTGGGGCTCCGCCTGTTGGCAGAAAACGGCAGGCGGGCGCTGATTGAAGAAGTGGCGCAGCGCTATCATCAACCCGCAGTCTCGGCGGCATTAACCGCGCTGCTGAATGATATTACACAGATTAAATACCCCTCGACTACAGCTCCGTTACCGGGATTCTGGCAGCCCACGCTGTGGCGCAGACCGCAGCTCAAAACCAACGGCCTACCGCTGGGGGACGATGCCCTGTGCCATCTGGGCACCCTGCTCAGCTTCCCGCGTGAAGTCGCTATCCATGGCGGCCTGATGCAGGTAAAAGAGGCCTGTACCCCGGAAACGCTGGCCGCCTTCGCCTGGGATCTGTACGAGGCCTGGGAAGCCGCTGGCGCCCCGTCAAAAGAGAACTGGGGCTTTACCGCGCTGGGTATTCTCGGCGATGACAATACCGCTCGGGACTTAACGCGATTCATCCGCGCCTGGCCTGGAGAATCCCGACATAAACGCGCCATTACAGGGCTCGACATTCTGGCTGAAATCGGCAGCGATATCGCCCTGATGCAGCTGAACGGCATCGCGCAGAAAATAAAATTTAAGGCGCTTCAGGAAGCCGCGCGGGAAAAAATCAAACAGATTGCCGACAAGCGCGAACTGACCATTGCCGAGCTGGAAGACCGCCTCGCCCCGGATTTAGGTCTGGATGACAGGGGTACCCTCACCCTCGACTTCGGCCCCCGCCGCTTTACAGTCAGCTTCGATGAAGCTCTGAAACCCTTTGTGCGCGATGAAAGCGGCCGACGCCTGAAAGATTTGCCGAAGCCCGGCAAAAGCGACGATGAACCGCGTGCTGCGGAGGCCGTCAGTCGTTACAGACAGTTGAAAAAAGATGTCCGTACCATCGCATCCCAGCAAATTCAGCGTCTGGAAACCGCCATGTGCCTGCGCCGCCGCTGGACCGCCGAACAGTTCCGCCTGTTCCTCGTCGACCATCCGCTGGTGCGCCATCTCACCCGCCGCCTGATCTGGGGAGTCTATAGCCAGGAAAACGTCCTGCTGGCCTGCTTCCGCGTCGCCGAAGATAACAGCTACAGCGATGCAGAAGATAACCTGTTCAGCCTGCCTGAAGGGCAAATCGGCCTTCCGCACGTGCTGGAAATCTCCGCGGAAGACGCCGCCGCCTTCGGCCAGCTGTATGCCGACTATGAACTACTGCCGCCGTTCCGCCAGCTCGATCGCAACCACTATCGCCTGACTGAAAGCGAAAACCGGGCCACAGAATTAACGCGCTGGCGCGGACGCCAGTGCCAGGCCGGGCGCATCGTCGGACTGGAGCGCAAAGGCTGGCAGCGAATAGAAGATGGCGGCAGCATCTGCGGCATGTTCAAACCCGCCGCCAGCGGCGACATGGTGCTGGAAGTGGAACCTTTTTCGCTGCTGTATGGAGAAACCACCTACGACGAACTCATCCCGTTCGAGACAGTGAAAATCGTTACCAAAGGCGATATTGACTACGGCAAACCGACCTTTGCTTTCGCAACGCTCGACGCCATAGCCGCCAGCGAACTGATTAACGATATCGAATCGCTATTCGATTAAAAGGACTTAGCCATGAAAACGTTTATTTATCAGGATGAAAAATCACACAAGTTCTGGGCGGTTGAGCAGCAGGATAACGAGCTGCATCTGAGCTGGGGGAAGGTGGGTACCAGCGGCCAGAAGCAGATTAAAACCTTTGCCGACGCGGCAGCGGCCAGTAAGGCCGGGCTGAAGCTGATCAATGAAAAAAACCGCAAAGGCTACGTTGAGCAAGGCGAAACCACGCCGTCTGCGGCAGCCAGCCTGCCGGAGGAACCGGCATCTACCCCAGCTGCGCCGCCGCCCGCATGCGCTACCGTGCCTGCAGACATAGCTCGTCCGTGGCTGGCGGACGATGCCGAACTGGCTTTGTCAGATGAGCTGCTGCAAGATGTGCTCCCTTCACGCCGCTTTCCCGGTCAACCGATCGCCGCGCCCGCAGATAGCGAACTGATGAATCTCGGCAAAGAGATCCACCAGCAGTCCGGGAAAGCCGTGACCTTTGACTATGCCGACTGTTCCGCCTACTGGCAGCAAACCATCAACGAAGCCCTTAGCGATGGCCCGCTCTCCCCTGCTGCGCTGGCGGTGCAGCTCGCCCTCGCCACGCGTCGCGGCTGGCGCAGCAGCGACAATGCCGACCTGATGGACGAAATTGTTTACGTCTACGGACTGGAATACGCCGTCGAGACGTTTATTGCCCTGCAGCACATTGCTTTTGATTACAATTACCAGACCCTGCAGGTGACCTTCCTTTCAGAACCCACCAGCGCGCGCGGGCCCGGGATGCTCGACGTGCGCCTGCGCGCGCATCTGGCTCAGGCCGATGAACCGCTCTGGCAGCGCTGCGTGAATAAACTGATCGCCGCGCTGGCGGATATGCCCATCGGGCAGCAGCCGCTGGTGGCGCTATTGCTGCCCGATCGCCCGGATATCGTCCACGAAATCGCCCGCCGGGTGCTGGCGCATAAAACTATCAGAACGGCGGAATGGCTGAAGGTGGTGGTTCGCGACCCGCAGCTCGTCAAAGCGCTGGAGCCTTATCGGGCGGAGAACCTGTTTAACGACTACTACCACGGCAGCGTCTGGAACGCGACGGTGATGCGCGAACAGGGCGTTGCCGGCATCGCCCGCTTCGCACCCTACGTTCATGACGATCTGTGCGGTAAGCTGGTCAGCCAAATTAACCATCCGCAGGCGCTGAGCCAGCTAATCCTCGCAAGCGAGCAGGGTAAGCGTTGTCACGAACGGATGACCCAGGCCAGCGCGCGCTTCCCGCACGCCGCGCTGGCGGCGCTGGCTGAACTGCTGACGCAGAAAGAAGAGAAACGCTGGCGCATTATGCTGATGACCCTGCTCAGCGGGCAGCCGGGGCTGGTCGGAGAAATTGTGCCGTGGATCTCTGCACAGGCCGCGACGCTACTGGAAGCCTGCCAGCAGCAGTTAAGCCAGCAGGCCGAGTGCGCCCGCGACGATATGCTCCCGCCGGTGCTGGTGACCCCCCCCTGGGCGGCGAAAAAGAAAAAATCCCCCATTGCACAGCTGAATCTGCCGCCGCTCCCATTAGAGCCGGTCTGTATGCTGACGGAAGAGGCAAGCAAACAGCTTCTCGAGCAGCGTAGCTGGTATGCCCGCCAGCTCGATAATGGCAAAGAAAAAGATGAAAAGGAGCTCCTGTCCTGCTTAGGTTTCCACAGCTGGAACCGGAGCCAAAATCGCTATGAAGATGTCTCCGATGCCGCTATCGATGCCTGGCAACGACAGGATTATCCGGCGCTGATTGCGGAATTTAAGAATGCCCATACCTATCGCCAGGAAGAGTGGAAGCTGTACATGCTCGCCGCCCTGCCCGCCGGACGGGCGCTACAGGCCTGGAACGCGCTCAGCCAGGAGCCCCACACCGGCGCAGACTTTGTGATGGCGCACCTGCGTCTCGCCGGTTTGCCGGGCTTTATCCACTCCTTCTCACGCTATCCGCAGGAAAACCTGTCGGTTGCGATCTGGTTTGCCGCCAGCGAACTGGCCCCCATCATCGCCCGCGCTTTTAACAAGCTTAAATCGCTGCGTGAAGGCGCGCGCGAATGGCTGCTGGCCTATCCTGAACATGCGATTACCGGCCTGCTGCCCGCCGCCCTCGGCAAAGCGGGCGAAGCGCAGGACAGCGCGCGCCTGGCGATACGTATGCTGGTGGATAACGGCCATCAGCCGCTGCTTGAAGAGGTCGCCCGGCGCTACAATCAGCCGGCGGTAACGGAGGCCGTTAGCGCCCTGCTCGCCCTCGATCCGCTGGATAACCATCCGACCAAAATTCCGCCGCTGCCCGCATTTTACCAGCCTGCGCTGTGGACGCGTCCGCTGCTGCGGGAAAATGGCCTGGCTCTGCCGGATGGCCCCTTAAAAGCGCTCGGCGAAATGCTGCGCTTCCCGTCAGAGGAGGGGATTTATCCCGGCCTGCAGCAGGTTAAAGATCTCTGTACTGCCGAATCACTTGCCGCCTTTGCCTGGGATCTGTTCAGCGCCTGGCAAACCGCCGGAGCGCCATCGAAAGAGAGCTGGGCGTTTACCGCGCTCGGGATTTTCGGCAACGATGATACCGCCCGGGCCCTGACGCCGCTGATCCGCGCCTGGCCCGGCGAATCTCAGCATAAGCGCGCCACCGCCGGATTAGATATTCTCGCCGCCATCGGCACGGATATCGCCCTGATGCAGCTTAACGGCATCGCCCAGAAGCTAAAATTCAAAGCCCTGCAGGAACGCGCCAGAGAGAAAATCGGCGATATCGCTGAAAGCCGCGGGCTGACCGTGGAAGAACTGGAAGACCGCCTGGCGCCCGATCTGGGTCTGAATGAGGATGGTAAGCTCACCCTCGATTTTGGCCCACGGCGCTTTATCGTGAGCTTTGATGAAGCGCTCAAGCCGTACGTCCGGGATGAAAACGGCAGCCGTCTGAAAGATCTGCCGAAGCCGAATAAAAGCGACGATAACACGCTCGCCGCCGAGGCTGTCAATCGCTACAAGGCCCTGAAAAAAGATGCCCGCACGATTGCCGCCCAGCAAATCGCGCGGATGGAGTCGGCCATGTGCCAGCGCCGCCGCTGGACGCCGGAGAACTTCCGCCTGTTCCTGGTCAACCATCCGCTGGTACGCCATCTCACCCGTCGCCTGGTATGGGGCGTATACGGTGAGGACAACCGCCTGCAGGCCTGTTTCCGCGTGGCGGAAGACAACAGCTACAGCAATGCCGATGACGATCTCTTTCCTCTGCCGGACGGCGACATTCGTATCGGCCTTCCGCATCTGCTGGAAATGACGCCGCAGGATGCCGCCGCTTTTGGTCAGCTATTTGCCGATTACGAACTGCTGCCGCCGTTCCGTCAGCTCGACCGCAACTGCTACACACTAACACCTGCCGAGCTTGCAGCCACTGAGCTGACCCGCTGGGCCGGACGCAAGTGCCCGAGCGGCCGGGTCATCGGGCTGGCCAACAAAGGCTGGCTGCGCGGCGAGCCGCAGGACGCTGGCTGGATCGGCTGGATGCTAAAACCGCTGGGACAGCGGGCGCTGGTAATGGAAATCGACGAAGGCTTCGCCGTGGGCATGCTGCCGGATGAACTCAGCACCGAGCAGCTATTAAGCAAAGTCTGGCTGTACGCCGGAAATGCCCGGCAGTACGGCTGGGGCGGCAACGCTCCGCAGCAGGCCCGATTTTCGGAGCTGGATAAAGTCGCCCTCAGCGAACTGATCAACGATATTGAAGGGCTATTTGAATAAAAGCAGGGAGCTAAGGTGAAAATATTTATTTATCAGGATGATAAATCACACAAGTTCTGGTCTGTGGAACAGCAGGAAAACGAACTGCACCTGCGCTGGGGCAAGGTCGGCAGCAACGGGCAAAGCCAGATTAAGGTTTTCGCTGATGGCGCCGCCGCAGCCAACGCGCAGCAAAAACTGATTAATGAGAAGGTGAAGAAGGGCTATCTGCCGCAGGAAACGGAAGCGGCAATGACTGAAGCGAATTCATCCCCTACTCTTTCGTCACTTTGGCTCGCTGACGATGCGGCTCTCACCCTGCCGGAGGAGATCGCCTGGGAGGCGTTAAGCCACCGCGATCGCCCCGGCGCGCCGGTAACAATGCCGGAACCGCCGCGGTTAGCGGAGAAACTGCGATCCCAGGCACGACAGATTGACGTCATAGATAGCCAGGATTGTCGTGCAGAGTGGAAGATAGATATCGCTCAGGCGCTGGCGGCGGATCTGAGCGGCGATATCACCCTGTCGCCGCAGAGGATGGCCGTTCTGCTCCTGCCAACCATTCGTCCCTTAACTATAAGAGCCCCTGCTTTCGCCAAAGAGCACGCCAGCCTGCTGGATGAGATCGTGCTAACCTGGGGCCTGGAGTATGCGACGGAGGTGGTGGTTGCCTGTCTGCATCTTTATCATGAGGCAGAGAAACGGAACAATTATTCTACGTTTCACGTTAAGTACACTCACCGAAACAAGAATCTCTGGTTTAGCGACTGCGAATTTGAACTTCGCCTGCGCAAGCATCTTTCGCTTGCCGATAAACGAACATGGCAAAACTGCGCGGATAAACTGATCGCAGCGATTGCCGATACGCCAGCGGATCGCCAGCCGCTTATCGCGCTGCTATTGCCAGAGCGGCCGGACATTGCCAACAACATGGCGCTGCGTCTGGGCCGGATGAAGCATGTACCGGACCGGGAATGGCTGAAACTGACGGTGACGGATGCGCAAGCGCTGGCGGCAATCGAAAAATGTCGATGGCTAAGGATATTTAAGGAAGACCGACGCTGGGCCGCCACGCTGCTGCTCGATCGGGGAGTTGCGGGCCTGCGGCGCCTCGCCCCTTATGCCGGGCAGGACGGCTGCGCTGACGTTCTGGCTCAGGTCAACCATCCGCTGGCCATCAAGCTACTGCTGGCGAAGGCGAACCGTGCTCATCAGCAAATGAGGCTAATGCAGGCCTGTAAACAGTGGCCCGCCGCCGCCATCGCCGCGCTGGCGGAAAACATTGCCGGGCAAGCCAATCCGCTCTGGCGCACGCAGCTGCTCCACCTGCTGCATCAACATCCGCAGCTTGCTGAACCCGTAGCGACGCAAATCAGCGAACCGGCACGCGCCATACTGGGGGAGCTTCGTCAAGAAAATGCCTGTTTTGCTGATAACGATGAACTGCCGCCGATTCTGGTTTCACCGCCGTGGGCGAGTAAACAGAAAAAAAATCGCCAGCCGGTTCTGGCGTTGCCTGCGCTGCCTCTGGCGGCAAAGATGACTCCGTTTATTCCCGTGTCAAACAATATCTGGGTTTACAACCATGATGAAGTCATGCAGAAAACGGCGCAAATCAGCGAGGCCACTCCTGAACAGGCGTTAAAACTTCTGGGCGGCCGATGCAGCGACGAAACCCTTCAGGCCTGGCAGCGAGGCGATTATGCCGCGCTGGGCGCCCCGCGGTTTGACTGGAATCTTTCGCTACTCCCGGGGCTGAAACGACAAACCGGCCTGGCATTATGGAATACGCTGACTCACGCGCCGCATGTCGGCACAGCGTATCCGATGGCGCATTTTGGCATTGATGGCATACCGGGATTGGTTAACAGCGTCGCCCGCCAGCCGAAAGAGGCGCTGCCGGTGACGCTGCATTTTGCCGCCACCGAACTGGCGCCGCTTATCGCCCGCGCCTACTGCAAGCTCAAAACCGGGCGCGATATCGCCCGCAGCTGGCTGCTAAAATACCCGGAACATGCCATTACCGGCCTTCTGCCCGACGCGCTGGGTAAGCCCGGCAACGCTCAGGGGTACGCTCGTCAGGCGCTACAGCTGCTGGTGGAAAATGGACATGGCGATCTTATTCAACAGGTGGCGCTGCGCTGGCAACAGCCGGAAGTGATAACCGCGCTTGACGCACTGCTCAACGGCGACCAGTTAAATACTTATCCCGCCAGACGCACGCCGCTGCCGACGTTTTACCAGCCCGCATTCTGGACACGACCGCAGCTAAAGCTAAGCGGAAAAATGCTATCCGATGAAGCGCTGCATCACCTCGGAACTATGCTGCGCTTCCCCTCGGTCCACGAAATTTATCCTGGTCTGAAGCAGGTTAAAGACGCCTGTACGCCGCAATCGCTCGCCGCCTTCACCTGGGATCTCTACAGCGCCTGGATAAAAGCCGATTGTCCAAAACAGGAAGAGTGGGCGTTTATCGCCTTAGGTATTTTGGGCAATGATGATACCGCCCGGAATTTAACGTCGCTCATTCGCAAGTGGCCGGGTAAATCACTCTACTCCCGCGCGGCTGCTGGAGTCGATCTGCTGGCCCGTATCGGCAGCGATATCGCCCTGATGCAGATCCGCGCCATTGCACAAAAGACCCCCTCTCCGGCATTGCAGGATCATGCTTACGCCGTGCTGGACAAAATCGCAGCCCAGCGCCAGCTCACACCTGCTGAACTCGAAGACAGGAGTGCCCCTACGCTAGGGCTAAATGCCAGGGGAACGTTGCTGCTGGATTTTGGTCCACGACAGTTCAGCATCAGTTTGGATGATACCTGGCAGCTCGTAGTCCGTAATATGGCCGGTGAGCATGTAAGCACGCTCCCGGAGGTGGGGAAAAAAGACGATCCGGCGCTGGCGGCTGAAGCTATCCAACAGTTTAAAATCCTGAAAGAAGACGCACGAACGGCAATTCCCCAGCAGATTCGCCGTCTGGAAACGGCGATGTGCCAGCGCCGCCGCTGGACTCCCGCCAATTTTCGGCGTTATCTGGTCGAACACCCGCTACTGCGTCACCTGAGCCAGCGTCTGATATGGGGCGTCTATAGCCAACAAAACCAGCTGCTGCACGGGTTTCGAATAGCGGAAGACGGCAGCTACAGCGATATCAATGACCAGACCTTTGTTCTGCCATCGGGCGATTTGCTGATAGGTATCCCGCATATTATGGAGATATCCGTAGAGGACGCCGCCGCTTTTGCGCAAATACTGGACGATTACGCGCTGCTCTCCCCTTTCCGCCAGCTTAGCAGAACTCGCAGCGCGCTGACGCCGGAAGAACGCAACGCTACGCGGCTATATCGCTGGGATAAGCAAACGTGCGCCAGTGGACGCGTGATGGGGCTGACGGCGAAAGGCTGGCTGCGCGGTGCTCCAGGGTATGAGAACAAAATTAACTATCTGCTCAAACCGCTGGGCGAGTGGACGCTGGTGCTGGATCTCAACGAAGGTTTCAAAGCGGGAATGCCGCACGACACCCTAAGCGCACAGCAGACGTTCATCACCGCCTGGCTATGGCACGGTCAGGGACGAGATTACGGTAAGGATTGGCGTCAAGAGAATCCCTTCTCCGTCGTCGATGAGGTCACCGCCTGCGAACTGATCAACGATATTAATTCGCTATTTGAATAGAACAAGGAACGTTTATGCACAACGCACTAACCCCACCCTGGCTGGCGGATGACGCGCAGCTGGAGCTGACCTTTAAAAAAGGTAAGACGCCGTTAAGCCATCGCCGCTGGCCGGGCGAGCCGGTGCCGCTGGTCAAAGTGGAACGACTTCAACGGCTGGCGAACGATATTGCCTCCCGCAGTCAGCCCCTCGCCTGGGAGGCTGAACAATGTACTGCTGAGTGGCAACAGGCGATTGCGCAGGCGATGCGCTGCGTGGGCGAGGCCAGCGCGGCAATGCCCGCCCGCGCGCTGGCGGTGCTGACTCGTCTGGCTGAAGAGGATAGCCCGGCGCTTTTGGATGAAATCGTCCAGCTGCACGGCGTCAAGTACGCGACCGAGGTGGTGATTGCCCGGCAGAATATCGCGGCGGGCCATAGTAAATACCCGCCGCGCAAATGGGTGTTCAGTCATCCGCAGAAAGAGAACGTTTACGGCCTCCACTCTGAAACCTATAGCGAGTTCGATCTACGTCTGCGCAAACATCTGTCGCTGGCGGAAGAGGTCGTCTGGCAACGCTGCGCCGAAAAGCTTATTGCCGGCCTGGTCGAAACGCCATTTTATCGCCAGCCGTTTATCGCCCTGCTGCTGCCGGAAAGGCCGGATATCGCCAATCAAATAGCCGGACGTTGCATTGACAACTCCTGGCGGTCGTCAAAAGAGTGGCTTAAAGCCGTCGCCACCGACCCCGCCGTGCTGGCGAAGCTTGAGGAAACCTGGTCGAGTGATATTTTTACCGATCGCCAGGACAGCGATGGCTATTTTGCAAACCGCTACGGCTATGCCGCTTGCGCCGCGCTTTTGCGTGAACAGGGGCTGGCGGCAGTCGCCAGGCTGGCGATTTACGCGCATAAAGACGACTGCGGTAGCCTGCTGGCGCAAATCAACCATCCGCAGGTTATTCGCCTGCTGCTGCTGGTGGCGGATAAAAACAAGCCCAGCCAGCTGCGCGTGGCAAAATATGCCAGACAATTTCCCGCCTCGACGCTGGCGGCGCTGGCAGAGCTGCTGGCGCTACCGGAGCCGCCCGCGCGTCCGGGCTATCCGCATATTGAAGCGAAAAAGCTCCCGCAGCAGCAGAAAAAACGCGCAGAGGGCTGGCGAATGCTGCTCCGGACGCTGCTGAATACGCATCCGCCGCTGGCCGAACAGGTTAGTCCCTGGCTAAGCGCGCAGGCGCGGGAACTTCTGGCGACGTTCCGACAGGCGCTGCCCGCAGGCGTCACGGTGGCCGTCGATAACCCCGGCCTGCCGGAAATTCTGCTCTCGCCGCCGTGGCGCAGTAAAAAGAAAAAAGCCGCCGCGCCGCGTTTTGCGCTATCGCCGCTGAAGCTTGCGCCGCAGGAGTACTGGCAGCCTGGAGAGCGGGAGGCGCTGGCCGCCGGCAAACCGGCCTGCTTCTTTAACGACCTGCCGCTGCATGAGCGCATTAGCCGCAAAGGTGAGGTGGTATTAGAGGAACTGGGCTTTCAGGATATGGATTATCTCTTTCATCAGTATACTTTGAATGGACAGCAAGGGCATTTAGGGTCGCCGTGGCACAGCGCATACAGGACTAAAACAGGCTGGGATAAAGCCGCTATCAGAGCGCTGCACAGCGGTGATAACGAAGCGCTTCTCAAAGCCTGGCGAGACTATCTCGAAGAAAGCTATCACCCCAACGAGTGCTGGAATCTTTATCTGCTTATGCAGCTCCCCCGCAAGCAGGCGGTAACCCTCTGGCAGCGCATTAATGAAGAAAATTTCAAATTTGTCGGCGCTGAATACCTGTTGAGCATCCTCGGGACTGACACCCTGTCCGGCCTGCTGCTGGCGCTCCGGCATCGGCCAAAAGAGATCTTTCCGCTGCTGATGCATCTCGGCGCAACGGAGCTGGCGCTGCCGGTGGCCCGCGTCTGGCGGCGCTTTCAGGCGCAGAGCCATCTCGCCCGCCAGTGGCTACTGCAATGGCCGGAACACGCCGCCGCCGCGTTAATTCCGCTGGCGTTCGATAAAGCGGGCGATAGCCGCGAAGCGGCCATTAACGCCCTGCGTCTGCTGTATCAGGAAGGCCATCACGCGCTACTGCAAACGGTGGTGCAACGCTGGCACGAACCGAGGCTATGGCCAGCGCTGGAGCAGCTGCTGACGCAAGATCCTCTGGATAATTATCCGGCCCGCACGCCGAAAGCGCCGGATTTCTGGCAGCCCGCGCTCTGGCGCAGGCCGCGGCTTCTCAGCAACGATCAGCCGCTGACCGACGATGCGCTGGAAATTCTCGGCGATATGCTGCGCTTCGCCCAGGGCGGCCACTTTTACTGCGGACTGGATTTAGTCAAAGCCGCCTGTCAGCCCCAATCGCTGGCCGCTTTCGCCTGGGATCTCTTCAAAGCCTGGCAGAATGCCGGTACGCCCGGCAAAGAGAACTGGGCTTTTCAGACGCTGGGGATCTTTGGCGATGAAAGCACGGTGCGTGATTTAACCCAGCTTATTCTCGCCTGGCCGCAGGAAGGGAAATCTGCCCGCGCCGCCAGCGGCCTGCATCTTCTGACCCGCATCGGCAGCGATATGTCGCTGCTGCAGCTGGACCATATTTCGCAACGGGCAAAATCCCGCCCGCTGCGCGAGAGCGCGGAACGTTGTCTGCAAGAGATTGCCGAAGCGCGCGATTTGAGCGAAGAGCAGCTGCAGGATCGGCTTACGCCGACGCTGGGGCTGGATAACCCCGGTGCGCTGACCTTTGATTTCGGTACCCGCAGCTTTAGCGTGCGCTTTGATGAAAATCTGCAGCCGGTAATTTATGACCAGCAGGGAGCGCGGCAAAAGAGCCTCCCGCGCCTGCGCGCCGAAGATGACCAGACAAAAGCCGCGGAAGCGCTGCTCCGGCTGAAAGGATTGAAAAAAGATGCCGCTCGCGTGGCGAAACGCCTGCTACCGCATCTGGAAAACGCCCTGCGGCTGGCGCGGCGCTGGACGCGCGCGGAGTTTCAGTCGCTGTTCGTCGACCACCCGCTGACCCACAATGTGACCCGCCGCCTGGTATGGGGAGTATACGCCGCTAATGAGCCTCGTCGCCTGCTCGCCGCTTTTCGCATCGCGGCCGAGGGAGAGTTCTGCGACGGCCAGGATGAGCCCATCACGCTGCCGGAAGATGCACTATTCGGCATCGTTCATCCGCTGGAAATGGACGACCTGACGCGGGCGGCGTTTGAACAACTCTTTGCCGATTACCAGCTATTGCCGCCGTTCCGTCAGCTGACCCGCCATACTCTCCTGCTGCTGCCGGAAGAAACTTCAGTCAGCAAGCTAACGCGCTGGCAGGGAAGGTCGACGACCTGCGGGCAGCTGCTGGGCATCCGCGGCCGGGGCTGGTGGCAAGGTAGCGAAAGCTATTTCTGTTACGATGTTGCTCAGCATCGGCTGATACTGGAAATCACGCCGGGATTTGTTCACTACAGCATAGACGCTAAAGCTCCTCAGCAGTTTGGCGCGATAACGCTCTATTACGGCGAACAACCCGTTGCGTTTTCCCGGCTCGATCCTCAGGATCTCAGCGAAGCGCTAAGCACAATAGAGATTATTTCCCGCTAGTGCGACAAACGAGGTGAGTCAATTAGCAACAATATTCGACTCACCGCATGAGTCGAATATTGGCTTTTTAGCCCCACGAACCTAATGTGCCTTTTTAACTACAAGATACGCAGGAAGATGTTGCGTTAAACATAATCCGATATATCAAGCTCAGAAATAAAGCACCTCACGCAATCTGCTGCGCATAAATAAGGTCTAACGATTACCGCTGTCTCTTTAAGGAAGAAACGATGATACAACAGGAAAAACATCTTCAGCGCCCCCCAGCCGCCATGCTCTACGCCGATGAACTCGCGCGGCTGCAACAGAATGACCCTTTCCCCTGCCCGCCCGGCTGGCAGTTAAGCCTGCCTGCGGCGCGCGCGTTTATCCTCGGCGATAGCGCTCGCGACATCAGCCGTAAAGTGGTTATCAGCCCCGCCGCCGTCGAGCGGATGCTGGTCACGCTGGCGACCGGACGCGGCCTGATGTTGGTCGGTGAGCCGGGCACGGCAAAATCGCTGCTCTCAGAGCTGCTGGCCACCGCCGTCTGTGGCGATGCCGGGCTCACCATTCAGGGCGGCGCGTCGATTACCGAAGATCAAATCAAGTACGCCTGGAACTATGCGCTGTTGATCAACCAGGGACCCTCGACCCAGGCGCTGGTGCCCGCCCCGCTGTATCAAGGCATGCGCGACGGGAAAATCGTCCGCTTCGAAGAGATAACCCGCACGCCGCTGGAGGTTCAGGACTGCCTGCTGGGGATGCTTTCCGACCGGGTAATGGCGATCCCGGAGCTGAGCGGTGAGGATAGCCTGCTCTATGCCCGCGCCGGGTTTAATATCATTGCGACCGCCAATACCCGCGATCGCGGGGTCAACGAAATGAGCGCGGCGCTTAAACGTCGCTTCGACTTCGAAACCGTCTTTCCAATCATGGATTTTCAGCAGGAGCTGGAGCTGGTGGCTAACGCGTCGGCACGCCTGCTGGCGCATAGCGGCATTCCGCATAAAGTGCCCGATGCCGTACTGGAACTGCTGGTCCAGACCTTCCGCGATCTGCGCGCCGAGGGCGGAAAGAAAACCTCAATGGATACTCTCAACGCGATTATGTCCACCGCCGAAGCGGTGAACGTCGCCCACGCCGTCGGCGTACGTGCCTGGTTTCTGGCCGCTCGCGCCGGAGAGCCCGCCGACCTGGTAGACTGCATCGCCGGTACAATCGTCAAAGATAACGAGGACGACCGCGCCCGCCTGCGCCGCTATTTTGAGCAGCGCGTCGGTACGCATAAAGAAGCCCACTGGCAGGCCTATTATCAGGCCCGCCACCGCCTGCCGTGAGGGAACACGCATGCCAGAGCAGCCGTTAATTATCGGCGTTCGACACCACAGCCCGGCCTGCGCCAGGCTGGTAAAAGAACGCATCGAACAAACGCGTCCGCGCTACGTTCTGATTGAAGGTCCGGTGGACTTTAATCAGCGCCTGGATGAGCTGTTTTTACCCCATCAATTGCCCATCGCCATCTACAGCTACTGCCAGTCTCAGGAGGGCGGCGCGGCGGGACGCGGTGCCTGGACGCCGTTTGCCGAATTCTCCCCCGAGTGGCAGGCGCTGCTGAGCGCCCGGGCGACGGGCGCGCATATTCGCTTTATCGATTTACCGGTCTGGGCGCAAAGAGAGGATGACAGCGATGCCTCTGACGCTCGCCGCGCCGATGACCAGCAGCGCCTGTTTGCCGCCAGCGGAATGGAGAATACCGACGCGCTGTGGGACCATCTGTTCGAAGATGAAACCCAGCGCGCCGGACTGGAGCAGGCGCTGGAAACCTACTTTATCCAGCTGCGCGGCGATAGCAGCGGCGGAGAAAACAGCCGGCAGCGGGAAGCCTGGATGGCCCGCTGGGTGGCATGGGCCATGCAGCAAAATGACGGCCCGGTCGTGGTGGTCTGCGGCGGCTGGCACGCCCCGGCGCTGGCTACCCTGTGGCGGAATTGCCGGGCGCCAGCGCAGGAACCTGAATCCCCGCCGCCACCGACGCCCGACGCCGTCACCGGCTGCTACCTCACCCCCTATAGCGAAAAACGGCTGGACGTTCTGGCGGGCTATCTTTCCGGGATGCCGGCGCCGGTCTGGCAAAATTGGTGCTGGCAGTTGGGCCTGCGTCAGGCCGGGGAACGGCTGCTGAAAACTATCCTCGCCCGCCTGCGCCAGCATCGCCTTCCCGCCTCAACGGCCGATTTCGCTGCCGCCCACCTGCGCGCAATGGCGCTGGCGCAGATACGCGGCCATACCCAGCCGCTGCGCTGCGACTGGCTTGACGCGCTGGCGGGCTCGTTAATCAAAGAAGCGCTCAATGCCCCGCTACCGTGGAGCTATCGCGGCGTGATTCATCCGCAAACCGATCCGATTCTGCTGACCATCGTGGATGCGCTGGCGGGAGCCGGTTTCGGCAAGCTCGCTCAGGGAACGCCGCTGCCGCCGCTGCCGCAGGACGTCGATCGCGAGCTGGCGCGCGTCGGGATCGCCGTACCGGCAAACCTGAACATCAATCGCTATACGCCCGAGGGATTAGCAAAAAGTCAGATCTTACACCGGTTGGCCATCCTCGACATTCCCGGTTTCCAGCAGCAAACGGGCAGCGCGGTGACGCTTTCCGGCGATGGCGAAGAGCGCTGGCGACTGTTTCCAACCCTGGAGCAGCACGCGGTCCTGATCGAGACCTCCCGCTACGGCGCTTCCCTGGCGGAGGCCGCGCGCCAGCGGCTGGAAGCGGCTATTCTGGCCTCCGGGGGGATCAAAAGCCTGGCCGCCAGCCTGAATCAGGCCGCGCTGGCGGGTCTCTCCACCTTCAGCCAGCAGATGCTGGAACAGCTGGCGCAGCTGATTGCCGAAGAGAGCCAGTTTGCCGAAATGGGGCCAGCGCTGGAGGTGCTTTACGCCCTCTGGCAGCAAGATGAGAGCAGCGGTATGCAAAACGCCGCGGTGCTGGAAATCACGCTTTGCGCGGCGCTTGACCGGACGCTGTGGCTTTGCGAATCCAGCGGCGTTGCCGACGAGCAGCAGTTTCACGCCCATCTGCATAGCTGGCGCACCCTGTGCCACATCCTGCGCGATCTCCACAGCGGCAGCGTTTTACCGGGAGTTTCGCTCAGCGCCGCCCTGGCGCTGCTTGAACGGCGAATTCACGCCGCAGATGCCGCACCGCTCGACCGCGGCGCGGCGCTCGGCGCGCTGATTCGCCTTGAGCATCCCGCGGCGACCGCTGAAGCAGCGCTGACCCTGCTGACGCAGCTCTCTCCGCAGCGTCTGGGAGAGGCGGTCCACGGTATGCTGGCGCTGGCGCGCCATCAGCTCGCCTGTCAGCCCGCTTTTATCGCGGGATTCAGCGCGCTGCTCGCCCGGCTGGCGGACGATGAGTTTATTCTCGCGCTGCCGGATCTGCGGGCGGCGATGGCGTGGCTGCCGCCTCGGGAACGCGGCGAGCTGGCCCGCCAGGTGCTCGATCACTATCACATGTCCATGCTACCGACCTCTGCGCTACAGGCGCCGGTTGCCTGCTCGCCGGAGCAGTTAATCTATCATCAGCAGCTGGAACAGCAGGCGCTGGCCGCGCTACGCCATTGGGGAGTACGCTAATGAACAGGTTATCCGATATTCTGACAACCCAGGAGCTCCAGCGCTGGCGGCTGATTCTGGGCGAGGCCGCCGAAAACAGCCTCGGCGGCCTCGATGAGCATGCCCGTCAGGTAGACCATGCGCTGGAGTGGCTCTACGGCCGCGATCCGGAGCGACTACGGCGAGGCGAGCGCCAGGGTGGACTGGAGGATTCCAGCCTGACGACGCCGGAATGGATCAACGCTATCCACTCGCTTTTTCCGCAGCCGGTTATCGAGCGGCTGGAGAGCGATGCGGTACTGCGCTACGGCATCGATGAGGTGGTGACCAATCTGGAAGTGCTTGAACGTATCGAGCCTTCCGAAAGCCTGCTGCGAGCGGTACTGCATACTAAACATCTGATGAATCCAGACGTGCTGAACACCGCCCGCAAGCTGGTGCGCCAGGTGGTAGAGCAAATTATGGCCCGGCTGGCGACAGAGGTGCGCCAGGCTTTTTCCGGCGCGCGCAATCGGCGCCGCCCCTCGCGTATCCCGCTGGCGCGCAACTTCGACTTCAAGAATACCCTGCGCGCCAACCTCAAGCACTGGGACCCGCAGCGCAGCAAGCTGTACATTGAATCGCCTAAGTTTATCAGCCGTATTAAACGCCACAGCGAAAAATGGCAGCTGATTTTGCTGGTCGATCAGAGCGGTTCGATGGTGGATTCCGTTATCCATTCGGCGGTTATGGCGGCCTGCTTATGGCAGCTGCCCGGCATTCGTACGCACCTCGTGGCGTTTGATACCAGCGTGGTGGATCTCACGGACGACGTTGCCGACCCGGTAGAGCTGCTGATGAAAGTTCAGCTCGGCGGCGGGACCAATATCGCCCAGGCTGTTGAATATGCGCGACAGCTGATTGAACAACCGCAAAAAAGCGTCATCGTGCTGGTGAGCGACTTTTTCGAAGGCGGGGCGAACTCGCTACTGATTAATCAGGTCAAGCTGAGCGTGCAAAGCGGCGCTAAAGTCCTCGGGCTGGCGGCGTTAGACAGTTCGGCATCCCCCTGTTATGACCACGATATGGCCCAGGCGCTGGTTAACGTCGGGGCGCAAATCGCCGCCATGACGCCCGGCGAGCTGGCCTCCTGGCTGGCGGAGAATTTACAATCATGATGCCTTTACGCCCCGAATTACTGGAACTCACCCCGCAGGCGCTCATGGCGCTAAGCAACGCCGGATTCGTAAAACGCAGCCAGAAAGAGCTGGATAACGGCAATATCCCCGAACTTGCGCAGGATGAAGACGGCACCCTGACCGCCGTATTTCACGACGGCACCCGCACCCGGCTGGCAAAAGGCCAGGCGCTCAAAGAATCCAGCTGTACCTGCGGCGCCAGCGGCATGTGTCGTCATCGCGTGATGCTGATCCTCAGCTACCAGCGCGCCAATACCGGTGATGAGCGTCCCGAAGGGGAACCGGAGAGCGGCGAACGCTGGCATCCGGGACTGTGGCAAGCGGAGCTGGCCGCTCTCCCCGAGTCCGTTCTGAAGCGGGCGCAGCAGCTGGCGGATAAAGGCGTCGCGGTGGAGCTATTCTGCCGACCTAACGAAACGCCTTCGGCAAAGCTGCCGATGAGCGATGTGCGTTTTTATTCCCGCAGCAGCATCCGTTTTGCCCGCTGCGACTGCGTCGACGGCTCGCTGTGCGAACACGTGGCGCTGGCGGTTCAGGCTTTTACCGATGCCGAAGCCCAGCAGCCTGGCTTTACGCACCTGGTCTGGCAAACGCGCAGCCGCAAGGCCGCCGCCCGCGGAGGGCCTTTTGATACCCCTGACGGCGAGGCCTGTCGACAAAGCCTCCGCCAGCTCAGCCAACTGCTGTGGCAAAGCGGCGTCAGCCAGCCGCCTATTGGCTTCGAGGCTGCGTTCACCCGGGCGCAGCGCGCGGCGCAGACGGTAAACTGGCGCTGGGTCGTCGGCGCACTTGCTCAGCTTCGCGAAGGCGTCGAGGCCCTTCAGCAGCGCGCCAGCCATTACCATCCTGAACAGCTTCTCAGCCAGCTGGCAGGACTTAACGCCCGCCTTGAGAGCGCCGACAGAATGGCGCAGCTTGCCGATGCCGACCAGACGCCGCCCCTGCCGTGGCGCACCGTGGTGGGCCAGGGTATCGCCGGCGAAGCGCGGCTCGATCATTTGCGACTTATCTCCCTGGGAATGCGCAGCTGGCAGGATAATCACCGCTACGGTTTACGCATCTGGTTTAGCGACCCGGATACCGGCAGCATTATGCATCTGTCGCGCAGCTGGCCGCTGGCGGAACGGGCGCAAAGCCCGCTGTGGCAGCGCCGCCTGTTTAGCTTCCAGGCCGGCGCGCTGGCGGGCGGGCAGATGATTACTCAATCAGCGAGCCGCAACGCCAGCGGCGAACTGCTGCTGAGCGCGCGCCACCGCCTGAGCAGCAACGTTCCGCTCAGTGAAGAGGCCTGGCTTTTGCTCAGCGCGCCGCTGCGCCAGCCGGGGGTTGCGGCGCTGCGTGAGTATCTGCGCCAGCGCCCTCCGGCGTGGGTGCGTCCGCTTAATCAGGTGGATAATCTGTTTATTTTGCCGGTGGATGCCTGTCTTGCCGTCGGATGGGACGCCGCCCGGCAAACGCTGGATGCGCAGGTTCTCAGCGGCGAAGGGCAAGACAACGTTTTGCTGCTGTCCCTTCCCGCCGCCGCCAGCGCGCCCTATGCCGTTGAGCGAATGGCGGCGCTGCTCAGCCAGGAGGACGATCCGGTAGTGATGGTGTCCGGGATGGTCACCTTTAGCCGCGGGCAGCTTAGCCTGGAACCGCTGGTAATGATGACCCGCACCCGCGGCTGGGCGCTGAACGCGGAACCGCTTCCCGTTGGGCCACTGCCTGCCGGCGATATCCTGCCGCCGCGGTCGCTGGCCCTGACGCTGTTGCAGCGCACCCGGGCGCTGCTGATCCAGATTATGCACAACGGCCTGCGCTATCAGCAAAAGGGCCTTTTTCGCGAAGCGATGACGCTGAGCGACGATTTAACCAACGGCGGATTTAATCATCTCGCGCGCCTGCTCCACCAGTTGGCCGAGCGCGAAACGGCGACTTCCGAGGATACGCTCAGCGCTATCGCCCAACTCTGTATACAATTAGAGATGATGATTGATTAACAAGGAATGATAATGAAATTTAACCGCAGGATTACCGCCGCTCTGGGCGCAACGTTAATGATGGCCGCGCTCGTCGGCTGCGATAACAACAAAGATGAGGTCAAGACGTTTCACAACACGATGAACGGCGTAGACCTGACCTACACCTATCACTACAAAGACGATGTCGTTACCCGCCAGGACGCGGAGAATACTATTCCCTATACATCACTCGGGGTGAGTAACGAAGAGCAGGCGCGCAAGATCATCGATCCTATCGGCGTGGCCTACAGCAAAATCAAAGGCGTCACCCACAGCGTCGACTATAAAGAAAGCGCCGCGCAGGAACACCTCTCCATCGACTTTAATCAGGCTAAAATCAGCGAGCTGTGTCAATTACCCGGGGCCAGCTTTACCGACTGTTCGCAAAAGTTTATTTCGCTGAGCGAGTCGGAAAAAATGTTGAAATCACAGGGTTTTAAAGAAGTGAAATAACCCAGACTGGCGCGGAGAACTCCCGGCTTACGCTACGCTTAGCAGGGCTACCCCGGTCAGGCTACAGGGCCGTACATTCGGGGAGCCCGGCTCTGGCGTTAACGCCGCAAGCCGGGGAGGCATATCAGGATTTCGCGTGTTCGCGCTCGGTCAGCCCGCGCAGGAAGTAGCGCAGAAACTGGTCGCCGCATTCGCGGAAGTTTTTATGCACCGGGGCGCGCATCATGGCGGTGATTTCCGGCATCGAGACGCGGAATTTCTGCTGAGTGAGGATAGCGAGAATGTCATCCGTCTTCAGGGAAAAGGCAATACGCAGTTTTTTCAGCACGATATTATTATTCACCCGGCGTTCTACCGCCAGCGGCGGCGCCGACGCATCTTTACCGCGTTTGTCGTAAATCAGGCCGTTGAGAAAATTCGACAGCACGACATCCGGGCAGCGCACAAACCCCTCTTCGTCTTCTTTTTTCAGCCAGGGTACCAGCTGTTCGGCGCTGACCGGCGCATCCGCTAGCGCAAAAATACGTACCAGGCCGCTGTTATTGGTTTTCAGGGTGTAGCGCAGGCTACGGAGAATATCGTTACTGATCATATTGCCTTCATGATGAAAAATTCTGCCGCACAGTTTATCACGATTCCGCCGTTTTACAGACCAATCGCCTCTTTCAGGCTTTTCAGATAGCGGCGGCTCACCGGCACCGTTTGCCCGGCACGCATCAGCAACTCCGCCTGGCCGTTTTCCTCAAAGCGGATCTCCTTGAGATGGGACATGTTCACCAGGTACTGGCGATGGCAGCGCAGCAGCGGCGTTCGGCTCTCAAGGGTGCGTAAGGTGAGCTCGGTAAAACCCTCCTTTCCTTCGCGATCGGTCACGTAAATCCCGCTCATCCGGCTGCTGACGAAGGCCACGTCTTCCATCTGCAGTAGCCAGATGCGGCTGTGGCCGGTGCAGGGAATATACTTTAGCGCCTGCTGGGTATCGTCGAGGGCGGTCATATCCTGCAGGCTGCGCTCCTGGCGCAGTCGAGCCAGCGTTTTTTCCAGCCTGGCGGACTCTATTGGCTTCAGCAAATAATCAAACGCGTGCTCTTCAAAGGCTTTCACCGCGTACTCGTCAAATGCGGTGAGAAAGACGATATAGGGCCGATGCTCCGGGTCAAGCATGCCAACCATCTCAAGACCGCTGATACGCGGCATCTGGATATCCAGAAACAGCACGTCCGGGTGCAGCTTGTGTACTGCGCCAATCGCCTCTACGGCATTTCCGCATTCGCCCACAATCTCGATATCCGGCTGGGTCTCCAGCAAAATACGCAGGTTTTCACGCGCCAGCGGCTCATCGTCGACAATTAATACTTTTAACATGCGTTTTCCTCCAGAGGCAGTCTCAGCGTGACGCGGGTAAAACATTCCGGCTCGCAGGTGACGGTGATCCCGCAATCGGCGCCGAAGCGCGCCCGCAGACGGCGATCAACCAGATTCATGCCCAGTCCGCTGGCGCTGGGTTTGTCCTGATATAACCCGGCGTTATCTTCAATATCCAGCTGCAGCCAGCGCTGGTACTGGCTGGCGCGAATGGTGATTTCCCCCACCCCAAGGTGCTGCGAAGTCCCGTGCTTAATGGCGTTTTCGACTATCGGCTGTAGGGTAAAAGCCGGCAGTTGATGCTGGGCCAGCGCTTCCGGCACCAGCATGTGGATCTGTAGGTTGGCCTGAAAGCGCGCTTTCTCAATCTGCAAATAGGCGTTTACATGCTCGATCTCATCCGCCAGGGTCACGATCTCCGCTGGCCGTTTCAGGTTTTTGCGGAAAAAGGTCGACAGATACTGCACCAGTTGCCCCGCCTGGTCGCTATCGCGGCGAATCACCGCTTTCAGGGTATTCAGCGCGTTGAACAGGAAGTGCGGGTTCACCTGGGCGTGCAGCAGCTTGATTTCCGACTGCGTTAGCAACGCCTTTTGCCGCTCATACTGTCCGGCCAGGATCTGCGCGGATAACAGCTGGGCAATCCCCTCCCCCAGCGTGCGGTTGATGGAGCTGAACAGGCGGTTTTTCGCTTCATAAAGTTTTATCGTGCCAATCACCCGCTGATTCTCGCCGCGCAGCGGAATAACCAGCGTGGAGCCCAGCTTACAGTTAGGATGAATCGAGCAGCGGTAGGGCACCTCGTTACCGTCGGCATAGACCACCTCGCCGGTATCGATCGCCTTTTGGGTATAGAGCGAAGAAATAGGCTTCCCGGGCAGATGGTGATCGTCGCCGATCCCGGTAAACGCCAGCAGCTTGTCGCGATCGGTGATCGCCACCGCGCCGATATCCAGCTCCTGGATCAGTACCTGCGCGACCTTCATGCTGTTCTCTTCGTTAAACCCCTGGCGCAGGATCCCCTCCGTCGACGCCGCCACCTTCAGCGCAGTGGCCGAGAAAGCCGAGGTATATTTTTCAAACATCGCCCGCTTATCCAGCAGGATACGCATAAACAGCGCCGCCCCGACGGTATTAGTCACCATCATGGGGGCAGCGATGCTTTGTACCAGATGCAGGGCATCTTCGAACGGGCGAGCGATCAGCAAAATGATCAACATCTGCACCATTTCAGCAAAAAAGGTAATCGCGCCGGCCGTGAGCGGGCTGAAGACTTTATCCGGTCGCCCGCGTTTAACCAGAATGCTGTGCACCAGCCCGCCGAGCAGTCCTTCAACGATGGTGGAAACCATACAGCTCAGCGCGGTCATGCCGCCCAGCGAGTAGCGATGAAGGCCGCCGGTCAGTCCCACCAGGCCGCCGACCACCGGTCCGCCCAGCAGGCCGCCCATCACCGCGCCGATGGCTCGCGTATTGGCGATCGAATCTTCGATATGCAGGCCAAAGTAGGTGCCGAGGATGCAGAAAATAGAGAAGGTCACGTAGCACAAGAGCTTATGCGGCAAACGGACGGTGACCTGCATTAACGGGATGAACAGACGCGTTTTGCTCATCAGCCACGCAATGACCAAAAACACGCACATCTGCTGAAGCAGCAGCAACACCAGATCAAACTCGTACATACCCGCAGACCACACTTCATTTGAAAGCGCGTAACATACACTGCTTGCTTATAACTTTCTTTGAAGCAATACATGAAAATGATAATTCATGTTCAGGATCACACTTCTTAGCGCCTCGACGATCCGTTTTTGTACAAAAAACAGACAAAAATCTCCGCTTCGGCAAACAGCTTCTACAGTTAATAGAGGAGAACACAGCGGGAGGAGAAAATGGCGCTTTATACAATTGGCGAAGTTGCCCAGCTTTGCGATATCAATCCCGTGACGTTACGCGCCTGGCAGCGGCGCTACGGATTACTGAAACCTCAGCGTACCGACGGCGGCCACCGCCTGTTTAATGAATATGAGATAGACCGTATTCGCGAAATCAAACGCTGGATTGACTCCGGCGTGCAGGTCGGGAAAGTGAAAACGCTGCTGATGGATAATGAGCAGGAGAGGGTCGACGGCTGGCGCGATCGGCAGGAGATGCTGCTCGGCTATCTGCAAAACGGAAGTTATCATCGCCTGCGGATGTGGCTGAAGGAGCGTAACCACACCGACTCTGCGCAAACCCTGGTGAAGCACCTGGTTAACCCCTTACGCCAGCGCCTGCTCAGCCCGCAGCCAACGTTGCTGGCAATGCGGGGCATCCTGGACGGCATTCTGATTAATCATATCGCCCGATGCCTGTCCTCGACGGCAAAATATCCCGGCGACCATGCGCTGATTATGGGCTGGAATGTGAACGATATCACCCGGCTATGGCTGGAGGGCTGGATAGCCAGCGAACAGGGCTGGCGGGTGGATATTCTCGCCCATTCGCTGAACCAGATCCGACCGGAGCTTTTCCCCGACAGTACGCTAATGGTCTGGTGCGGAGAGGCGCCCTGTAGCGCCCAGGTGAATCAAATGCGTCAATGGGAGCAGCAGGGCCAGATTATCTGGCTGAATCACGCCACCGCAACGTCTCCCGGAGGCGGCGCCTGAGGCGCCTGTCCGTATATGGACACCTCCCGTTATGCAAGCCATCTCTGCATTTTGTGTAACGGGG